>DHGL01000033.1:121505-128462 GCA_002402725.1 Anaerolineaceae bacterium UBA4799
TTCCCCAGGTTGTCTTTATGCCGCATCAGCCCGGCCAGCATGTAAGTGACCGTTTCAATGCCGCGGTGCGGATGCATGGGGAAGCCGCGCAGATAGTCTTCAGGGTTAGGCGAGCCAAAATGGTCCAGCAGCAGGAAGGGATCCAGGTGGTCGAATCTTTCTGACCCGATGGAGCGGCGCAACCTGACGCCTGCGCCTTCGCGCACCCACTGCGGCTCGATGATTTCGACCACTTTTCTCATCTTTTGCTCCTGTGAAAAATCACTGGTAACCGTACCATCATAATAAAAGACTCCCGGTTTTTATCATCCGGGAGCCGGTTTTTCAGATATCCAGGTTTCGTACGGCGTGCGCATGCGTGGAGATGAAGCGCGTCCGCGGTGGCACCTCCGAGCCCATCAGCATATCAAACGTATGGTCAGCGGCCGCGGCATCGTCAATCGATACCTGCAACAGCGTGCGCGATTCCGGATTCATGGTGGTTTCCCACAACTGGGTGGGGTTCATTTCACCCAATCCTTTATAACGCTGCAGGGTCGCCTTTTCCGCCACAGTCCCCAGGGATTTCAGGTACTCGTCTTTTTCGGCATCGCTGTAAGTGTAACGCACCTGGTTCTTGTGCGCGATGCGGTACAGCGGCGGCTGGGCGATGTACAGGTGACCTTCCTCGATGATCTGCGGCATGTAGCGGAAGAAGAAGGTGAGCAACAGGGTGCGGATGTGGCTGCCATCAACGTCCGCGTCTGTCATGATGATGACCTTGCCGTAGCGCAGGTTCTTGATATCAAAATTGTCGCCAATGCCAGTGCCCAACGCTGAAATGATCGCCTTGATCTCTTCGTTGCCCAGGATCTTATCCAGGCGCGCGCGTTCGGTATTGAGAATCTTGCCACGCAGCGGCAGGATGGCCTGGAAATGGCGATCGCGCCCCTGCTTGGCTGAGCCGCCTGCTGAATTGCCTTCCACGATGTACATTTCGGTGCGGCTGCCGTCCTTATCCGAACAATCTGCCAGCTTGCCTGGCAGGGTGAGCGATTCCAGCGCGGATTTGCGAATGACCAGGTCGCGGGCTTTGCGCGCAGCGTCGCGTGCACGGGCTGAAGTGAGACATTTGCTCACAATGGCTTTGCCAGCGGAAGGGTTTTCTTCCAGGAAAGCGCCGAACGATTCTCCGACCACCTGCTGCACGTAGGTCTGCACCTCCGGGTTCATCAGCTTGACCTTGGTCTGGCTTTCAAACTGCGGGTCAGGATGTTTGATGCTGACGATGGCGGTCATCCCTTCACGCGTGTCATCGCCGGTGAAGTTGGGATCAGCATCCTTTAGCAGGTTTGCGCGGCGGGCATAATCATTGATCACCCTGGTGATAGCCATGCGCAGACCGGTGAGATGAGTGCCGCCATCAATGGTGTTGATAGTGTTGGCAAAGGAGAAAACCGATTCGCTGTAGGCATCGGTGAATTGCACAGCAATCTCAATGCCTATATTATCGATTTCTTTTTCAACATAATAGACAGGATGCAGGACGTCACGGCTGCGGTTGATATACCGCACAAACGAAACGATTCCGCCTTCGAAAAGAAATGTTGTTTCCTTTTCCGGCGGACGTTCATCCACCAACTTTATCTTGACATTACGGGTCACAAAGGCCATCTCGCGGAAACGCTGAGCCAGGGTATCAAAGCGGTAGTCCACGTCTCCTTTGAAGATCTCGCGGTCAAACTTGAAAGTGGTCGAAGTACCGGTCTTATGCGCCGGCGCTTTACCGATGGTTTTTACCGCTTCCTGGGGTATGCCGCGCTCGTAACGCTGAAAATACTCGTGTCCCTCTCGATATACGTGTACTTCGCACCATTCTGAAAGCGCGTTCACAGCCGAAACCCCCACGCCGTGCAAACCTCCCGAGACTTTGTACGAGGAATGACCGAACTTACCCCCGGCGTGCAGCACAGTCATCACCACTTCCAGCGCAGATTTCTGTTTTTCAGGGTGAATATCCACCGGGATGCCGCGGCCGTCGTCAATCACAGTCACGCTGCTGTCAGCATGAATGATAACGTCGATGCGGCTGCAGGCGCCCATGAGGGCTTCGTCGATGGAGTTATCCACCACTTCATACACAAGATGATGCAGCGCCTTGAGGTCAGTACCACCCACGTACATACCCGGGCGGCGGCGTACCGCCTCCAGACCTTCCAGCACCTGGATGTCTTTTGCACCATAGCTGGTGGAATTATTGTTGTTCATTGGGGGTGCCTCCACTTTCCTGCTTCTTGAGTGTTGCTGTCATCTTTTGTATATTGTATTGCATCCACCTGATCCCATCCCGATAATACAGGAAACTGGCTGCCAGCAGACCGGTAACGATGAACGCGTGCCCGCCAATGCCTACCAACATCAACCAGGAAGCGGTTCCCGGCAATGTCCACACCATGTTCAGCCCTTCGCTGATGAGGATGCACACCAGGATGAAAAAACTGGTGCCTGGAAGGAAGAAACGCACCATCCTCAGGCTGAGCAACATAGAGGGGACCACTTTCTGATCCAGCGCGAAAATGCCATGAGGAGAAAACACCAGCGGCAGCACCAACCATATGGCCAGGAAACCGACCAGCACGACGATGAACTGCGCCAAACCAGCGCTAATCAATGAAAGAATGGAAACCAGCAACATTAAGGGAATCGAGATGGCGATCAACAGCGCTATCAGGATCAGAAAGAACACCAGTGTCTGGGCATACTGGTTGATGAATCTGGTCCAATTGAATTCATGCGTTTCTTGTTGAGAATGGCGGGAGAGTGCGTTGAAGTAAATAGTGCCAAGGAAAAAACCGAACATGAGCAACCCGCCCAGAACGGCAATGCCCACTCGCACTGATGAAACTTCGTAGCTTCCGAAGTAATTCACCGGTGCATTGACCTCGCTCAACCGTGCCATCA
The DNA here is from genome assembly GCA_002402725.1 of Anaerolineaceae bacterium UBA4799. Next base: position 124,446 of record DHGL01000033.1, read on the forward strand.
GACTGGGCACGCCCACCGGCAGGGTGCGGATGGCAGAAAACAGATTAAGCTGTTGGAGCATTTTTGTGTACAGGGTGGTAGCAGCGCGCACCGTTTCAAGCATTTCCGCAGGGGCCAGTTTTAACATATTCGCGTTGAGCAGTTGTATCGCCGACGCGAACAAGTCATAGATGTGCAGCCGCGGCCCCAACCACAGGAAAAGGTCCACCAGCACAGGTAGCAGGATAAGATGCACCTGCCCGGCAACCGTGTTGAAACCTTTGAGGAGGGTAGGAAATATCCGGGGAGGGACAGCGGCGAGAATGGGTTCGTTTGTATTCATACAATCTATCATTTTACCATATCTGCCCTGCCCTCCAACTGGCATGTCCGGCAGGGGCGCAGCGGATAAGGTAAAATTACCCTGTGAGCGAACAGAAACATCTCCCGGATGTTGAACGGTTAAGCGTGGTCCTCGCGTTGATCCTGCTGGCGTATGCCACCACCGCGTTAATTACCCTGCCTACCCGATCCTTGAATTTGCAGTTGCCCGGCATCCTGTTGGTGATCAACCTGAATTTCTCAACGGTTGTGGCGGTTGTGGCGGCTTTGCTGGCAGCCGCCGGGGTGGAATGGGTGATAGGTACACACCCCAACCTTAACGCCCAGCTTTATTGGCGGCACTGGCACCACTGGCTGGTGCCGGCTTTCAGCGCAGTCGCCATCGGTATCACCCTCGGTACGCTGCCGGTCGGCCCGGCCTGGTGGATCGTTTTCGCGCTGGGGGGGTTCCTGCTGGCGGGTGTATTGACCGTCGAGTATATCTCCGCCGACCCTGCTGACCTGCGTTATTCCTTTGCGGTGCTGGGTCTAGACGCGGTCAGTTTCGCGCTGTTCCTTATCGTCGTCACAGCCATTGCCGGCGCCGACCTGCGCCTGTACATCTTGCTGGCTACCCTCGTTCCGGTGGTATTTCTTATCAGCGCGCGTTCCCTCTATCTGCGTCTGCGTGGAGCCTGGCGTTTGGGCTGGGCTACCGGCATCACCCTCATCATCGCTCAGCTCGCCGCAGCCATGTTCTACCTCCCCCTGCGTCCCCTGCAGTTCGGGCTCCTCCTGCTGGGTCTGCTGTACGGGTTGATAAGCCTGGCATCTAACATGGAAGAAAAAGCCAACCCCCGCACCATGTGGATAGAGCCGGCGGTGGTGGTACTGGTGTTTTCGCTGCTAGGTTTCCTTCTATGATAAAAAAAACCGGCTTTTGGCCGGCTGATTACTGCTCTGCACTGGTTTCATCGGCTGCCAGCGTTTTGTACAGATAAACCACGTTACGCTTGTGCAACTCCACGCCCAATCCCCCCAGGGTGACACGGCTCTTGCCGCAGGATTCAATATCAATCTCGGCCAGCGCCTCAATCGGTTCACGCTTTTTTGAAGCCGCGCGCACTGCCTTGCGTACCGCGTTGATGTAGGCCAGATTGGAACGCGTTGCCTCTTCGATTTCGCCGCGCAGGATAATATCCCCGTGCCCCTGGATGATATTCTCCAGTCCCATCTTGCCGATGCGCTTGATGGTGGCAGATAACTCCTCCGGATCGCCATCCACCATGTAGGGTAGCGGCATGAAAGCGTCACCGGCAAAGAGCACCCTGTCTTCTTCCACCAGCACGGATATGCCATCGGCTGAATGCCCCGGGGTTGCGAACAGCACCAGCGATTTCTTGCCCACGCGCAGCGTCAGGTTTCCTTCAGAAAAGGTCAGGTGTGGTGGTACAAGTTTGACCTGTTTGAAAGCTGCATTTTGTTTCTTAATGGATTCCAGCGAAGGCTCACCCTTCTCCAGCATCGTTTCACGGGCCAGTGAATGCGCGATTACCGTGGCGCCGGGGAAAAAGCAGTTGCCCCACGAATGATCGGCGTGATAATGCGTATTGATGACGTAGCGCACCGGCACTCCCAGGTTGTCCTCGATAAACGCTCTCATTTCCAGCGCTTCCTCCGGCAATGCCAGCGTGTCGATCATTACCCCCCAGCTCGGACCGGTGACCGCCCCGGCGGTCACCTGGGCGTAAACCTCGCTTTGAAACCAGTAAACATTCTCTGATACCCGTTCTCGATGCATGTTCTCGTCCTTGATACCCGAATTGTGCTTGTTCACCATCCAATTCAAAAGCATAGCATAAATAAGTTGAAAAGTCAAAAATCGGGGTTTTCAGCATAACCAGTCATCAAAAAGCCGTGGTTTGCAGAAAAGACAACTTACAGGCATGTAAACTGGCATGCCGCAGAACCTGGTTATAATAAATTCTGGAGTTCAACCACGATGATCACCAAAACCCGCCAGAATTACCGCGTGCTGCTGCCCGGATTGTTGTTAGGTCTCACTGCCTTCATTACCCTGGTTTTCCTCAGCAGCCTGCCCCGGGTCGTAACTGTGTTCAGTTCTTTCAAATGGGTGTATTTCGCGGTGGCCGTGGGGTTGAACTTCGTGCATCACGCGCTGCGTTTCCTCAATCTTTCGTTCTCATTGAGCTTCTCAGGTATCCGCAGGATTCCCCTTGGCAAACGCATGGTCTACTACCTTTCCAGCTCAGCGCTGACCGCCGCCGACCCCAAAGCCAACGAGTCTTACCGCTCGGTCTGGCTCAGCAAAGCCTGCAGCATCCCGCTCATCCGCCTGGATTCCATCTTCCTCATTGACCAGCTCTCTGATGGTTTGAGCATCCTGGCGCTGGCAACGCTGGGCATCCTCGCCTATCCAGCCTTCTGGCCTTTTTTCGCGGTCATGCTGTTGTTATTCGTCTTATCCATGCTCTTCCTGCAGATAAAACCCGCTGGTGAAGGCTTGCTGGACGCGGGAGAAAAACTACCCCTGCTGCGCATGTACAGCCACCAGTTGCGCCAGTGCATGGAAGGCAATGAGCATCTCTTCAAGACCTTCCCCATGACGGTGTCACTTTTCTTCAATGTGCTGGCATGGATCGCTCTGGCAACCGCGCTCTTCTTCATCCTGGTCGGCTTCGGCCTTGAATCCAGCTTCACACTGGCGGCCATCGCCTGCCTGGTGCTGGCCTTCGCCATCATGATCGGTTTCTTCTCCACCGTCCCCGGCGGGCTGGGGGTGGTCGAGCTGGCGCTGGCCGGGCTGCTCACCCTGTTGCTGGGATTCAAGCCCGAACTCGGCGTCAGTGTTACCATCCTCTTCCGTATGTCTACCTTCTGGATCAGCCTGCTCTTTGGTATACTCTTCTGGTCAGCCGCAGCAAAGTCATGCGCGGAGGAGCCGGGAGCAGAGCAAATTGCTAAAGGTTGATTTTCACACCCACACAAACTACTCAGAAGACAGCCTCACCCCTATCGATAAACTGCTCGCTGCCGCGCACGCCTGCGGGCTGGGCCGCCTGGTGGTGACCGACCACAACCTGCTCGCCGGCGCGTTGGAAGCCTGGCGCCAGGCGCCTGAGCTGGTGATTCCGGGCGAAGAAGTGCAGACCACTGAAGGCGAGTTCCTGGCGGCTTTTGTGACCGAGGAGGTTCCACGCGGGCTGGAGCCGCTGGCAGCGCTGAAACGCCTGCGCGCTCAGGGCGCATTCATCAGCATCTCCCACCCCTTTGACCCACAGCGGTCCGGCTGGAGCCGCGCCACGCTCGATATCATCGCGCCGCAGGTGGACGCCATCGAGACCGGCAACGCGCGCGTATTAAAACCGGAATACAACCGCCAGGCCGCCGCCTACGCCGCCAGCCTGGGGCTGCCCGGCAGCGCCGGCTCAGACGCGCATCACCACAGCGAGGTCGGGCGCATGTACACCCTCCTTCCCGAATTCAACGACGCTGAGAGCCTGCGCGCCGCTATGCGCTCAGCGCAGGTACACGGCCGGGTTTCCTCGCCGCTCGTGCACCTGTATTCCATGCAGGCCAGGATGGTGAAGGCTGTGAAACAGCCGTGATTCGGGAATTGAGAATGGAGAGTCCTGAATAGCTCGGACGATTCTCGATTCTCTTTTCTCGTATTTTTTACGAATTGCGATAAAATAG
>DHGL01000037.1 GCA_002402725.1 Anaerolineaceae bacterium UBA4799
TCGATGATTGCATATTTTTCTTCAGGGATGGTAATATCAGCAACGGCAATCGTGGTACCAGACTTCATGGCGTACTCAAAACCGATGTCCTTGATGGCATCTGCCACAGTGGTCGTTACAGTTTCACCGCAAAGGTCATATACATCAGCGATGAGGTCTTTCACTCCGGATTTTTCAAGGACCATGTTGATAAACCGAACTTCATCAGGCAGAATCCGGTTGAAGAGCACACGACCAACCGTAGTATCGATCATTCTGGTTTCAGGTCTGAGCAGGCGCTTGTTCTCGGTGTCGAACCAGGTGGTCATTCTGATTTTTATGTTGGAATGAAGGTCCACCTGATCCAGGTTGTAGGCCAGTTCGACTTCATCCATATCCGCAAATACCCGGCCATCGCCTTTATGCTTGCGGTCATCCTGAACAGTTAGATAGTAAATGCCCAGCACCATATCCTTGGACGGGCTGATGATTGGTTCGCCGTCGGCAGGTTTGAGCAAATTCTTTGAGGAGAGCATCAGGGTCCGCGCTTCGTGAACAGCTTTATCCGAGAGCGGCACGTGTACAGCCATCTGGTCACCATCAAAGTCAGCATTGAAAGCCGTTGTCACCAACGGGTGAAGTTGAATGGCGCTGCCTTCGATAAGGATGGGTTCAAAAGCCTGGATACCCAGGCGGTGCAGGGTCGGCGCGCGGTTGAGCATCACCGGTCTTTCCTTAATAACCTCTTCGAGCACCTCGTATACCTCAGGTCGGTTGCGTTCGATCAAGCGGCGGGCCGATTTTACATTCGCCGCGTAGCTATGCTGCACGAGGCGTGACACTACAAAGGGTCTGAACAACTCCAGTGCCATTGTTTTTGGCAGACCGCATTGGTAGAGTTTCAATTTTGGTCCTACGACAATTACCGAGCGACCTGAATAATCCACGCGCTTTCCAAGCAGGTTGCGGCGGAAACGGCCTTTCTTCCCCTTAAGCATGTCACTGAGTGATTTCAATTCACGCCGGCCGCGGCGTGAGAGCGCCTTACCGCGCTGAGAGTTATCAATAAGCGAGTCAACTGCTTCCTGGAGCATGCGTTTTTCATTGCGTACAATTACATCAGGAGCGCCAAGTTCGAGCAGTCTCTTCAGTCGGTTGTTGCGGTTGATGACACGTCGATACAGGTCATTCATATCGGAAGTGGCAAACCGACCGCCATCGAGCGGAACCATCGGGCGCAAGTCAGGCGGGATGACCGGAAGCACGGTCAGGATCATCCATTCAGGCCGGTTGCCAGAACGGCGGAAGGACTCTATCACTTTAAGGCGTGTTGTGGCTTTTTTGCGCTTCTGTTTGCTTTTTGTCGTGCGGACTTCTGTCCAAAGGTCTTCTGCCAGCTTGTCCAGGTCAATACGGCGTAGAATATCGTAAAATGCCTCAGCGCCCATATCTGCCCTGAACACCTGTCCCCAGCGTGATTTCAATTCACGGTAACGGCTCTCCGTAAGGAAGGTGAAGGGACGGAGTTCTTCCAATTCATCGCGCATCTTGCCAGAATGATCATGTGATTCTGTAGATTGATCCTCCAGCTGGTTGCGCAGTTCATCCATGGTGACTTCAGCTTCAGCTTTGACCTGGTTAACAGCCATTTTGAGCTGTTCACGGTCCATTTCCAATTGCTTTTTATACTCGCCTTCAATCTCTTCCAGACGTTCCTTTACTGCTTTCTGCACGCTGGCGATGTGCAGGGGGGCAATGGTTTCACCCTTGTCCGCAATCATCACATCGGCGGTCTCGAAGAGTATCTTCTTTTTGGCGGCTTTACCTGATTGTTCGGTAAGCTGTCGTTCAAGGGATTGCCCTTCCTGGATGACCGGTTCGAGTTTTGAAGTGATCTGTTCTTCGGCTTTTGATTCAATCTCTTTCAAGCGGTTCTGTAATTCGGCAACCTTCTTGTCTCTGCCTAATTTAACATCCAGGATCTGTGCATTGACACGGTTGGCCTGCTCCAGCTCGGAATCATTGATTTCATCGACCAGCCTGCGCAACGCTTTCTGCCGGGCTTCATCATCCACAAAGGTGACGATGTACTGGGCAAAGTAAAGCACGCGGTCCAGGTTACGCCTTGAAATATCCAGCAGCAAACCCAGGTAAGAGGGAATCCTGCGGGTGTACCAGATGTGAGCAACCGGGGTCGCCAGGTCAATGTGCCCCATGCGTTCGCGGCGAACTGAAGAACGGGTAACTTCTACACCACACTTATCGCAAACAATGCCTTTGTAACGGGGATTCTTGTACTTTCCACAATAGCACTGATAATCTCGCGACGGACCAAAGATGGCTTCACAAAAAAGACCATCTTTTTCTGGTCGTAACCTGCGATAGTTGATGGTTTCGGGTTTAAGTACCTCACCATATGACCAGCTTCGAATAGTTTCAGGGGATGCGAGATTGATCCGGAGTGCGACTAAACTTTTTGTTTCCACTAATGCCTCCTGAATGTAAGACCTACGCGGTAAAAAACGGAATTGCCCAATTAGAACGCAAGCAAATAGCCATGGAAAGGCAATATTCCGCCATTGTATACATGCAATCTAATATTCTACCACAAATATCTAGATTTCTTGGTTTTTCTTTGTTCCTGTTGCCTGATAGTGAGAAGGGATTTCCAGGAAGAAGGTGCTACCCTTACCCAATTGACTTTCGAGCCATGCCCTTCCCTGGTGCCGTTCCGCGATGGACTTGACAATCGATAAACCCACCCCCCATTCCTTTTTCAGGGTTCCATCTGTGTTTCTTCTGACACTCTCGAATACATGTGGCTGGTCAAGCGGCGCAATCCCCGGACCATGGTCCTGGATCTCAAAAACCACGCTATTTTCATTAACCTGCAGGCGTAAATTCACCTGGCTGCCCAACGGAGAAAACTTCACCGCATTATCCAGCAGGTTATGCAATGCGCGCTGCAAGAGCACCCTGTCCGCTTCGATGGTCAGGTTTTGTGCAAGTGTCAGTTCGCGCAGAATCTGTATCTTGCGGTGCTTGATCTGCGGCTGCATCTCTTCGATTACCTCATCCAGCAGGTCAGATGGCGACACTCTCTCCACCTGTAGTTGGATACCCGAATCGATTCTGCGCATGTCCAGAAGGTTATCAGCCATTCTGGAGATGTCATCGATTCCGTCCAGAATTTTTTGCGAGTAATCGCGCTGTTGGTCATTCAATTCACCCACCATCGGCAGCATGGAGGCATATCCGCGGATTAATATCAACGGGGTTTTCAAGTCATGACTGACGGTGGATACGTACTCCGACTTCATTTTCTCCAATTGCTTATAATCCGTGACATCTCTCAACACGCAGACCTTGCCCAGGTGCTGGCTTTCCACCGCCACCGGAGAAACCGAAACCAGGTAAATATGATGGTCCTCTAGTTCCATTTCTTCAGCCCGACTTTCTGTTGGGCTGGTGCTGGTGATGAACTCTTTCAAGGTTTTCGAAATGATCTCACCGCTGCTGGTATTTCCTTGAGCATTCAAGCGAATCAGCAGGGTCATTTCTTCCGCAGCCTGGTTTACTAGCAATAACTGACCACCTTCACCAGCCACCAACACCGGTTCAGGGGTGGAAGTTAATACAGATTCAAGTCGTTTTTTACCCACTTCAGCCTTCTGGTAGAGCAGCGAGTTGGTAACTGCCAGCAGCGCCTGTCCAGCCAGTGTATTAAGAAAACGAATCTCGGGCTCCAGGAAACGATGAGACTGTGTATAAACAACCCAGATAAACCCGGGATTCTCGCCGCTCTTATTCAGCGCAATAGCGGCTAGAGCAGAGGGGATGGCTGCCGTTTTAGGTAAACCCATTCGCCGGATCCTGGCTCTTGATGGGATGATTAAAATCGGTTCTTCCTGTACCTGTTCGAGCAGCAAATGGTCGAGATAGGCGTATTCCTCGGCTTCGTCACCCGAACGATAGGTTTCCAGGCCTTCATCCCAGCCTTGCTTCGTCCCTCTGGTCAAAACCAGGCTGGCGGCATCAGCTCCATATGAGCGCAAGGCGTTCAACAGGTGCGCTGAAGTGGATTCCAGTGACAGGTCAGAAGCGATTCCCTGAGAAACTTTAAGCAGCGCGTCCAGTTCCTCCAACCGTGATTTCAGGCTGACCCGCATCTGTTCGAAGGCCGAGCTTAACCTGCCAATTTCATCCACTCCTCTTACCTCGATGCGATTGTCCAGTTCACCTTTTGATATTTCATCAGCCTTGTTGGCCAAATGAACCAATGATTTGGTGAGTGTCTTAATCAGGTAGCGTAGTAATAAATACGCCAGCACGGAAATAACGAGAGAGATGACCAGCAGCGGGACGGCGATGCGCAGCGCCAATTGCTGCGAATAACTCGCGGGCATGGAAAGAATGACCTTCCAGCCGTTCCCGTCATCCACGGTCGCGTAGTTCATATACCGCGTACCCATTAAGCCGGGGTCTTCAAAATACCCGGAAACTGCGGGAATCTGCCCGGCATAAACGGTCATAATCAGGTTGGGGTTGGTGTGATACAGGACACGGTTTGTCTCGTCAATGATCGCGCCTTGCCCTCCAGCCTCCGCCAGGTTTTGTAAGGCCAGCAGCGCCGGCTGCGAAAACAGGTTCATTGTCAGGTCTGTACGTGCGATGATCACGCCTTGCGCCAAACCATATTCATCAGGGATTGCGGCGATATAAGTGATTAACGCGGATTCAGCACCCGGGTTGGGCTGTATCACATAATTCTGTATCTGCACCCCATTCAGTGCCAGTTGGATACCCATTTCCTCTTCAGAGGATAGGCGGAACTCGCCAATCTCATTATCTGGATATCCGGTCAGAGGAGCCCCCGTTAAATCGAACACAAATATCTGTGAGAAAAATGGCAATTCACGCATTTTTCCCTGCAGTATTTTTCTGAGTTGTTTTGTGTCATTTAAAGGAAGTTTCTGGTCCACCAACGCGGTGGTCAGACTTTGACCAGTTTCTAGAATGGGCGGGATATTCTCTGCGGCGATTCTGGAAGAATCTTTAAGTTGTGTCATCAGAATGTCGCGTGCCGCCCGACCGGCAACAATCCAATCAGCAATGACCAGGGTCATGAGTAATACCCCGACCAGCGGCAGGGCTATGTAAAGGATGCGGTTCTGTAAGCCGGTTTCGAGCGGAGAGGGTTCAAATGAGTCGAACTTCACCCAGTACCTTGACCTGACCACACGCAATGCTTCGCAGATGAGACCGGCAAATAGAAGTTGTATGGCTGAAGCGCTGATTAACACCCATGAGCGGGTGAACGCGTAATCGAGTTTTGCTGCCAGGTTGCCGTTGGTGCCAAAGAACGTACTGACCAGGAACAGGGGAATGGAAAGGAAAACCGCCATCACGGCAGCCCCGATCGGTTTACGCATGAAAGCAAAGAACCGGGTGCGATAATTCTGACGCATGGCGAGCGCTAAAACCATAGCCAGAGCGGATGTCTCAAGGGGGGTAAAAACGGAATGGGTGTTCCACAACGCGCTGAAAATGCCCGCGACGAATCCCAGAACGGCTGCCGGCCAAACGCCAAGCATGCCCCCGGACAGCAAAATCGGCACCATCATAAAAACCATTACCGTGGGTGATTGGATCTCTCCCGGAATGTTAGGGAGAGGCACCTTGCTGTTTAGCGGCAGGTCAAAACCAAAAAACAAAGTACCGATGATTGTTATCAGCCCCAGCATGAAGAATTGTCTCCAAAACCGAATTGGGCGCTGCCGGGTGAGGTCCTGACGGACGATCCAGAGAATCAACGCAGCCATCACGAACCAGCCAATCCAGCCCATCAACTGGTAAGGCGTATCAAAAAAAGGCGCCGCGTCGAAGAGGTGTATTTTGATCATCTTACAATATGATACAACTTTATTTCAATTTCGCCTGAGCATCAAGCTTATTCCAGGCAAACCGGTAAAGCAAGCGGTTCAGCCGGGTCAATTTCATACCTTTGATTTGTTCAGACCAACTTCTTTCAATCTCATCCGCCTGTTGAAATGCATTTATAGAAATTTGCCGCCTCTCCTGGACTGTGGAGCCGCTGGCGCTGGTGACCTTTTTGAACAACTCAGTTTCAAATTTTTCTTGATCCCCTCTTAGTACAGCGATCCGAGTCTGGTAATCCCGCGCAATTTCCCGCTGCAGCACCTCATGACGCCAGTATAACGCGGCCTGGTCGTATTCGCCCGTGGGGGCTTTGCCGGTTTCGGGGATTCCCGCATCCAACCACACCGGTTTGAAAAGCGATGTGCAGGGCACAGCCGTCGCGGTCACCCAATGTTCAGATCGCCCACCGCTGCGGAGAACAGATACCATGGAACCTGCGGTCTGGTTTTCTCGTACCGGTCCCCACCCCGCGTGCATGCACACATCCGCGCCAGTGATCGCACGATCAGGTGACCAGGAGGGTTTTATTTCCCGCGTGTGCGAGCGCAGAACCTGCATCATGCTTCGGGCTGTGATACTTCCTTTTTGGGTTCTCAGGCTATCGGTTGTACAGGCCTGTCGACTGCGCCCGGCTGCAAACGTGGTATAGATGGGTTCTGAATAGCATCTGGCAAAATTAAAATCTTCTTTTGAACGGCACCAGCCATTCTTCACCGCACTGTTGACCAGGTTCGCAGAACTCAGATCCCATTTTTCCCCAATGGTGATGGCGTTTGAAATGCTGCGCACATCTTTGACTTTTTCCGCCGCCCACTCCTTGCCCGAAGTTTCCAGAACCCAGGCTTCCCTGGAGTCGCAAATGAGAAAACTGTTGTGATAGTACATTTTGTGGCTAAAACCGCAGTTCCCACCCTGTCCATATTCTTCCAACAGATGAATCATCACCTGCATCGCGGCTTCAGCGCTATCGGTACGTTCCAACGCCAGCCGAAGGAAATCCATGCCAATGAGACCTGGTTCTTTGCCATAGGGTGTACGCGTGAAGACTGCTTCATTGCCAATGGTTACCCCGTGCTCATTACTTCCCATCTCCGCACCCCATATCCAAAAAGGCTTAGCCAGCAGCACCTGGTATGTCGCAGAAACCTGGGGAATTTCAATGTATGTGCATTTCACAGTAGAACCAGGCGGGTGCTGCGCCGCGGGAAGAATCACCACCTCATGCGCTTCATTGGGATGCCGGTCCGAATTCTTGCCGAAAATGACGTTGCCGTCCGCAGTGGAATTGCCCAGAGCAACGATAGTATCGCACATGGTTACCTCCTTATCATTGGAGCAAATGTTAAGAATCAGTTTGGGTTCAAGGTTTCACGATGGCAAGCGTCTCTTCCAGCACTTCTTCAATCGTCTTGCCGTCTGTATCAATGATTACCGCGTCTGCTGCCGGTTTGAGCGGAGCGTGTATCCGGGTTGAGTCAATCCTATCCCGTCTCAATATGGATTGCAGCACCTCTTCAAAAGTGTGCGATTCTCCGCGCTGCAGCATCTCTTTTAGACGCCGCCTGGCTCTCTCCTCTGGAGAGGCTTCCAGGTAAATCTTGTATCGCGCATCAGGAAACACCACCGTGCCGATATCCCGCCCCACCATTACCATATTTCCGCGCATGCCAATATCCCGCTGGCGCTCCGTCAGAATCTTTCTGACGCCCCGATAAGTGGAGACTGGCGAAACGTTCTGGTCAACTTTTGGGGTGCGTATCTCCCAGGTTACATCTTCACCATTCATCAACACATCCATCACCCTGCCATCCTGAACAGTCGGAGGTTGGACATCGATTTGAATAGATGCTGTCAGGTTGGTAACAGCGGCTTCGTCCTCCACCCCGCCCAGGTCAGTCATCGCCGCGAGCGTCGCCGCCCGGTACATGACGCCGGTATCGAAATAAAAGAATCCAAGCCGTTCAGCGAGCCTTTTCGCCAGCGTTGATTTGCCCGATGCCGCGGGACCATCAATAGCGATGACCAGAGGTTTTTCATGATTGTGCAAAGCGTCGCTCCCTGTTCTCATGGTATGCTTCCACCCGGGAAGAGATCATTGCGCGCCCAAAGGATAATTTCTGTTTTTTCGACGGGTGCATCCCTAAACAACGACCACTTTAACCAGTCTAATACTTTCATGTTTTTCAAGTCGGGATGCACCTGCCACAAAATCCTTTGGCCGCGATAAGAAGTACCAGCGGTGATTTGCTGGTCAGCGCTTGTAAGTATGATGGAAGGCGTTGTAGCCGGATTAAAAACAGATGCCGATCCCGCTTGCTCAAAATCACGCAGTGCCCACTCAAGCGAGGGGATTTCCAAAGCGATCATCTGTACATCGATGAGGTTTTCAATGCCAGTTCTTGCCCTCGAAATATCATGGATTGTGGTGAGGAGCTCCTCAGAACCCACTGCAAGCCCGGAGTCCCTTCTGATTTCATTTTCAGGCTGGCTCCCCAGTGAGGCTGCCTTCACCGAATTGGCCAGGGTGAAAAAAACAGCCAGCAGGACAACGCCCAAAACGAGCCCCTTACAGGTGGAAACACCAGACCAGCCCCAGGCGAGCAGTATGGTCATTCCCATTAACAGAATCAACGGCAGCACCACGCCGATCATTCGATTGCGGTATTCTTCCTGGTTCATTGTGGGGTTATTCACCAGGTTAACTGCGTTCATAAAGGAAAACACCACCAGGGCGACAACCAAAAAGGTTTCCGCTATTACCACAAGGCGATTATCAGACTTGAGATTCAGGAACAATTCCACCAGTTTAATTGCCGCCAGTGTGAGCAAGGGCACACCTGCCCAGAACAAGTCAAAGAGCTGTCTCGATGGGTTCGCCAGAACCAGTACCAGCGCTGCCCCTGCCGATAATCCCAGCCTTTTAACGCGCGCATCGCCGCGTACCAATCCCTGGATCAGGCTCCACACAGCAAGTACGAGAACGGGTAGTGAGCTCAATCCCCAGGATACCACAATCCCAGGCAGGCTGGTTGAACTTTTACTGCTCCATGAAATCCAATATTCCACGAGACTTGAACCAAATGAGCTGATACCGCCCACGTTGGTCAGGAAAAGCGTGCTCAACACCACTAAAGTAACACCAGCGGTCGTCGCCGCCATCCACAGGGAACGACCATCGACCTGGCGAAATATCTTTCTGTTAATAAGCAGGGTAACTATTAAAATGATCACCCCTGGCCACAACGCCGGTCCTCCTGCCAAAGCCAGTCCCAAAGCAAGCCCGCACCAAAGCGGTTGCCTGCGCGAGGCGAAACCCAATGCCGCGAGCAGCCCCAGCAAAGCCAGCATGCTGCCTTCCGCGCTACGAGATACCCCGATCAATAAAGGATCAAGCGCGAAGAACCCTGCCAGCACCAGTGCGTTGGTTTTTCCCAGCCTCTCCCTGTACAAAAGTGGTATGAGAACAAGCAGCGTGCCCGCCAGCGCCGGCCAGAACCTCGCGGTGAAATCAGTGGGTTCAAATAGATAAAACAAGAAAGTGGTTAACGCAATGTAGCCCGGCTCACCAGAGAGCATGATCTGCTCTCCTCTGCTTAAACGCAGCGCTTGTAATCCCAGGCTGGCTTCATGATCGGTCAGGGGTAAGGCTCCAAGACTTGAAAAACGCAGTGCTGCTGCGATGACAAGTACCACCAGGTAAGCCAGGAACTCCAGTGTAATTATTTTTCGAATAATGGGACTATGGTTCATGGCTGCGCTGCTCCGAAAGGTGCAGGGACTTCAAAAATCATCGTGCTGTTGTTGGAGAATACAAGCGGGATATTACCCTCGAACTTCGATGTATCCACCTGATAAGTTGAGCGCTCGAGGTTGCCGACATAAACATACCTGACATTATAGTCCCGCAGCGTTCGCAAAGTTTCATCCCAATCCGTGGTTTCATACAGGCGCTGAATATCTTCATACCTGGAGCTCATTTCCTCACCGCCGCCGCGCCACTGACTTTCATGCCCCGGCCATCCCAGTACCGTTGGTAAACCCGTACGCGTAGATATCCGCGCGTAATCCGTGTAACTACCGCCCACGGCTTCGGTAACCACACCCATTGGGGCGTCCTGCAGCCAGAGGATTGCGGCGTATTCATCAGGATTGTATTTTTGGATGTACGCATTACCATCCAACGTCCATTCCTTTACAGAGAATCCGTTGGTCTTGTGATACAACATCAGCCCCGGGTAGGCCAGACCAGACACGACCGTCAATATCCACAAAGCCTGGAAGAAGATTGCCCGCCATCCGCGTAATTTGTAAAAAAGCATAGCGCTTCCGACTGCCGCAGCGATGCCCCAAAAAATCCACGCCTGAAAATAGAACTTGAAGATTGTGTTCATGCGGGTTCCAAACTGGTCCCGCAGGTAAAAGAATTCCGGGAAAAGGGTCAGCAATAACCCAAATAGAATCAAGACGAAAATCAGCACTTGTACATCGTTGGCCCTGTCCGAATCGTCCGCTTCAAGTTGATTCTCGGGTTTACGGGTACTTTTCCGTTTAATTATTACGCTCAACGTAATTGTTAATAAAACAGCCAGCGTCAACCAGCTGCCGGGCGCCTGTAAACGCCTCAGCAACGAGGCTTTCAGAACCTCACCGGCAGGATAACCCGCATGGACCCCGGCGAATGCCGCACCGCCCTGAGTCATCTTTGCACCTATCGCCGCGAGATAAGGGTTTGAAGAAGCCGCCAATTCCGCTCCCCACTGCTGAAAAGAAAACAGCAGCGCACCATAGACAACCATCAGAAAAAATAGAAAAGCAAGCAAAATCAGTGTCACCTTGGCGCCAGACCAGATATCACGCCATTTGAGACTTCTTTTCGCCTGGTACAGGCAAAACGCGGTGATGGGTACAAGCAGCACCGCGAACAGTATCCAGAAGTGAATTCCCCTGGTCATAAATTCCAGGCTGGGGAGGATGCCGCCTGCCTGGGAACCAAATCCTATATAGAAAGGCAGGTAGAGCAACACCCCGGCAATTCCCAGTGCAAGCCCATTTTTAAGAAATTCCCATAGCATTCCTGCCTTCCAACCATCCGTACGGTAGCGTTTGAAAGACCAGATAAAGCAATACAGCCCAACATAAATCGGAAAATCCCACGTATTGATAAACGCCAGGCTGCCCAACACCAACGCTGTCATCCAGAAGTTTGGATTCCTGCTCCAATCCAGAAGCCTGTGACTCTTTTGCAAGTATGCGTCTCCACCCAAAAACAGGTTCATGGAGAGCACAATTGCCAGGAGGGTGAAAGGCATTGCCAATACGTGCGGGTGCATATCTGCCAGCAGATATGAAAAGAACGGAAATTCATCAATGACCTCAATATGCTGCCCGCCCAGGCTCAGATCCTGCAGCACGCGCGAACCGCGCCACCACAACCAACCCGTGCTGCGTGAGGGTATCCAGTCAAATGGCTGCGCCGGGGGTTGGTTGAGGTCAAGTATTGATAACCAGCTCCAGAAGCGCGAAGTCAGTTGACCCTGGGCATCCGCTTTCCAGAACACTCCGCCGGCATGCAGAAATTCCAGCACCCCCTCGACGGTACTGAGCAAGAGTACAAACAACGGCCCCAAAAAACCAGCGCTGCGGCTGAACTTTTCGACCCGGTTTGTAAATTGTCCATTACGGTTCTGAGCCCACACAAATGTGAGATCGTGAACGATGCTATATAAAGCCGCCGCTGTCATCGCCAGCCAGGTCGCGTTGGCAAGATTGAACGCCGCTGCGGAAGCCACCCCGCTGATGCGCGTCATCATCGCGATGATTACATAGCCGAAATAGTAATACGAGATGGCATAACCCGACAACCACGGATCCTGCGGCGGGAAACTGGTGGAACGCAAGATGGAGTTAATAAACGCCAGTTCCATCGGTTTTTCGGTATAGGTCACTTCCGGGTTCATCCCGCGCACCAGCACCCATAAGAGAAAAACAAACAGGAAAATAACTTCAATCGTCAGTACAGTGCGCAGGTTCTGACGCAGCCAGGTGAGTAAGACCTGTTTCCGGCTTCCTCTCAACTCTACTATGGAGAACGCCAGTAATATTATGAACGCCGTCACCTGCCCACCCAGGTCATTTTGCAGCACACCTAAAGACGCCAGCAACCAGAAGATGAACCCCCATAATAACAAGCCCAACGGCTGTACCAGCCCGATTCCGCGGCCCGGTAGGGAGGGAAATAATCGGAATGCCAGCGGCAGCGCGGTCAACCCGACCAGGCTCACCACAAGGTACCACACTACAATATTGACGGCTTCTGACATTCCTGACGCTTTCCTATCTAATCGATAATCTCGTAAATGGTTGTGTCTTTTTCTCTAAATACTTCTTTCCAGTAGATGCCATCATAGGATGCAAATTTGTCCAACCCGGCACCACTGTAATACGTGCGCTCCATCTGACCCAGGATGATGTATTTCACATCGTATCGTTTAAGAAAACTCAAAGCCTGTTCGATATCCGTCGTCTGGTAGAAGAAGGGGATTTCATTAAGACGATTATTGATGCCGTTGTAATCCAGAAAACCGCGCTGTTGACGCTGGTGCCAGTTCCAACCCAATACGCCCGGCAGGCCTGTATAAATGGTAAAACGGTTCCCCCATCGATACTCAACCGTATTGGTTTCAACGATTACGGGAGAACCCTGGACGTTTTCCCTCATCCATTGGATCGCAAGATAATCCTGGTTAAGGTCCATATCGATTCCCTGGTCAAAATAGGTGGCGCTCTGCATGAAAGCGTCACCATCCAACCCGATTGGCGCGACAGCAGACATGCGATCACGAATCTTGTCCGCGCTGGCAGTGAGCGGGTAGAGCATAGCCCCGGCGAGCAGGATGACCATGAATCCCTGCCACACCGCGGAAACGCCAGATTTCCAGGCAGAAGTTACCGCAGGAAGCACCCAGATTAGCGCTGCCGCGGCAGCAATCCCCAACAGCGTCCATGCCTGGAAGTAGAACTTGAAGACCGTGTTCATGCGCCCGATATCCCCCTGGAGCGCGAAAAGCTCCACGAACAACGTCAATACCAGCGCGGTGCCAGTCATGAAGAGTACAAGGCGTTTGCCATCTGCCTGGTTTGGACGCAACATTAACGCGAGCGCCCATACCCCGAGGATGCCCACCAGCCAACCGATATGGATCCCCAGCAGCGTGAGCAGTATCACCACCATGGCAAAGAGCAAGATAATGACCTGTAGATAGCCAAGGTAAGGTTTGATGCGGCGAATGGCAGAGGCGGGGGTTGACGCCAGCCAATCGCGCGTTTCCCAAACGAACCAGGTTGTTATCAGGAAGAGCTGCCAACCCCATTGAACAAGGTAAGAACCCAGCGGAGAATGGTCGCCTTTCCACACATCAATCGTGCCGTAAGCCTGGCCGAATTTCTCCGTGAAAGGCAGGTAAAAAAGCATCACACCGGCAACCAGCAAACCGATGAGTATCATCGAATAAAGTGTGCGGCGCAACCAGTCAGGGACTGACGGTAGAAAACCTCCGGGCAGCGGCGCGTTCTTATAAACGCTGTAGAAAAGGACAAAAACTGCCAAAAGAAGATAGGTTGGAAGGTCCCATGTATTCGTGGGTCTTAACGTGGCAATAACAAAAGCGCCAAAGAGCATTGTTGATGCCAAACTCAAGGTGGCTTTGAGATTGCCGGGGGAGGGTGTTTCCCATTTTCTGAACAACATCGAAAGCACCCAGCCTAACACAAGCAACGTGATGGGCAGGGCGAGCATGTGCGCGTGCAGGTCAGCGTATACAAATGTGAAGAACGGGAATTCGGTAATGACGTCACCCGGTATGGCGCGTGAGGGATTCCAGTACCAGTCTCCAAACCCATACGGTAACCTTGTACCACTCAGGAACCGCATCACGCCGGAAAAGAACCAGCCGATACTCTGGAAAAAGCCGCCGCCGTCTATGACACCGTCAGGCGCTGCCAGGCGCTGAAAACCCTGCGAAAACATCCTCAGAGTCCCCAGGTTCCCGGCAATCAAGACCGCCAACATTGCCGCGAGTCCCGCCTGGTTGCTGCGCTTTTCGGTGGATCGGGTATGGTTTTCATCGGGCTTAAGCCTGGCGAACAGGTTCCAGCCAATACTGTAAGCCCCGATACCCGTGAAAGCAAAAAGAGTGGGTAGTATCAGGTTATAGGCAATCGCGGGTTCAATACCCAACCACTTGACCAACACCCCTGCGATTACGAAGCCATAGTAATAGTAATTGATGTAGCCGCCAGAGTACCACGGATCGTAAGGTGGAAAGATTGTGCTTTTAACGACAGCCGTGAAATATGACAGGTCCATTGGTTTCTCGCCGCCCTTCCATGGATGCCACAGGTCAGGGTTTCCGATGCGGATGGCAAGGTCAAGCAAGAATAAAACCAGGAACAGTCCTTCGATGATGAGGAATCGGCGGCGGTTTTCTTGAATTTCCTGCCATATCTCTCCGCGCCTCAGTACTGCCACCACAACACCGATGATCAACAGAGCCAGTAACACGATACTGATGGTGAGGCGGTCGAAAGGTATACCTGCTGAACCCGCCAGCCAGGTGAAGTAAGCGAGGAGGAGTAATCCAATGAGGCGGCTGAAACCATAGCCCCTGTCAACCAGTCCTTTAAAGAAAAACCTCACCAAGGGAAAGACAATCCAACCGAGCAGCAAGACCACAACATACCAGGTGACGGCGGCCAGCCATGGCTGCGAGTTGAGGGGTGAATCCGGCGGGAATAGTTCGCTCCAGGTACCACCGGCTGTTTGAACTTCCACCTCTTCGGCGGTCAACTTCAGGTTTCCACTGATGCGGCTCGCCTGTCGCGGGGTCTTGTGCACCACGCTGGTCAGGTCCACACTCTCGAGAATTTCCGCGGCCTTATCCGCGTCGTACGCCGGAGATTTCTCGAAGATCAGCACCTTGGGGTGGTCATAGACGGTAAAAGCCTCCTCCGCGAGTTGGTCATTGATCTTGAGGTTGCCAAGCGTGGGGTCGTTCTGGAAAACCGCCGTCAATTCAAAGCCGAGTTCACCCTGGAACATATGCGGTTCAGCGACGGCATAACACCACAGGATGTCCTTTTCTTCGGGGCACCCAATTAGCGAGCGATAGAACTGGCTGGTCAACGGGTACCGCTCCGGTACCCGGGGGATGGTCCCCCATTGGCGGTTGGAACTGATGAAGATGGCGTCAGCCTGGTCAAGGATTGAGGTCAACCGGTCCAGTTTTTCGGAATTGTCATCCCAGTATAGTTCCATGTTGAGATGATTGCCGTAGATACCGTTTATATAGTCGAACTGGTTATAGCCGTACAACCCCACCGGCAGCGCGTCATCCCAGGTGGATTCCAGCGCGGTGATGCTGTTGTAGATTCCCAATACGGCACTGCCTTCCACTTGCAGCAGCAGGTAATAAGCCGTATTTTTCTCTAACACTGGCGCTTCATCGAACCTTAGCGTGTAATGCTCTCCGCGAAGATCGGATGTGACAGCAAAGTTGCTCTCCAGCTGCGCGCTGGCCAGAATGGTCTGCGGGTCATTCTGGGCAATAATCGAAGCCTTCAGCGTAGAAACCTGGTTTGACGCCGTCAGGTCTGCCACACGGTTGAGAATGATCTCTTCCAGTTTTCCGCTCTCCCGAGGGAAAATGGATAGTTGAAATGGAGAAGTACTGGAGAGCTGGAAAACCGGCTGNNAAGGTCTCAGGCTCTGTAACGGTGAATTCCAGTTCATACTGCTTTCCTGCTTCCAAAATAACCGGTGTCTGCAGCGTGATAAGCGCCGGGACACCCGAAGCGTCAGAAGAACCGGAAAAATCTGATTGCGTAAAACCCGCCCCCACCAGGCGCCTTCCGCTGTTACCAGTTTCATAAATTGAAAGGAGGAGTGCATTCTGGGAGGTTATCCCGGAATGGAGCAGCACATGCTGCACACGCACGCCTGTTATCTGCGCGTTTTCTTTCGCGGTGATTTTGTATCGATACGGAGTATCTGAGGAGATGATGGCAGTGTTCTGGTAAGCATAAGGCTGGGTGAACACCTGCCCTTCAAAATCAGTGATTTTCAAGTTGATTGCGCCGGGAATGTTCTCATAGATCCAATCGCTGGCGGCAACCCTGGTAACCGGTTTCGTGTAAATCGAGGTGAAAGCGACTGCCCAAAGCGCGGTTGCCAGCAAGGTGACCACCAAAAAGAATAAGGCGGCAGTTCTCCCCCAGTTGAAATTTCCCAGCCTTAGCTTTCGACCTTCCATGTTGCCTTTTTCCAACAACTTGAAGATCGTCCAGGCAGCGATCAAAGCCAGCACCGGGTAAATGGATATGATGTAACGCATGCTCTTCACAAAATTCAACGACTGCGTTACCAGCACAAACACCGTCCATGACCAGATGAGGATATGTTTTTTCCAGTCACCCCTGATGATGCGCCAGGTCATCCACAACAGTCCTCCCAGAGAGAGCGCGCCCAGCGGTACTCCCAATCCCCACAGCACCAGGTTCTGGATGGAAAAGGTCAACGGTCTCCGTGCCCACTGCAGTGCGTACGGCACATCCACATCACCCTTCATTAGTGTGGACAATTCCCGCATGTTGGCCAGCCAGTTGGGATTCAGTTTCAATCCAAAAAAGCCTGGACCGGTGAACGCGTAAGGCTGAAAGGTCCGGAAGGAGAGGAAAGCGATAATTCCGCCCAATACCAGGTTGCGTATTAACACCGGGACGGCCGCTGCTTTCTCCTCAACAGGCAGATTCTTATAGAATAACCAGGCTGCCAGTGGCAGCAGCGCTGCCAGTGCCCAAACGCTCACCTTGGAAGCCAGCGCCATGCCATAGAGAAGACCAAAAAGGGCGTAAGAACAGACCGAAGGCCAGGCGGTGGTGAGCCAGGCTGGTGCGTCTTTCCAGCTTTTCGTTTCCGGTTTAACCTTGGGTATCAACTGCGTGGCTGTGGCAATATACACAGCGGTGAGCATAGCACCGTAAGTAAAAAAGTTGGCAAAATTGTCAACGGTGAAGTAATGCGAAAGTTGAATCTGCAATACCGCCAGCGCGCTGAACGCGGCTGCCAGCAACCCGAGCCGGGCATGGCGGTATAACCTCCTGGCAATCAGGTAGATGAACAGGATGGTCCCCAGATCAAAAACACCCGAAAGCACCCTACCCACAACGTTGATCTGGTCGTAACCGGTCATCCCAAACCACTCCCCCACATAGCGCACAATGAACAAAGGCAAGGTACCATATACATAGAAGGTGTATCCGCGATTGTTCGGGTTCAGGCTGGAATTCGTGGTATCGAAATACTCGGAGATATTCTCGACCGGCGCGATACCGGTCTCTACCATGGTCAGAAAACGTTCATCCGGGTGCAGATGCTGGTTTCCATCCCATTCAATACCAGTAAAGCGAAACAGGGCGCCGATCAACAGCACCACGATGAGCAACAGGTCCCATAGGAGGTTGCTGCGTGCTCTCGTTCTGGCTCGTTTTAGTTTTTCAGACTGTTCGGTTACCACTCATCTCTCCGAAACTGATTCTGTGTGGGTAAGCGCAACTCGACCGTGATTTCGTCAAACAGTCTCTCATACGACTCTGCGGTTTTTTTCGGGTCATAAACGGAAAAATCGGTGTTGGCTTCCTGCGTAAGTTCCGGGTGGCGCAGAGCGTGGAGGATACCGCTGGCGAGTGCAGCGGCATCTCCGATGGGGAAGATCGTACCCATCCGATGAATCTTCACCGGCTGCCGCACACCAGGCAGGTCTGAGGTAATGCAGCGCACTCCGTTCATCATGGCTTCAATTTGCACCAGCCCGAAAGACTCAGTGGAGTTCAGGCTGGGAACCACCAGCAGGTCCAGGTTGCCGTAAAAAGCCGCCATCTGCGCGGGCGACATTGATCCCAGGAATTTCCAGTTACCGCTTTGCTCAAAATGCGAGATCATGGATTCCAAACGCGCGAAATACTCTTCCTCGCCGATGATATTCTTATAGGGTCCAACGAATTGGAATAATGCATTGGGATATTCTTCTAATATCAAAGGCATTGCCCGTAGCAGTACTTCCACGCCCTTCTCTGTAGCGAAACGCGCAGCCATGCCGATAACCGGTTTTTGCGCGTGTGGATTATGAGTGCTTCTAAACGCCTGGATTTCTTCACTGCACACAACCGGTAGCACTACAGGAGGTGGGATTACCCGTACTTTCTTCATGTACCTGCTGGTATATCTGGAATGCATGGCGTAGTCTTCGGTATAGGTCACTATGCGGTGAGTGAATTTGGCGGCCAGCTCATTCATCGTCAATACCGCCAGGTTGGCTACCCGGTTAAAAATGCCTGGCGGTAGTTCAAGGTCACAGTGATAGGTAATGATAGTAGGTTTCTTTAGCAACCTGCCGCGTAAAGCAACCCCGGCAGCGTCAAATTGCGGTAAATGCAGTTGGATGAAATCATTTTCCTTCACCAGTTTGCTCGCCAGCCTGCCAAAGGTTGGCATGATCACGCCTTTGCTCAAGCGCATCAGCACTGGTGCCCGGATGATATGCACATCTTCATCAAACTCATCTGATGCCAGGTTTTTATCAAACTGGGAAGTTAATACAGTTACCTGATGCCCGCGCCGGGCAAAGGCTTTCGCAATCCGCTCCGCATAAATGGTCAATCCGCTGATATGAGGGCGGTAATAAGTGAGAACGATCAGGATCTTCAAAACAGGTATTGATTCTCCTTTACCCAATCGTGCAAGCGCCTGATTCCCTGTTTAACAGTTACTTTCGGTTCCCAACCCAGCACGTTCCTGGCTTTACTGATGTCGGAGATGTAAACGGGTTGGTCACCCGGCCGCCATTCGCGGTTTCTGGTTTTTATTGGGTTACCCAGCAATTCCTCCAGCATAAGCCGGAATTCCATCCATACTGAGATTGAATTGGCTCTGCCGCCGCCGATATTGAAAACCTGCCCCTGGCACACATCAACGTGGGCAAAGGCCGAATCATAAGCGTCCATCAAGTCATCGATAAACAAGACATCGCGAACCTGTTTTCCGTTACCGTAAATGGTGATGGGTTTTCCAGTGAGCGCGGCGATGATGAACCAGGCCAACCAGCCCTGGTCTTCGATGCCAAACTGGCGGATGCCGTAGATGCAGGATTGCCTGAAAACGACGGTCGGAAGCCCGTAAATACGGAAATAGTCACGTGTGTACTGGTCTCCTGAACCCTTGGAGCAGCCATAAGGGGAATGAAAATCGAGTGGTTGCTTTTCGTTGACACCGTTCGGGTTTTCGAGATAATCCAAACGGGTTTCCTGCTCGACAACCGGAACATCTTCCATACCACCATAGACCTTGTTGGTCGATGCATACAGGAACGCCGGGTTCCTGCCAGAGGCGCGTGCTGCTTCAAGCGTGTTGAAAGTGCCACCGGCATTGATCTCAAAATCGGTGCGCGGGTCACACACGGAAGTGGTCACTGCCACCTGACCCGCCAGGTGCAAAATGCGGTCAGCCCCCCTGGCAGCGGTCTTGATGGCCACGGAATCGCGCACATCCTCTTTTACCAATTCAAATGATCGGCGGTCGTAGCGGTCACTCAACCATTCGATGTTTAGTTCAGCGCCACGGCGCGAGAGATTATCAAAAATCACCACCTTATCACCGCGAGCCAGGCATCTGGCCGCGTAATTGGCACCTATGAATCCCGCGCCTCCGGTAATCAGTGTGTATCCGTTCATCATTCTCCTAAACTGGGGTATTTTCCGCGTTTCTTCTATTCACAAGCGAATCCAGTAAGGTCGAAAGCTTTTGACCATCCCGGACCATCCCCCATAACCCGAACAAAGTGGTGACAAAAATCTGCGCCAGATGTAAGACAATGGCATAAGCCAGCGCAGAACCGCTGGAGATTCCCAACAGCGCAAAGGCGCCCAGAATTGTAGCCTCATAAACGCCAACGGATGCCGGCGCGGAGGGAATGGCTACGCCCAGCGCGATTAAACCTGAAGTAAAAGCCCCCCACCATAATGGCGCGGATGGCACCAGTTGCACGATTGTACAATAATACAGTAAGACCCATAGCAACCAGGTCACGCCGATCCAGAATACGCTGAGCAGGAACTGTCCCGGGTGCACAAGCGCTGAAAGCCCGTCCATGATCTTGCTGACTTGCGGCAGGATGCGGTTCTTGATGAAGCCCAATCGGAAATTTCTAGTTTGTAGCCAGGCTTGAAATTTGTCGCGCTTCACCGAAATCAGAAAGAGGAAGATCAATCCAACCAGGATGACCACAAAAGCGGTAAAAGCGATGGGTTTGATCCAGTCTGAACCGACCACCATCGGCAGCGTGAGCAATATGATGCTGGCGGCGAAAACAATGTCAAAAGCCCGCTCGATAAGGATAGTTGACAGCACATGCAGTGTGCCAAGCCCGGAAGAACGACCGACCAAAAGCGCGCGACCAAGTTCTCCTACACGTAACGGGAAAATGTTATTGAGAAAATATCCTTCACATATCCCAAAAAATGAATTTACCAGGCTGATTTTATTGCCCAGTATCGTCCGCCAGGCAATGCTGCGCGCTATGAGTGACAACAGAGTGAGTACGATAAGCAGCAGGATAAACCCGATTTTTACCGTCTTCAATGCTTCGCCAATATGCTGCCCGCGGGTGAAATGCACAATGGCATAAATGGCAATTGCGCTGATGACAAGCCCCGGCAACCATCGCGTGACCTGCTTTTTCCAGTTGGGATGGTCTATACTCATTCATCCTCCAAACGCAGGACAGCCATAAAGGCTTCCTGGGGAATCTCGACATCACCAACCATCTTCATACGGCGTTTCCCTTTTTTCTGCTTTTCGAGCAGTTTCTTTTTGCGGGTGATATCGCCGCCATAACACTTTGCCAGCACATCCTTGCGCAATGCTTTAACGTTCGCCCTTGAAATCACCCGTCCGCTGGCAGAAGCCTGGATTGCCACATCGAAGAGTTGGCGGGGAATCAGCGCTTTCAAGCGGGTGATGAGCGCCTGCCCTTTATGATAAGCATCTTCCTTATGAACAATCGCTGCCAGCGCGTCGACAGGTTCGCTGTCCACCAGGATCTCAAGCTTCACCAGGTTACCTGGGCGGTAATCCAAAAAGTGATAGTCCATCGAGGCGTATCCGCGGGTGCGGGATTTTAGATCATCGAAGAAATCCACGATCAATTCAGAAAGGGGGATGTCGTAGTTCAACTGCACACGGTTCGGAGAGGGATAATCCTGAGAGATAAAAATCCCGCGGCGTTTTTTGGTAAGCTCCATTATCACGCCGTAAAACTCGGTTGGGCTGATCACCTCAAGCCGCATCCATGGTTCGCGAACCTCAGCAATTTGCGCTTCATCTGGAAGCCGCGCGGGTGAGGAAATGCGCAATACCTCACCGCTGACTTGCTCAACTTCGTATTCCACGGATGGTGCCGTCACCACGATATTCAGATCATATTCACGCTCGATGCGCTCCTGGATAATCTCCATGTGGAACAATCCCAAAAAGCCGCAGCGGAAGCCAAAATTCAAAGCCTGCGATGTCTCTGGTTCAAATACAAGGGATGCATCGTTGAGCTGCAATCGCTCTAAGGCTTCCTTCAACGCTTCATAATCCTCGCCTTCGACCGGATAGATGCCGGCAAAAACCATTGGCTTCGGATGTTTATAGCCTGGGAGGGGCGCCGCCGCCGGCTCTGAAGAAAGGGTGAACGTGTCCCCTACACGGCACTCCTTCACAGTCTTCAGACCCGTGGCAACGTACCCCACATCTCCGGCTGATAACGACGTTACCGGAATCATTCCGGGTGCGAAAACGCCAATCTCAACCGGTTTTACATCTGCCTTTGTAGCCATCAAGCGCAGGGTGGTGTCAGCATTGATTATGCCCTGCACAACCCGCACGTATGCCACGACTCCCTTATAAGAATCATAATGACTGTCAAATATCAATGCCTGCAGCGCGGCGGTATCGTTCCCTTTGGGCGGCGGTATCTGCGTGACGATGGCATCCAGCACCTGGTCCACATTCAAACCGTCTTTCGCAGAAACCCTAAGGATGGATTCCGCGGGCAATCCTAACAGCGATTCAATATCCTCAGCGACTTCATCAGGCCTGGCGGAAATCAGGTCGATCTTATTGATCACGGGCAGAATGGTCAGGTTGGATTCAATCGCCAGGTAGAGGTTAGCCAGAGTTTGCGCTTCGATGCCCTGGGTGGCGTCCACCACCAACAGCGCGCCTTCACAAGCCTCCAATGCCCGGCTTACTTCATAATTAAAATCAACATGCCCCGGAGTATCAATCAGGTTAAGTTCGTATGTTTCACCGGCGTGAGTATAGCTCATGCGCACGGCTGACGCTTTGATGGTGACGCCTTTTTCTCGTTCCAGGTCCATCGTGTCCAGCACCTGCTCCATCATCTCCCGATCCGAGATAGTACCGGTGAGCTGCAGCATGCGGTCCGCCAGCGTTGATTTGCCATGATCCACGTGGGCGATGATACAAAAGTTGCGGATATTCTCTGTGGACATACCGGAATAAAGTATACCTTATTTCAATTTGCCTTCAGGTTCCGGTCAGTTCCGGTTGTTCCGGTTGTTCCACCGGTTGTTCACCTGCATGTACCGGCAGCAGTTGCAGCGCCTGGATCAGCCCTTCAAGGTCCCCGGGCTTCCCCCCAGGGTAGACCAGGTGTGCCAGGAACTCAATATTCCCTTTGGGTCCAGTTAATGGCGATTTGATTAAACCTGTGACCGTGTAACCGTCCTTTTGCGCGAATTCCAGCACCTGTCGCAGCACTGCGTGATGGATTTCAGGATCACGGATGACACCGCTGCCGCGGGCGGTTTCTCTCCGGCCAGCCTCGAATTGCGGCTTGATAAGCGCAATGACTTCACTTTGATTGAAGCTTAACCAAAGCCGCACGACTGGCAGTATAGTCTTAAGTGAAATGAAAGAAGCATCAATCACAACCATGTTTATCGGTTCGTCAAAACCGGTGATATAACGCGCGTTGTGTTTCTCCATTACCACCACCCGCGGGTCATTCCTCATCTTCCAGTCTAGCACACCATACCCAACATCCACCGCGAAGACCTTCTTGGCCCCGTGCTGCAACAGGCAATCTGTGAAACCGCCGGTGCTCGCGCCAACGTCCACACAAACCCTGTCTTCTAGTGAGGTCAGGTTAAAAGCCTGCAGCGCGGCGAGTAGTTTTTCACCACCGCGGGAAACAAAGCGCGGCAGTTCGCTGATTTCGATAATGTCACCAGGATCAAACTTGGTGCCGGGTTTCAGCACCACCTGGCTATTCACCCGGACGCTGCCCGCCATGATGAGGCGTTGTGCCAGCGAACGACTATGCGCAAGATTGCGTTCTTCCATCAGAACATCTAACCGTTTCTTTTGCATGCGCTAATTCTAATCGGGAATATTGGACTTGTGATATATTTACTCCATGCTGAAGTACATCTTTAAGGCAATGCGCCCCCGGCAATGGACGAAGAACGCATTCATCTTCGCTGCCCTGGTTTTCGACCACCAACTGTTCAACCTTAACGCCCTGACTAAGACCAGTATTGCTTTTCTCCTGTTTTGCCTGCTCGCCAGCAGTGTGTACCTGATTAACGATATTATGGACCGGGAATCTGACCGCAGTCACCCGGTAAAGAGGAATCGCCCAATTGCCTCCGGCATGCTCCCGGTGGGCATCGCATTACCTGTCGGCATTCTCCTGCTGGTGGTCTCGCTGGCTGGAGCCTTTTTCCTCTCCCGCGCTTTCTTCATCATTTCTATCGTGTATTTTGTACTCAATCTTTTTTATTCAAAATGGCTGAAGCACATCCCGTTGATCGACGTACTTGTCATCGCCAGTTGTTTTGTGCTGCGCGTGGCCGCGGGAGTATCCGTGATTGAAGTCCAGCGTTTTTCGCCCTGGCTGTACGTCGTCACCACCTTGCTGGCGCTATACCTGGGTTTCGGTAAGCGCCGGTCAGAACTGGCGGTGCTGGTCAATGACAGCCCTGAATCTCATCGCAAGGTTCTTTCAGGCTATTCCATCACGTTTATCGACCAGCTGATCACCATCGTCTCCGCCACCACCATTATCGCCTATTCGCTGTATACGTTCTCAGCCCCAAACCTTTCTGAAAACCACTCCATGATGCTGACCATCCCATTCGTGCTCTACGGCATCTTCCGTTATCTTTACCTTATCAACAAACACAATGCAGGTGGTGAACCAGAAGAAATCCTGCTGACAGATCGTCCTATACAGTTGACAGTGCTGTTATGGGGAGTGGCAGTCATAGCCATTCTTTACCTTTTTTAGGTGAGTCATGCCAGTCATCACATCATCAGCCCCAGGCAAAATCATCCTTTGTGGCGAGCATGCGGTAGTTTACGGCGCTCCCGCCATCGCTCTGCCGGTCTTCCAGGTGAGCACAAAAACCACCATCCTGGCCAGGCCCTTCGCGCTTGCAGGCAGCATAAGGTTTGTGGCGCCATGCATCGACCTCTATAGTGATCTCGACGCGCTCCTGGAAAACCACCCTTTAAGAGCCACGTCCACCCTGGTAATGCAGGAAATGGGTTTTTCTAGGCTTCAGGCTTGTGAGATACGCATCCATACCTCCATCCCTATTGCCGCCGGGCTTGGTTCCAGCGCCTCAGTCACGGTTTCTCTAGCCAGGGCGTTATCAGCCTTTCACGGTCACCCTTTAAGCGATGAAGCAGTAAACCGAGTCGCCTTTGAGATCGAAAAACTGCATCACGGCACTCCTTCCGGAATCGATAACACGGTCATTACGTACCGGGTGCCGGTCTATTTTATTAAAAGCCTGCCAATCGAACATCTCACCATTCGCAACCCCTTCAGCCTGGTGATCGCTGATTCAGGTACAGCCAGCCTGACGGCAAAAACCGTGGCGGGTGTTCGCGAACGCTGGCTCAGCGATAAAGATCGCTACGAAACGATATTTGCGAACATCTCAAATCTATCGCGGGAGGTTAAGCGTATACTCGAGGAAGACGACTTGACCCGCAATGCTGCTCTGCTCACCAGGAACCATGAACTCCTGAAAGATCTGGGAGTCTCTACCCCGGCGCTGGATGATCTGGTCAACTACGCACTTGAGGCTGGAGCGCTTGGGGCAAAGCTATCTGGAGGCGGAGGCGGCGGCAATATCATCGCGCTCGTCAACGGTTCGCAGGCGGAAAGCGTTGCCCGGGCTCTGGAGCAGCACGGAGCCGCCCGCACCATCATCACCGCCATTCCACCGGCGCAAGGAATTTGATGCCATCGCGCCTTATTTTCCTCAAGCTCGGTGGTTCCCTCATCACAGACAAGAACATACCCCACCGCGTCAGATTGGACGTGCTGGAACGCCTGGCGGTTGAGGTTTCCAGGGCATTAGCCGAACAACCGGATATTCTGCTGCTTTTGGGGCATGGTTCGGGTTCTTTTGGGCATATACCCGCGAAAAAGCATCATACCCGTGAAGGTGTTAACACTGTAAAACAATGGCGCGGTTTCGCGGAGGTGTGGCAAGAAGCGCGCGCCCTCAACACTATCGTGATGGAAGTCTTGAACAAGAGTAAAATTAACGCGCTGGCCTTCCCTCCCTGTGCCCAGGTCGTTACCGATTCCCACAAGATTGTCAGGTGGGATACGACCCAAATCGCCACATGCCTTGAAAAAGATATTCTGCCGGTGATTTATGGTGATGTGGTTTTTGATAAATCTTTAGGTGGAACGATTCTCTCCACCGAAGAGCAGTTTGAATACCTGGCAGCGATATTTAAGCCTGCCAGTATCCTGCTCGCCGGCATCGAAAGTGGTGTGTGGATGGATTTTCCAAAGAGGAATGAACTGCTTGATTCCATAACACCTCACAACCTCCCGGTAGTGGAACCTATGCTGGAATCTTCTGAAAGCCCGGATGTGACCGGGGGTATGCGCAGCAAGGTTCACAGCATGATGAACCTTGTGTTCAACCGCCACTGCCAGCAGGTGCTGATCTTCTCTGGGCTTGCTGAAGGGAATGTGTACCAGGCGTTGATTGGGAAAAAAACCGGCACCAGGTTAGCCCTGGATTAAAAGGAAGATGAAATGAAATTCGACCGTGCTTATCTGGAAAAGATAGAAGAGGACACGCTGGCGCCGTATGCCGTTCACGCCAGCCGTTCAAAAGGCAGAAAATACCCCGAAAAGGAACCGCTGTACCGGACCTGCTTCCAAAGGGATCGGGATCGCGTATTACACACTACCTCATTCCGCAGGTTGGAATACAAGACCCAGGTGTTTATTAATTACGAGGGCGATTATTATCGCACCCGCCTGACACATACGCTGGAGGTAACCCAAATTGGCCGCACCATCGCGCGGGCGATGGGGGCTAACGAAGACCTGGTGGAAACCATCTGCATGGCCCATGACCTCGGTCACCCGCCATTTGGTCACTCTGGAGAAGCCATACTGAATCAATTGATGGAAGGATACGGCGGATTCAACCATAACCACCAGTCTTACCGTATTGTGACCGAACTTGAACGTCGCTACGCGCAGTTCCCGGGTCTCAACCTTTCATGGGAAGTACTCGAGGGCATCGTCA
Organism: Anaerolineaceae bacterium UBA4799; assembly: GCA_002402725.1. Next base: position 26,608 of record DHGL01000037.1, read on the forward strand.
AGCATGAAACCGAATACGACAAAACTGACGCGCTGGATTTTGATTCCCACCTGCGCGGTCACCTGGAAGCCCAGATCACCAATGTGGCTGATGAGCTGGCGTATACCTCCCACGATCTGGATGATGGATTGCGCTCCGGTATGTTCACCACGGATATGCTTTCGGAAATCGACCTGTGGAACATGGTGGTGGAGCACCTGGAGTTAAATTCCTGCCAGCTGGATGACCTGACCCGGCACGGTATCATCCGCGAGTTGATCGGCCTGGAGGTGGACAGCATGGTCAGTGAATCAAATGAACGTCTGCAACAAAGCGGGGTGAAAACCCTTGCTGATTTGCAGTCGCTTGCTCACAATGTGGTCGGGTTTAATGACACCATGCGCGCGCACAACCGCGAACTAAAAGATTTCCTCTTTAAGAATATGTACCGAAATTACCGGGTCGTGCGCATGCAGAAAAAAGCTGAGCGCGTTTTATCAGAATTGTTCCATGCTTACATCACAGAACCCAGCATGCTGCCGTTGCATTTCCAGGATCAACTCGAGGCAAAAGGCAAAGAACTGACCATTTGTGATTACCTGGCAGGAATGACAGACCGCTTTGCTGTGGATGAATACCAGAAGTTATTCGACCCCTTACTGCTGCCGTAAGTTATAATCTAAATCATGGGAGTCAAAATGAAAAAACCTTCATATCTTACCCGGGAAGGTGCAGAAAAGTTGCGCGCCGAACTGAAACATCTCGAAGGACCAACCAGGCAGGATCTGGCAAAAAGGCTGCGTTCTGCCATTCAAATGGGTGACCTTTCAGAAAACGCTGATTATGCAGCCGCAAAAGAAGAACAGGCATTTATTGAAGGCCGCATCCAGGAATTGACCCAGGTGCTGCGCGATGTAGTGATCATCGAAGAAAACCACGTTCATAACGGTACCATTCAAATTGGCTCGACCGTAACCATCCAGGAGGATCGGGAAGAGGAAGAAACCTTCCATATCGTCGGTCCCCAGGAAGCAGATCCGCGGCACGGGAAGATTTCGCATGATTCACCAATCGGTCAGGCGCTTTTGGGTCACCAGGAAGGTGATAAGGTAACAGTGAACACGCCTGGTGGAGAAATCCTTTTTCGCATTCTGAAAGTTAAATAAAACAATCCGGGAGTAACCCGGATTATTCTTAGATCTTATGTGATCCTATGTGTTTACTTCTGCCAGACCGAGAGTTCCAGCGTCATGCGTTGGAAGAAACTGCCTGAGGGCAACGCACCCTGTCCATATACCATTTCAATGACCCGGGCTTCGAGTTGCAGCGTGGCAGTTTCCAACAACAGTTGCTGACCGGATTCGATCTGCACCAACTCACCCTTCGAGGCCAGGCGCTGCTTGATACCCGAGTCGTTCATCGCGTGCGCGCTCAAGAGCACCTTGGTAACGGTCTGGATGTCATTTTTGTCGAAAAGCCACACTTCAAACGCGGTAACCTTTTTTGGATCACCTACGCCTATGGTATCGAGGATGCCCACACCGCATTCACCAAGGAATGAACCATTAGGCGAATCAATGCTGAAACTATCGTCATACAAGTCATCACCAATGACATAAGTGGTCATGAAGTGAGCGACGAGGTCAGAATTTCGTAAAACCGCTGCGCTAACTCCTGCAGCCTTCACTTGTGGGGTTTTGGCTTTCTCCTGAACCACATCCGGTATTTCAGGAATTTCCATCTCTGCTGATGCTTCTATTCCTTCGGGTTCGTGGAAGTAATCCATCGGCGATGTATCAGTGCTCTCCTCTTCAAAGACCGGCGTCGGCGGCGGGGTTACCACGGTCGGGTATTCCGGGGCTTCGTCGTAGGGTTCTTCTTCATATGTCCCTTCCTCATCCATTGAGGGTGGAACCTCATCCCGCGAGCGGCGGTTGCGGATGAAAAAGATATAAATCAAAGCACCACCGATAATGAGGAAGAGCGCGCAAAGTAGCGATAACAACAATACACTTCCGCCATTTTTCTCATCTGGTGTGTTGTCTCCTGGCAACGGAATGGCGGTTGACTCAACAACCTCCGCAGGAGCCGCGGGTTCTGTTTCCTTGACCTCCCCCTTGTCCGCTTCCTTGACAGCCTCTTCGGTCTCCAGTACTACAGGTTCTTCCGCAAGCAAAGCAGATTTTAGACCCTTGATCAATTTATCGGTCGGAGCGTAATTGCACCCGCCCGCTGCCAGATTATCAAACAGGAACGGGGTTGTCTTTAGATCAACGCCAAGCGAGTCAATACGTGACGCAGCAAGCCTGGCATCATTATTCACACTATAAGAATCAACTACCATGCACAGATATTGATCCTTCAGGTCCTGGCGAAGGAAACTGGCATCCGCATCCTTCCACTTGACCGGCCACAACCACCAACCCAATATGGGTAAACCGATGATCAGGCCAATCACAAAGCCCGCGATGGCTGTGTAGAGTGGTTTTTCGATTAACTTGTTGAAGAGTTCTCGTAACTTTTCCATAGTTAACTCCTGGAGATATTAATTGATCCAGTTATCTCGTTACCTATGTTGCAATTATTATGCCTAATCTGGGATTGGCACGCCGAGATCCTCGATCAGGAATGTTTCCTCACAGACTGTGCATTGGGCTTCGCGTTTGTTCGCCACCACCAGCAACCCAGCGCATTTCGGGCAGGGTACAGGCAATGGCCGTTTCCAGCTGGTGAAATCGCAGTTGGGATAATTGGCGCAGGCAAAAAAGATGCGGCCTTTGCGAGTCTTGCGCAGCACCACCTCACCGCCGTCTTTAGGGCAGGTCACTCCTATTTTTTCCAGCAGGGCTTCAGTATGCCGGCAGGCAGGGAAGTTGGAACAACTAATGAACTTGCCGTAACGTCCCCAACGGATAACCAGGTCGTGCCCGCAATCAGGGCAGGCGCGACCAATTCTTTCAGGCTCGGTCTTGGTTACAGGCATTTCAGCCTGAGCCTTCTTGACCTGCGGCTCAAACGAAGCATAAAAGGTCGAGATCACTTTATGCCAGTCTTCCTTGCCCGCGGCAACCTGGTCCAGCCGGGATTCCATGCCGGCGGTGAAGTTCAGGTCGACAATATCCGGGAAGTGCTCAACCACAAGATCATTAACGAGGATTCCTGTTTCGGTGGGAGAGAGTCGCTTTGCCTCGCGCAGCACGTAACCGCGCTGCTGAATGGTGGAGAGGATGGGGGCGTAGGTGGATGGGCGACCAATGCCGTACTCTTCCAGCACCTGTACCAGCGTGGCTTCAGTATACCGGGGCGGCGGTTGGGTAAAATGCTGCTCAGGCAAAAGCCGTTCCAGGCGCTGATTCTGGCCTTCTTCCAGCCCGGCCGGGATGCGCACATTTTCTGTTTCTTCGGATTTCTGGTCTTCATCGACTGCTTCTTCATACACAATCAAAAAACCAGGAAACTTGATGGTGGAACCGGATGCCCGGAAGAGGTAAGTATGTTCTTTACCGGCAGCGGTCACCTCCACAGAAATCGTATCATATACCGCCGATTCCATTTGCGAAGCCACGAAACGCTGCCAGATTAACTGGTAGAGCTTGAATTGTTCCGGAGAAAGATATTCCTTGATCTTTTCAGGCTGCCGCGCCACCGAGGTAGGTCTGATTGCTTCGTGCGCTTCCTGCGCTGAAACAGCCCTGGTTTTATACTGCGGCGGTTTTTCAGGCAGGAAGTCCCCTCCATAGGTCTGCTTGATGAAAGTGCGTGCCTCCTCCTGAGCCACTTCCGCCACATTGGTGGAATCCGTGCGCATGTAGGTAATAAGACCGGTAGCTCCGCCCTCACCCACTTCAAGACCTTCGTAAAGTTGCTGCGCGATCATCATTGTCCGCCTGGCAGTGTATCCCAACCTTCTGGAGGCTTCCTGTTGCAGGGTGCTGGTGATAAAAGGCGCCGATGGTTTACGGCGGCGTTCACTCTTTTTGATACGGGTAATTTTGAACGGGGAAGTTTCGATATCCACCAGGTAGCCATCCACGACCTCCTTGTTGCCAAGGTCAGGGTCAACCTCATCGATCTTGGCCAGTTTGGTCATATAGCTGGTTTTCTTCCCCTCGGGTGTGAGTTCTGCCCGGATCGACCAGTATTCCACCGGGATGAACGCTTCAATCTCTCGTTCGCGCTCTACTATCAATCGCAGTGCGACTGATTGGACCCTGCCGGCTGAAAGGCGGCTGCGCACTTTTTCCCACAACACCGGGCTGATGGAATAACCCACCAGGCGGTCGAGTACGCGGCGCGCCTGCTGGGCATCTACCAGGTCCATATTGATATCACGCGGATGTGAAAACGCCTCGTTTATGGCATGGTCGGTAATTTCATGAAATACCACCCGTTTGGATAATTTTGGCTCGATTTGCGCGGCTTCAAGCAGGTGCCAGGCAATGGCTTCTCCCTCACGGTCAGGGTCTGTTGCCAGGTAGATTTCAGCCGCTTCTTTTGCCAGCGCCTTTAATTCTTTAACAACAGGGCGTTTTTCATTAGGAACGCGGTATTTTGGAGTAAAGTTGTTCTCTACATCCACGGAGAGTTCAGAGCGCAGCAGGTCGCGTACATGCCCGACGGAGGCACGCACCGTGTAGCCCTTGCCTAAGAAACGCCCGACTGTCTTGGCTTTCGCCGGGGATTCCACAATCACCAGTTTTCCGCTGCGCGGCCTGGAATGCAATCGCTGCGGCCGCTCAAGACCCGCGTGCGCCGGGGTATCCCCAATACGGTACATGGTTGTGCCGCATACAGGGCATTTTCCGCGGGTCACAGGCGTCCCGAGGGCGTTGAATTCCGCATTAGGGGATTCGATCTCTCTCTTTTGTTTACATTTGACACAATAGGCTTCCACGGTTGGCACTCCTATAAGTAAAGAGTATATTCATGGTCTTTCAGGTAGTTTACCAGTTCCTTCACGCGCTGACTTTCGCCGCGCGGGCAGACCATGATTACATCAGGCGTCTGGATTATAATAAGGTTCTTTATCCCCACGGTTACTACCAGCTTATCCACATCCGATGACACGATCAGTGAGTCGCCCGTGTCAATACCCTCATGTTTTGCCCGCAAAATGATATTACCGTTTTCGTCAGGTTTGAATACCTCAAAAAAGGAATCCCAGGAACCCACATCGATCCAGTCCAGGGTCGTAAGGGGAAGAACGGCTGCCAGAGAGGTTTTTTCCATTATGCCGTAATCGAATGTTTCAGGCTGAATCTTCATCCATGCGTCTACAAAATCCGCTGCCAGATGATTATCATCCATCAACGGTTCCAGGGAATGTATGGTCGAGTATAGCTCCGGCATGTAACGCTCGAATTCCCCCAACACCAGTCGCGCCTGGCAGATGAACATCCCAGAATTCCAGGAATAGCGTTCCTGTTTAATCAACTCGTTGGCCTTGGATTGATGTGGCTTTTCAATGAAATTCAATACCTTAAAACCACGCTTGCCCGAAAACAATCCGAGTTCCGCACCGCGCTCAATATAACCGTAACCCGTGGCAGCAGAGGTGGGTTTAATCCCCAGGGTGACGATATATCCTTGCTCCGCCAGTTCTCCCGCGGCCTGCAGACAGGTCCGAAATTCTCTTTCATCTGGAATCAAGTGGTCTGCAGTCAACACAGCCAGCACCGCTTGAGGATCTTTGCGGAGAATTGTCGCGGCTGCCAGCGCAACCACGGCAGCGGTTCCACGCGGTTGCGGCTCAATGAGAAAATTTGACGGGATAAGCGCAGGAACCTGGGTGTGCAGCTGCTCTATCAGGTCGGCTGAGGTAACCACATAAATTTGATTTACCGGCAGGTAACCGTCTAGCCGCGCTATCGCCAGATGGAAGAGAGACTTATCGTCAAATAATCGCAGCGTTTGTTTGGGTGCGTCATGCCGGGATAACGGCCAAAGCCTGGTTCCCCCACCGCCCGCCATGACTACAGCGTAGTAATGGTCTGTCTTCATCTCTTCACCTGGTACGAAGGTTTAATTTCACGCATCGCCACATAATTCATGCCTCCCACCTGGGAGATGAAACCTTTTAGTTCCATCATGGTGAGTGTAGCCGAGACATCATTGATGGGTAAGCCCGTTATCTCGCAAAGTTGATCGATATGCACGGGTTCTGATGACAGATAGCGCAGCAAATTTTGCTCCGCCTGGTTCAGCGGGTTGAGCTTCCGTGCCTGCTGCTTTTCCGGGATCTGTTCCAACTTCAGCACTTCAAGTATTTCGCTCATTTTCAATAATGGGCGCGCTCCCTGTTCGATCAAATGATTGGTGCCCTCACTTTGCGGCGCCAGGATGCTTCCCGGAACAGCAAAGACATCCCTGCCCTGTTCCACCGCGAATTCCGCGGTAATCAGCGCACCACTTTTTTCTCCAGCCTCCACCACCACGGTAGCCAGGGACAAGCCTGAAATGATGCGGTTACGTGGCGGGAAATTCACCCCATCCGGAGAAGTACCGACAGGGTAATCACTGACCAGTGCCCCTTGCGCGATGATATCAGCAGCAAGTTTACGGTGCTCCGGCGGATAGATGACATCCACACCGCTGCCCAACACCGCGATCGTTCGTCCTCCAGCCCGCAGCGCGGATTGGTGGGCAATGGCATCCACGCCGCGCGCCAGACCACTGATAACCGTTACCCCATTCTGCGCCAGGAAGGTGGCAATTTCACTCGCAACCTGCCTGCCGTAAGGTGTGACACGGCGCGTACCTACTACCGCTACAGCCCAATCATCTTCCACATTGAGTGCCCCCTTGATAAACAATACAGGGGGAGATTGATCGATTTCCTTCAAACGCCGCGGGTAGTCGGTATCGTTCCAGGTCATCACCCTGATGCCGGTTTGATTTATCCTGTCCATCACTCGATCCAGGTCAACCTGGTTTCTGACATTCAGGAAATTTTCTACAACGCGTTGGGGTAAACCGGCAGATAATAGTCCCGATACCGGGGCATCCCAGGCAATCTCCGCTGAATCAAAAAAATCCAGGATCTGCTTGAACCTGACAGCCCCAATGCCCTTAACCAGGTTGAAACCCACCCAGTATTTAATCGGGTCCAACTTACCCTCCTACAACCACTCCTGCTGGCGTACAACCATGCAGCCCGCTTCTTTATCTATTTCCATTATTACTGATTTTATCGCAGGCACCAGAATTTCAGTGCCGTCATCACTTTTTACCACATAAACATCATTCGCGCCTGTCACCAGGATTTCATCGACCACGCCTATCAGGTCATGGGTTTCAGTATATACTTTCATGCCGATAATCTCGTGATGATAATATCGTCCTGCCGCCAGAGGAGCTGCCTGGCGCGCCTGGATATACACCCTTTGGTTGCGAAACCCCTCAACCATCTGGCAGTCATTGTAATCAGCAAAACTTACCAGCCAAAGTTTATCCGCAGCATGGATGCTTGAAACCGAAACTTCTGTCTTTTTATCTCCAATAAAAACAGGTACACCGGCGTGAATTCTCTCCGGGTGTTCTGTGACCAGTTCAAGCCATAGTTCACCCCTTACGCCGTGGGGGCGGCGAAGCTTGCCAATCATCAAGTAGACAGGCTCGCCGGTTTGGGGCGAGCCTGGTTGAGACTTTGACTGTGAATCAGTAACCTTGTTGGCGGTCATCTCGGTTCAGCGACATCCAGGTTGGCCTGTTTGCCTTCACGGGCGGCTGCAACACGCAATAACACACGCATGGCATTGGCGATTCTGCCGCCTTTGCCAATAACGCGACCCATATCTTCCCTGGCTACGTGCAATTCAAGATTTTCCCGTCCCCCTGAGCGGTACTCAGTGACCACCACTTGCGAAGGATCATCCACCAGAGAAAGCGCGATATATTCCACAAGCTCTTTAATGTGACTTTCCTGGTCCATGTTGCGATGATATCTTTGAGCGGATCTGTCTGTTGGCTGCATCGTGACCTGGTTCAGGCTTTGATGTTGGCGTTTCGCTCGTCAACCGCTGTTTTGGCTTCTGCCAGAAGAGTTTCGAGAGATTCACCCTTTTTGAATCTTTCGTATCGGTCCAATACACCAGCGATCTTGAAAAGCTTTAAGACCGAGTCACTCGGGAGGGCGCCTTTTTTCATCCACTCATACACCCGGTCTTCCTGAACTTCCAACGTGAAAGGTTCAGTAGTTGGAATGTAGTTTCCGACAATTTCAAGGAAGCGACCATCACGCGGGCTTTCTTTATCTGCCACGATGATACGGTAGCTGGGCTGATGCCTTTGACCTGTCCTGCGTAAACGAATTCTTACCATTTGCTTCTCTCCTGTTTCTCAAAAAATGATCAAATATGATGTGAATCCAAAAATTCCACTTTGGCGAGGGGCGCTGAAGGGAGCGCTTACCGCTGTTTCATTTTTGATCACTTGAACAATCGGGAAAGTCCCTTCCCGCCTGTTTTTTGCATCGTCTTCATCAACCGCTGCGCGTCTCTAAACTGCTTGATCAAACGGTTAACCTCCTGCACATTCGTCCCTGAACCGCTGGCAATGCGCCGGCGGCGGGAGGCGTTCAACAGGTCAGGATTCCGCCTTTCCTGTCGCGTCATTGAAGCGATAATGGCTTCGGTGCGTTTTAAGTTCCTCTCGGTCTCTTCAGGCGGGATATTTCGCGAAACCTGCCCTAACCCGCCAGGCAACATGTCCATTACCTGTGAGATCGACCCCATTTTACGTAGTTGCTTCAACTGGTCAGCGAAATCTTCGAGATTGAAGTGACCTTTGAGAACCCGTTCCGCCTGCTCTTTTTGGGTTTTTTGATCGAAGGCGGCTTCGGCTTTCTCAATCAACCCAATCATATCACCCATTCCCAGAATCCGCGATGCCAATCTGGTGGGATCAAATACTTCTATCGCATCGATGCCTTCACCGGTACCGAGGAATTTTATTGGTACTCCGGTAACGTTGCGCACGGAAATCGCTGCGCCACCACGCGCGTCGCCATCCATCTTGGTAAAGAACAGTCCAGTGATATTTACCGTGTCCCGAAAGCCTTCGGCAACATGCAGGGCTTCCTGCCCTATCATCGCGTCAACCACCAACAGGGTTTCGCCCAGCTTAACTTTTTTAGCGATGGACTGCAATTCGTCCATCAAAACCTGGTCAAGCTGAGAGCGTCCCGCTGTATCGATGATGACTACTGAATACCCTCCTTTTTGCGCCTTATCAAAGGCGTGCGCTGCCAGCGCGGGCGGCTTTATGGTTGAATCGGCGACAACTTCGACACCAATCTTCTCACCCAGGGTCTGAAGTTGTTTTACAGCCGCCGGCCGGTAGGGGTCCCCTGCCACCAACAACACCCTTTCGCCATCAGCGCGCAGACGTTTGGCCAGTTTTGCGGCGGCTGTGGTTTTGCCTGAACCCTGTAAACCTACCAGCATGATGGTGTAAGGTTTTACTCCACTGAGGTTCAACCTGGTGGGTTCACCCAGCGTGTTGATCAATTCTTCGTGGACGATCTTAATGATCTGTTGCGCGGGGTTAAGCGCTTTGCTTACCTCTGCACCCACGGCGCGTTCACGTACACGGGCGGTGAAATCTTTCACCACTGAATAGTTTACGTCAGCTTCAAGCAGCGCTAGGCGGACCTCGCGCATCATCGCGTCAACATCCGCGGCAGAAAGCTTTCCTTTACGCCGTAGTTGCGTGAATATCTGGTTGAGCCTGCCGGTTAAATTTTCAAACAATGGAATAGCCCTGGTCTTCCATCCACCCCGTGGTGGAAATGCTGGCAGGATTTTAGCCTTTAAGCAGGTATTGGTCAAGAGAATATTCTGTCTATTCGGTTAACACCTGTCTGATTTGCATGCATCGGTTGTTTCAATGCGGGGTTATTAACCGCAGAAATCTATGGATAAGTTTCTGGAGGTTCAAAATGAGTAAAGTAATGATCGTCACTGACAGCACTGCCAATATTCCCCCCGAATTATTGGATGTCAATCCGATTGTTTCAGTTCCATTACAGGTGATCTGGGGAAACGAAATCCTACGGGATGGCATCGACATCCAGGCGCGCGAGTTTTATGAACGTTTATCTGTAGCAAAAGAAATGCCGTCGACTTCGCAGGTCACCCCCGAGGAATTCAAATCGATGTATGGCAGTTTGATAGAAGAAGGGTATGACATCCTCAGCATGCACATCTCCAGCAAACTATCGGGTACACTCGATTCTGCGGCTCAGGCAAAAAAAGCCTTTCCAAATGCCCGCATAGAACTGGTTGACTCGCTCAGTACGAGTATGGCAATGGGATTCCAGGTGCTCAGCGCTGCCCGCATGGCAGGAATTGGAGCGACCCTGGAGGAATGCAAAGCAGTGGCGGAAAAAGCGAAAGCCAACACAGGTGTGTACTTTGTAGTAAACACACTGGAATTTCTCCGCCGCGGCGGCCGCATTGGCGGTGCGCAGGCTTTTTTAGGCAGCATGTTGGACATGAAACCGATCCTCGAGTTGCGTGAAGGACGCATAGAGGCTATCGAACGTATCAGAACCATCGGCAAAGCCATCGACCGTCTGCTTGACCTGGTTGAACAGCGGGTTGGCAAAGCACAGGGACCTGTGCGTTTGTGCGTGGTTCATGCCAACGCGGAAAATGAAGGCAAAGCGCTGTTGGAAAGGGCTATCAAGCGCTTCCCAACCAGCGTGGTTACAGACGCGGTGATGAGTACGGTCTCAACCGTGCTGGGCACCCACGTCGGACCCGGCGCTTTGGGTCTCGCTTTCATGCACAGTATGTAGGCTGCTTTACATAAACTTTACATCCTCCCGCTGACTTCGGGAGGTTTTTGTCTAAAGATTTCATTCTGGTAAAATTATTCTCAGGAGACTTAAATAATGAGGAATTATCCAGGCATTGGCGTGCAAATTCCAGAGATTTATCTGCCGGTTGATAATATCGATCTGACGAAATGGGCGGTAATTGCCTGTGATCAGTACACTTCACAACCTGAGTACTGGGAACAGGTCGCCAAAAACGTGGGGGATTCACCCTCAACGTATCACCTGATCTTGCCGGAAGCCTACCTGGGAACTGAAAAAGAGGCGGAACGCATTCAGAGCACGCACGCCAAAATGCAACAATATCTCACGGATGGATTGTTGAGACCTCAGCAAAATGCGATTTATGTTGAGCGCACAGTCGGAGGAAAAACACGGCGTGGGCTGATGCTTGCCCTGGACCTGGAACAATATGATTTCTCCAAAGGCTCCCAGAGCCTTATCAGAGCCACCGAAGGCACAATCCTCGACCGCCTCCCGCCCCGCATCCGCATCCGCAAAGAAGCTCCCCTGGAATTGCCACACATCCTTGTCCTCATTGATGATCCAGATGATAAAGTTATCGGCACGGTAACCAGAGCCAGCCAGTCTTTACCACTGGCTTATGACTTTGACCTGATGCAACAAAGCGGTCATTTGAGCGGTCGGCTCGTAAATGATGAAGCGCTTGAGAAATCGATCATTAATAACCTCGAAGCCCTTGCTGACCCAAAATCCTTTTACGCTAAATACCGGGTCTCTCCTGATAAAGGTGTACTATTGTTCGCGGTGGGGGATGGCAACCATTCCCTGGCGACCGCGAAAGCAATTTGGGAGGAACTTAAAACCAGCGTGGGGATGGACCACCCCGCACGCTATGCCCTTGTGGAAGTGGAAAATATCCATGACCCCGGGCTGGAGTTTGAACCGATCCACCGCGTGCTCTTCAACAATAGGGTAAACCTTGAACAGGTTCTGAAAGACATCTTCGACAACGCACTGACATTTGAACCTGTGAACTCGTTTGCTGGATTGAAAGCAAAGGTGAAACACCCCTCTGCCGAATGCCAGAAGTTCGGACTGATCTCGGAGCGCGGGTTTTCTGTCGGCAGAATCACCAGCCCGACCGCCAATCTGGTGATAGGTACACTGCAGCCGATCCTTGACCGGCTGGTTACCGATGGTTCAGTAAACAGTATTGATTATGTCCATGGTGATGATACCCTTTTCAAGCTAGGGGTTGACCCTGCAAACGCCGGTATCTATCTGCCGGCAATAGCAAAAGATGAATTGTTCCGCACGGTTCTGCTTGATGGCGCTTTGCCTCGCAAAACCTTTTCCATGGGTGAAGCGCACGAGAAACGGTTCTACATGGAATCTCGCAGGATTACCGTCTGATTGAACGGGTCAACCTGATGAATCCCATCGACAATGAAAAAGGGGTCTCCGCAGCACCACAAATCGACCAGCTTAACGCCAAATTGCTCCCGGATCGTCAACGGGTGCGCGTCACGCTGGAGCTTAATAACGCGGAATCCCGGCCAACCGTTGAACTCATGCTGCTCGATAAACAGCAAGTTGAAATTGCGCAATCGACCATCATCGGTATATTCGATAGAATGATTACTTTTACCCTGCACCTTGGCAGGCACAGCACGGACGAAACGCTTTCCTTACAAGCGAACGTCATCCTTAAGGACAGCAAATTGGTGAATACAAAAAAGGTATCGGTCGAAATTGACCGCCAGTAACAAATTCTCATGAAAAGACGGTGTGTTGTTGTCGTATGCCTGGTTTTATTGATCTCGCTGTTTTTCACGGGTTGTTCCGGTTCAGATGGTGACATCCCGCTTCAAACACCCGCCATGACAATGCCAACCGGTCAAGCCACAACAACACCCACCCCCTCCATCACTGTTACCCAAAAACCAACCTCCACGTCCACCGCAACGCCACGACCTGCAGGTGCGGTCTGCTCGCCGCTTCAGGATATTAAACCCAGTGACCTGCATAAGATCACATCACAGGGCTTTACACCTCCCGCGCCTTATAAAGATGATGGTCACCCCGCGGTTGACCTGGCCTTTTTCACTTTCAAAGAACTGCCATCCATGATCGGACACCCGGTGCAATCCATCCTCCCCGGCATCGTCAGCCTGGTAATCCATGACCGTTACCCTTACGGAAACGCCGTCCTGATCGAAACACCCATCGAAAATATATCCGCCATATGGCTAAACTCACTAGCACTTCCGACCGCGATACCGCAGGAAAACCTGGAACTAATTCGCCCGTGTGATTCCGATCCCGTGTTCCAGGGTATGGTTCCAATCAAATGGAATGCGGATGCCAAATCCGTGTACGTGCTTTACGCTCACCTGCTGGAAATACCAACTGTGAGATTTGGAGATATTGTTAACTGCGGGCAGGAAATCGGAGCTGTTGGCAATACCGGTAACTCCGCAGCAGAGCATCTTCATCTCGAGGTAAGGATCGGTCCAGCAGATGCACGGTTTGGAACGCTGGCCATGTATACACCAGATGCCACCATTGAAGAACGGTACAGTTATTGCATCTGGACTACATCAGGGAGATTTCAGCCCTTTAATCCGGTCATGCTCTGGGAGCAGGAACCATGAGGACGCTCTCCGCGTTTACCGGGTAATAATAAACGAAGGTCTTATGAGCAGTAGTGCCCACCTGAACACACGCTTTTTTATACTGATACTCTTGCTGGTAATTTCGCTTACAGCCTGTACACCTGTAACCGCCACGACAGAGGGTGCAACTCGCGCTAGTGCCACGATCCTCAATATTCAGGAGGTTACAAAGACCGCAGAACCTCCGCCAGAAAACCCGACAGTTACTCCGACCTCCTTGCCAGTGTCCCGCAAAACCGCCGAGAGTCAAGCAACCAGCGGTTTAATTATTCTCGCGATAAAGATAAACGGTTTCTCCCAACTCGCGGCCTACCACCCCGTAAACCAGGCGTTGACCCAAATCACGCGTGATGGCTGGAACCATGCAGACCCAGCTATCAGCCCGGACGGTACAAAACTGGCATATTGCGCGGATGAATCTGGACGCTGGGATATTTTTATCCTTGACCTGATAAAGGGTGAGAAGACCCGCCTCACCAACACAACCTCTTACGCCTGCACCCCAACCTGGTCACCGGATGGACGCTGGATGGCGTTCGAGGAAGTTTTGGATGGAAAGCTCAACCTGGTCATCCGCTCAGTTGTGGACGAGTCCACCGCGCCCGTGATATTGACCGACAATGGAGGCAATAACTTCGACCCAGCCTGGTCACCGGAAGGACGGGAGATTGCGTTTGTTACGGACCGCAACGGCAGGCTGGAGCTCTGGCTCGCAAACCTGGATGACCCCCAACAACGTTTCAAACTTGTAATCCGTTCAGAACACGCGGATTACTCTTCTCCCGTATGGTCGAATGATGGTCACTCGCTCGCCTGGAAAAAGACAGACGAATTCGAGGAGGTTGAAATCTGGAATCTGGAAACGGAGGAGTTAAGACCGTCAACCCTGGGCTCAGGTTCACATCCGGTTTGGATGGACAATGGGGAAGGCTTACTGTCTGTAGTTCATTCTGCCAACAGCAATGACTTGGTCGCTTACAGCTCCGATCTCGACCGTCTGTTCATTCCCCCCATTCATCTGCAAAACGAGGTGGTATCGATCGGTTGGGCACCCGCTCGATCCGTGAGCACTCTTAATGAATTCCTGACCCGTCAGCCAGTAACTAAAAATGAAGGATTATGGCAGCCTGAGTTAAGCACCCTTGATGCCAGTTCCGGGCGCTATGAGTTGGTGTACCTGGCGGATATCACCGCGCCTGAACCGTACTTGATCGATACAGTCGACGAAAGCTTTTCCAGCATGCGGAAAGCCCTGCACGCTGAACTGGGTTGGGATTTTCTCAAAATACTGGAAAGTGCCAGCCTGTCGATTCCCACTAACGCCTCGCCAGGTTTGGAGGAAGATTGGGGTTATACCGGAAGAGCCATCGCCGTGAATCTGGACCCGTTGGATTCTGGTTGGATGGTGGTCAATCGCGAGGACATTCTCGGACGCACCTATTGGCGTGTCTGGCTTAAGTGCATGCAGCAGGACGGCACCTGCGGTGTCTCCGTCCAGAACCCGGTCTGGGATTTTGACTCCCGCCTTCAGGGAAACACTTCTGCTTATGAAAATGGCGGCATTACGACAACGCTCCCGCAGGGATATTGGATGGATTTTACTTCCTTTGCCCTGGATTATGGCTGGGAACGGCTACCTGCTGGCGCGAACTGGCGGGGGTATTTTCCAGAAACCGGGATAAACCGTTTTGTCATGCGCGACGGACTCACCTGGCAGGAAGCAATGCGTGAACGTTTTACTGACGAAACTATCGAAAGTTACTGGCCATTACCATGAAACCAATAATGAAATTCTCACGAAACGCGCTGGGATTGTTCCTTCTGATATCTTTCTTCTTCACGAGCGCCGCCACGCCGTTACCAGGTGAGCTCATATCTTCTGCTGCAAATGCGCTCGCCATGAGTGATACCGTTCGCCTGGACGACTCACCAGAAGAACCTTACTATCCTTCGAACAGACCGTATTACCATGCTCCATTATCCTTAACCCCCCATGATCATTTTTTGCTATCGCGACCGATTAGCGACGAAACCCTCACATGGAGGACAGCTGATTACCGCTACGGATACTTGATTAAGGAGGATGGGAGCGTTCACGGCGGGTTGGATATCCCGGCGCCGGAAAGAACTCCGGTGTTGGCTGCGGGAGATGGCACAGTGGTCTTTTCTGGTTACGGCCTTTTATATGGAGAAGGCGCGAGAAACGACCCTTACGGCATCGTGGTAATGATCCGGCACGACATGGAATTTGATGGATCTGTCATCTATACCGTTTATGCGCACCTCGATCAGGCGCTTGTCAAAGTAAATAATGTGATTAAAACCGGGCAGAAACTCGGTGGTGTTGGCATGACCGGCAGCACCAGCGGACCTCACCTGCATTTTGAGGTACGCGTAAAAGACGAAAATGGCATGATTCTCCAGAATCCCGAATTGTGGATGGTGCCCCCCCTGGAATACGGTGTTCTCGCCGGCAGGATAATCAACAACTTTGGAAGCTATTTATCCAATTGGAATATACGCCTTACTTCACTCGATACTGGAAACGTATGGCAAATTCGTACCTATGATGATTCAATCATCAATGAATCACAGCATGACATTTTTTACCAGGAAAACTTCGTTCTCAATGATCTTCCTGCAGGCAGCTATGAACTATTCACCTACTACAATGCTGTAGCCTATAAATATGAATTCAAACTCGTACCTGGCGCTGTAAATTTCATAGATTTCCTGGGTAAACAAGGTTTCGTCCGCGGCAATCCTCCTGGCAGCCAAAACACTGACTTCCTAAACTAACCCGAATGTAGCCGAATTCACAGTAGCCGAATTCACCTCCTCGAATTCANNTCCTCGAATTCACCTCCTCTTGACAGGACGCGCAAGGTGTCTGACAATTGGCGCGTGTTTCATCTTTTTGGAGGAAGTAAAAATGTATAAAAGCAACAAGTTGATAAGTCTATTGGCGGTGCTCGCTCTCGGGATGCTCCTGGCCTCCTGCGGTCGAAAACCGACAGCTGACCCGAATCAAAAAATGACTGAAATCGCCGCCACTGTCCAGGCAGGATTGACCCAGGCGGCAGCATCCAACCCGACCGCTACACCCACGCTCGAGCCTACGGCCACCGCCACCCCCAGTCCCGAAACCCCGACCCCCCCCAGCGTGATTTCTTCACCCGAGGTGGTGAACGTTCCCACTCAACCGCAATCTTCTACTGCTGATAGCGCGGTATACATTACAGATGTCACATTTCCTGACGGCAGCGTGGTAAGACCCGGCGAACAGTTCATAAAAACCTGGAAACTTCAGAATAACGGAAAAACTACCTGGACCAAGGATTACGCGGTTCTTTACCTGGAGGGTGTATTGTATGGGACAGGCGACCAGTTGATGTTCAAATTACCAGTCGAGGTTAAACCCGGTGACTTTGCTGAGATTAGCGTGCCTTTTACAGCCCCAACTGCCCCGGGTAATTACGGCAGCTATTGGAAAATGTATAATTCCAGCGGGTTTGTCTTCGGAGACGTGTTTAGCATAAACATCATCGTGGGTGAACCTACCGCCACGGGAAAAGCGCCAACAGCAACTCTGACTGCAACGCCTGCGCCCACAAAAACTGGAACGATTGTAGTGACGGCCACATCAGAATGGGGTAGCTCTCCCACCCCTACTTCCACACCTTAATCCTGTGTCACAAATACCTCCTTCGTTGGAGAACGCAATCAAAGCCAGGGCTCTAAGCCTTGGCTTTTCTATTTGCGGCATCACCACCCCGGCACCACTGGATCATCAGCGAGAGTATGCGAACTGGTTAGAGCGTGGTTTGAATGCGGACATGGCCTATCTTGCGTCTTCCTATCACGTTTTGAATAGACAGCACCCGGCGGATCTTTTCCCGGGAGCGAAATCAATCATTGTTTTGGGGTTAAGTTATCCATTGCATGAACCCGCCCTTATTAATGATGTAACAGGTGGGTTGATCAGCGGGTATGCCTCAGGTGAAGACTACCACACACGCATCCCCCGCATGGCAAGCCCGCTGCTGCATTTCATCTCCGGGCTAAACGCGGATGCACCTGCGCCTCGTGTGGTTACAGATAGCGCCCCAGTACTTGAACGTGAACTGGCGGTACGAGCTGGTCTGGGCTGGATTGGGCGTAACTCCTGCTTGATCACACCAAAACTTGGTTCTAACCTCCTTTTGGGGGAGATATTCACCGCCATCACGTTAAATGCGGACCCTCCCTACACTGCCGACCATTGCGGTAGCTGTACGCGCTGCATTGACACATGCCCAACCGGGTGCATCCTACCTGACCGGAAGATAGACGCTAATGGCTGCCTCAGTTACCATAGCATTGAAAATAAAGGCTCGATCCCGCCAGTGGTGATGGAAAAATTTGGCAACTGGATCTTCGGTTGTGATACCTGTCAGATGGTTTGCCCCTGGAACCAGCACGCGTACAAGATGTTCAGTGACCGGGAAAAAGCCAATCAAATGACAGTTGATGAGATGCTGGAGTTCCTCGAGTCATCACCGGATGACTTTAGATTGCGCTTTAGGGAAACAGCCCTATCGAGAAGCCGGTACAACGGCTTAAGACGGAATGTTATTATCAGGCTGGCAAACTTGAGAGAGAAACGGGCCATTGGCAATCTCCAAAGAATCGAATCCGCATCTGAACCACCCTGGCTGCAGCATACTGTAAAATGGGCCAGGGAACGAATTCAACCGGAAATGAAGCAATCCTCCGGGTGAACTGGAGGATTGCATTTCTAACTACGGTGTAGGGGTTACTGTCGGGTTGGTAGTAGGTTTGGCAGTGGTCAGTGATAGGGTGCTGGTTGGTGCCAGTGTTGGTGTAGCAGTGACCAGGTTCACGCGCACTTTGATGACCTGACCAACATAGATGACATTTTCATCTTCAATGTTGTTACGGGTCTTGATGTCTTCCAGGGTGCTATTGAACCGGGTGGCGATATCTGCCAGAGTTTCGCCCGAAAGAATGGTGTACTCAATTTCTGTGCCACGGGCGATATCCGATGGTAATGGCGTGCTCGTGGGCAAGGCCTGCCCGGGCGCGGGGATGATAATATCCGTTCCCGGAATGATCGGACATGTACCTGAGTGGAAATTATTGATCGCCAGCAGAACCAACAGGTCAACGCCGAATGTGTTTGCCAGAGTCCAGCAGTCATCGCCCTCTTTGACTGTGTAGTATTGCGGGCCCGATGGCGTCGCTGTCGCGGAAGGCAATGGTGTTTCAGTGATGGTTGGCGTCATCGTTGGTGTTGGAGATGGCACGGTGGCGGTTGGAGTGAAAGTCGCGGTTGGCGTTGGTGTCTTGGTGGCGAACAAGCCTTTAAAAATGTTACCGGAACCAGTGGCTACACTGATTATGATGAAGATGCCTGCCAGAGCAAGGATACCAGCGAGCCCGCCAAGAACATACGGCATAAACTTCTGCCGTTTTGAGTATTTATCAATCACACTTTGAGGATTATCTTTTTGGTTCATAATTTTCCTGTATTATTGACTTTTATCTTGAATAGGTAATGACAATGAACTGACAATAGGTTAATCGTTCTCTTATACCAGTAATTAATTTCATCATACCACAAATCAAGAGCGGAGCGGCTTAATGAAATTCAGGTATGGTGCGCGTGATATAATTACTTTGCTGGTAAGTAAATCTGCAGTGGAGAGGAAAATGGAAATTAAAACTACTCATTTCAAGCATTGTGATGTCGTCAAGGTGACTGGTCGTGTGGATAGCGCCACATCTCCCCATTTGTCCGAGGAATTCGCAAAGATCAACGACGAAGGCTGTTTTAAAATCGTCGTGGATTGCACAGGCGTGGAGTTTATTTCCAGCGCGGGTCTGCGGGTGCTCATCTCCACACTCAAGAATTGTCGGCGCTACAACCGTGGAGACCTGGTACTGGCAGGAATGCCTGAGAATATCCACTCGGTATTTGACCTTGCCGGGTTTACATCCATTTTTAAGATTTATAATGATGTCGTAAGCGCCGTGGGGTCCTTCTAAGTCCACATACTTATGAGCACGCGCATCTTCCCTGGCCGTTACGAAAGCCTGGCAGAAATAGCTGAGTTTGTCAGGCTTGAAGCCAAAGAGGCCGAACTTTCTTTCAAAGAGATTTTTGAATTGGAAACAGCTGTTGACGAGGCTGTTTCCAATATTATCGAGCATGCCTACGGGGGCGAAGGCATTGGCGATATCACTTGCACGGCTACCCGGGTGGAGGATGGCATTCAAATCATTCTTGAAGACCACGGGCAACCATTTGATCCTTCATGTGTCCCAGTTCCCGATATTAATGCTCACCTAAAAAACCGTAAAAACCACGGTTTGGGTTATTTCTTGATGTGTGAACTGATGGATGACGTCAAGTTCGAGTTTTCCAACAACTTCAACAAGTTGACTTTGTTCAAACAACACATGTAATGGATATTAACCCTCAGGGATCCATTCCTTTCTGGAGCGAACTTCTCTCTCTTGGCGAGATCCTGGTAAACCAACAGACCACTGAAAGCCTGTGTAATTATCTCAACCAGTACCTGGGTGAAAAATTCGCCTGCAAAGTGCAAATATTTCTGGCTGAACCACATTATCCACTGCCAGGTGAAGCAGCGGTGCGCACCCTTCCCGACCAAGAAGCTCCGCCGCTTGTAAAACGCGCATACAAAAACCGGCGTGTCACAAAGAATGCGCATACTTCTCCAGCAGCGATCGCCCTGCCGGTTATCACCCAGGGCAGTCTGCTTGGAGTGATTCATGCGGAGAAACTGGTGAGCAAAGGCTTTAATCTGGATGAGATTCAGATGCTCGAAAGTATGAGCGCAGTAGCCGGACTTGCCATGCAGGTTAATCGTCAAGCGACCTTGAAGAATTGGCGTTTCGATCAGATTTCGTTGGTGCGTTCAGTCAGTGCCCAGATTGCCAATTTGTTCGAAGTAGACGAGTTATGCCTGCGCGTGACCAACCTGATCCAATGTTCTTTCGGTCTTTACCATGTAGCCATCTTCACGATAGACCCAAACAGCGGTGAGTTAACCTTCAAGGCCAGTTCCTTGGATTGCGCGCCAAACACGAAGAATCCTCTCCTCACCGCTGAATACGGCAAGGGATTGATTGGAAATGCGGCCAGGACAGGGCAGGAATACATCGTGGATGATGTAAGCAGAAACCCGCTGTACATTCATTTTGACGCACTCCCTGAAACAAGGTCAGAAGCCGTTCTTCCGCTCAAAATAGAAGAACATGTCCTCGGTGTGCTGGATTTGCAAAGCGACAAAAAAGGTGCGTTCCATACCAGTGACATGCTCGTGCTGCGTTCCCTGGCAGACACCATCGCATTGGCGTTGAACAACGCCAGGTTATTCAACAATTTACAGCAACAGGCGTCTCGTATCAGCGCGGTGGCTGAAATTGGCAACGCGATTTCATCCATACTCGACCTGGACCTCCTATTGAAAGAAGTGGTCTCCGTCATTGAAAAGCACTTTGGTATTCCATTCGTACACATTTTTACCGTCCATCCCAACCGCGGTAAAGTCATTTTTCAGGCAGGCACCGGGACGAAAGCCAGGAACTTAAATCCCAATTCATGGGCAATGGACCTCGATTCAGCCACCGGTATTCTCCCGTTTGTCGCCAGAACTGGCAAATCCTATTTAACCAATGACGTGACCAGCGACCCTCTTTACGTCCCCTCAAAGCACTTTTCACAAAAGGTTAAATCAGAACTGGCAGTGCCGCTGACCTTTGGGAATGATATCCTGGGTATCCTTGACCTGCAATCCGACCAGGTGAATCACTTTACCCCGTCTGACCGGGAACTATTCGAGAGCCTGGCTTCAGGAATCGCTCAATCCATCCGTAACGCCACGCTGTTTCATACTGAACGTTGGCGCCGCAGTGTGGCGGATAGTTTTCGTGACACGGCAGGTTCTCTTGTCAGCAACCTGGCCCTCCCTGATATGCTCGACCGGGTGCTCGCCGCACTTGAGAAAAATCTTCCCTGTGATGCTTCAGCCGTGTGGCTGTTGGAGGAGGATAACAGCATACCTATTGAAAACCGGCCTCTTCACCTGGCTGCAGTAAGAGGTATATCTTCAAAAAAGATTACTGAAACCACCTCGAGTTCGATCACTGTCAGAAGTTTCTTGAATTACGGGATTAACAGCGAGCAATACGCCATTCGAAAACCGGGCGACCCATACGGGCCGCTTGGTGCCGCTAGAAAGTTCAAACCCAATTATTCCTCGCTCGCTGTTCCGCTACGTTCAGGTGAGGAGATACTGGGGGTGCTGACAATGGCACATCGGGCGGAAGGACGTTATGGGTCAGAGGCTGCTGATATTGCGCAGACTCTTGCCAGCTACGCTGCTATCGCGATCCAGAATGCTCACCTGTATACTTCCGCCCAGGAAGAAGCCTGGTCCTCAACGGTTCTGCTGCAGGTCGCCGAAGCCATGCAATCCATCAACAGTGTGGATTCGCTTCTCTCTACGATGACGCGCCTGACCCCTCTCCTGGTGGGCGTGGAACAATGCGCCATTTACCTGCTGCGGGTTGACAACGACACGTTTGAAATGAAAAGCTGGTATGGTTTTCAACCCACCGAAAGTGAAATAATCGCGACGGATACGGAATCCATTGCCATGTTGAAATTAAAGGCCACGCTGGCACCGGTCATTATCGAAAATCCAAAACTGGAACTTGGCCTGCGTTCTTTGCTTTATGCCGAGAAGACCAGCACACTGGTATTGATCCCGCTGATGGCGCACGGAGAGTTGCACGGCGCATTTCTGGTTTGTCACAACAGCCAGGGAGAACTCGGTGTACTAAACAAATTCAGCGACCAGACACTCGCCATATTACAGGGTATCGCTCAACAAACCGCTGTCGGGCTTGAGAACATTCTACTGCTGGAGAGCCGCCAGGAAGAAGCGTATATCACCGCGGTACTGCTACAGGTGGCGCAGGCGGTCGTCAGCCAGAATCAGTTAGAGGACATTCTGGAAACCATTGTGCAGTTGATGCCCATCCTGGTGGGGGTTGACACCTGTGTCATCTACCTGTGGGAGAAAAACAACCTGCGCTTCCTTCCTGCCAAAGCTATAGCACCCACACACGCAGAACAGGACGAGATACTCCGTCACACATATTCCCAGGGAGAGTTTTCCCTGCTGGATAAGTTGATCGAATGCGACCAAATGCTCGGTTGCCAGCTGGAAAAACCAGACCTGCCTATCCGCTCGTGGCGCTCACTGGAATGCCTGGATGAAATCAGCCCCCTGATGTCTGATAATAGCAGTTGGTTACTGGGTTTTCCGTTAAGCGTTAAAGGCGAGAAATACGGAGTTATGTTGACCCGTGAGGCGAATGTCCAGGCTGCTTATCATCAAAAACGGGTCGAACTGATCAAAGGAGTTGCCCAACAAACCGCCCTGGCGATACAAAACGAACGCCTCAAAGAAGAAATGGTCGGGCGTGAACGAGTGGAGCGCGAATTTCAACTGGCCAGACAAATCCAGAAAACTTTCCTGCCACAGTCCATTCCCGGAATCGATGGATGGGATTTTGACTTGCGCTGGCGCACCGCTCGTGAAGTGGGAGGAGATTTTTACGATGTCTTCCTGACGCGAAATAATAAACTGGCGTTTGCCATCGCCGATGTATCTGATAAAGGTATGCCTGCAGCTCTCTACATGACCGTTACCCGCACTTTAATCCGTGCTGCCGTACAGACCATTGAATCACCGGATGAAGTGCTTAAGCGGGTCAATGAATTGCTTTACGAAGAATCGCAAAACGGTATGTTCGTCACCGCCATTTTTGCGCTCCTGGACCCGCAGACCGGAATCCTTGAATACGCCAACGCCGGGCATAACCTGCCGCTGATCTTCAGAGGAAAAACCCAAAAAGTTGAAAAACTCAAGAAAGGCGGTATCGCCCTGGGTGTGGTGGAAGATGGCAAATACGTCTGCCACCAAATACAAATAAAAGAGCAGGATACATTATTGCTCTACACAGACGGAGTCACCGAAGCGTTTTCTTCTTCAGGAGAACAATTTTCTGAATCGCGTTTAATCGACGCGCTGCAGAAAAACCGTTACGCCTCCTCAACCGAGTTGCTTGAAAACCTCGAGGACCTGATCAATACATTCCGTAAAGGTGAACCCCCATCAGATGATCTCACAATGTTGGCCATTCACCACTTAAAACCGACTCCCGCTTGAGCGGGAGTCGTTCATTTACCTAGAATCAGTGCCATCCATATTTCCCAGTTTTGCACCGGTACCACCGTTGGCGTCGGTACTAGCACTGGTTGGGGGGTGGTGCCAGGCGGCGAAAGCGGGATGACCAGTTGTTCTCCCGGGCGCACCATCTTGCCTTCACTGTACGCCCATTCTTCAACCGCCCCTTCAGACCGCGAATACTCTACCTGGGTCATCAACACACTCAACGTACTTTCAAGATTCGCTACCACGGTTGCCGCCTGGTCGCGCTGTTCAGACAGGCGCGAAAGTTCATTGAGCCGGCTGTTTAAATCCATAACCAGCAGGAACATGATTGCCGCAACTGCGATCAACCCGATTTTCTTGAAATCCAGTTTGTTCTTCATCCGTTCGAAGAATGCTTTCATATTTTAATATTACCTTATTCCCTGAACGCAGACAAGACAAAACCCGCATGGTTTCGCGGGTTTTTTATGGTGCCGAAGGAGGGATTTGAACCCTCACGAGCGTAATGCCCACTACGCCCTGAACGTAGCNNNNTGGAGAGTTTGTGTTGGGGAGTTTGTTGGGGGAGTTTTTGTGTGGATTTTTTCGGGAGTTTTTTGTTGCGGGAGTTTGTTGCAGGTGTTTGCATATATCATGGCGCAGGTGTTTGTCAGCAGAACCTGAAAAGGGTTGCAAGGGTTAACAAGCGATTTAAGCCAGTTTAACCCGGTGAAAATCGTTCTCTGAATTTAACGACTCCAACTGGGGTACAATAACGCCATGCGCAGGCTTCAGCATGTATCACTGTTCTTTCTCCTTCTTCTCCTGCCCGCCTGTTCAATTATTGCTCCTGGTACAGAAGTCAGCACGCCCATACCAGTATCTGATCTGCTGGCGGGAGAGAATGGTCTGTTCACAGCCACCCCCACCCCCTTTCAACCGGTTCTCCCTGTGAAAAACCCGTTGGCCACGCCTGCCAGTACTCCCTCGTCCTCTCCCTCTCCGGTTAATGATGGCATGATTTCGCTGGGGCTGGAACGCCCCGCTGGACAGGTTAACATCCTGTTGCTGGGTTCCGACTGGCGGCCCGGGCAGGGTTACCGCACAGATGTGATCATGATCCTTTCGCTGATACCAGACCAGAATCGCGTGGCGCTATTATCTTTCCCGCGTGATCTTTATGTCACAATCCCCGGCATAGGCTATGAGCGTATCAACGCAGCCCAGGCTTACGGGGGATTCGCGCTTACCTCACAAACAATAAAAAGCAATTTCGACGCCAGCGTGGATTATTACATGATGACAAATTTTACGGGATTTGAGAATATCATCGATACCCTTGGCGGTATTAATGTATATGCATCATACGAGCTGTATGACCGTTGTGACCTGCCCCAGGCTTACAACAAAATGTGCTATATCCCTGCGGGTTGGAACAAAATGAACGGCGAAACCGCATTGTGGTATGTGCGTTCGCGGTATTCATCAAGTGATTTTGATAGAACACGGCGAGCGCAGGAAGTGGCAATCGCCATCACGCAGAAAATGATGAGCCTTAACGCCGCAAACCGCGCCGTTGAACTTTACGATCTTTTCAGCAACAGCGTGGAGACAGATATCCCGCTTGACCTGGTAGTGCGCTTGCTGCCGGTGGCAGTGTCAGCGGCAGAAAACCCCTCGTCCATACAACGCTATGCGATTTCTGAGGATCAAATCACGAACTACATCGTACCTGAAACAGGCGCCATGGTACTTATACCTGATTATGATTCCATCGCGTCAACCATTAAAGACGCGTTATACCCCTCTCTGGAACAATAACTGGAACAATAATTGCATATTGACAATCACTTGAATTCTTTGTACACTATAAAATATAAGACTATGCGAAACTGATTTAGAAAGAAGGCTTTCTCATGGACATGCCTCCTGAACTCCATATCACTTCTGAAACAACTTTTCATCCAGCCATCCGATCGTGGGAGATCTTCCTCCTCGACCAGGGACGTTCCCTGCACACGGTAAAAGCCTTCCTGGGAGATATGAGGTTATTTGCCAGCTATTACACCCCTGAAACTACCGTGGGGAGTATTACCACAGACGATATCAACCACTTCCTCGACTGGCTGCAGCATGAACGCAACGTGCCTTGCAGTCCCAAGAGTCTGTCGCGTAGAATAACATCGATTAAATCCTTCTATCGCTGGTTGGCGACATCCGGTCGCATCCCTTCTGACCCCGCGGAAAAGGTGCTGCAGAAAACCGTCATCAGCCCCTTGCCCAGCGTGCTGACGCCAGAAGAAGAAGAATTAGCCTTGGAAGCCGCAAGGAAACTCCGCGCTGCCAGTAAACCCGATACCCGCCCGTACGTACTGCTCAGCTTGCTGCTGACCACAGGAATAAAAAAGGGTGAGTGTCTGGCACTCAACCTCAACCATATCGACCTTGACAGTCCCAAAAGCCCGCGTCTGTTTGTGCGCTATTCAGCCAGCGGCAGCCGCTATAAGGAACGGAATATTCAGTTAAGCGCTGATTGGGTCGAGGCATACCAGGAATATTTGGAACAGTACCACCCCGTAGAACAGGTTTTTCCTTGGTCTCCGCGCCGCCTGGAATACCTGCTTGAAGATATCACCATTAGCGCTGGTTTGTCTAAACATATTTCATTCGACATGTGCCGCTGGACCTGCGCGCTGGACGATTGGAAATCCGGCATGGATAAAGAAGCCTTACGGCAGAAACTGGGCATTTCGAAGATTCAATGGCGTGAGACGAACGCCAAGTTACGCCAACTGGCAGAAGAATAAAATAGACGAATTACACCGCGTGACAGCCCATCACAGTCACTTAGTTATTCCTTAACTCAAGCCTGATGATGTTTGTGGTCCCTTCTCGCACCTTAAACCGCTCCGCAATGCGGAAGCCAGGCACCCAGACAATCTCATCACCGCTGCGGATGAGCGGCCAGTCACGCCGCGCGCGCACCGCCAAACCCTGGTTTGTCCAAAAATCCCCCAGTTTCATCTCCTGTGCGGTAACCCCGTAAGGTGTGAACCTGTCCCCCGCTCTGAAGCGGTTGATCGTCAGGTTTTTATCCAACGAGCCAGAATCCAACTGGCAAATATAAGGATCAGTGGTTTCTAAAAAAGTCGTTTCGTAAGAAGAACTCAGGGTCCAATGCTCATTGAGCTGGTTCGAGCCAGGAATTTTCAGGGCTACTGGGTCATCTTGCGTCAATTGTGGCCACAACCCGTGTAACGGGGTATCCTTTTTTGCCAGTACCACCCTATCCTTGAGATGCTGGAACATTTCCAGACCCGCGATAAGTTCCACTCTTTTGCTCCCACATGGTTCTGTTAAGAAGTGACTGCTTTTTTCGATTACAGTGTAATCAACATCTCTCTGCTCGCTGTCTATCCAGTTGAGCGCTTCGCGCATCAGCCTGCGGCGAAGCGTGAGGTGCAGGGATGAAGCTTTTTCACGGTCAAATACCAGGTAATCTTCGCCCGTTTCGATGACGGTGACATCCCAGGCATGCCGGGTATGAGCATTAATCAGCTCGTCTTCAAGCGCGACCACCTCGGACATCCTGAGGATACGTTCCTTAACCTGTGGGTTATATGTCTGCAGCAAGGGGACCAGTTCACTGCGGATGCGGTTTCGCAGGAACCCAGTATCCTGGTTCGACTCATCAATTATTGTCTTGATCGGAATTCCAGAGAGGTAGTCCTCTATCTCCTCCCTGTTGCAATGAAGAAGCGGCCTTACCAGCGGGATGGAATCACTCCAGGGATTGGGCAGCAGCACCATGCGCATCCCAGCCAGTCCGCTCAGGGCGCTTCCCCGAAGCAGATGCATGAGTACCGTTTCGACCTGATCATCAGCATGGTGCCCGGTCAGTACAGCCTGCGCGCCGGCACTGTGTGCTTCTGCGAACAAGAATTCATAACGCAGCTTCCTGGCGGCTTCTTCCACAGAAAGGTGCTCTTTCCGCGCGTAATCCGCTACAGCTACCCGTTGACTGATAAAATACCCTCCCAGTTTGTGGCATATCTCCTTTGCTTGAACGGCTTCAGCAGCTGAACCCGGGCGCAACGAGTGGTCAAGATGAGCGGCAATCACTTCAAACCCGCTTGCCAGAAGTAATGAAAGCAGGCAAACTGAATCCGGCCCTCCAGAGAAACCCAATAGAACCGGTTTTTTCAGGTCAATGGCGCACCTGGTTTGCAGCATCGAACTAAAGTCTTTTGTATTCACCAGGTCATTATAGCATCGCTGTTATAAGTATCACGCGCGCGAAACTGTATACTATGTGCTGACCCCCTCACAAAACTGTTCTATTAATCACTTGAATCTGACCAGGTAATATGCTAGACTGACTTATACGATCAAGAAGGGAGGTCAGCATGCCAGAAAAAATACTCATCGTCGATGATGATATGGAAACATTGCGCCTCATCGGTATGATGTTGCAACGGCAAGGATACGAAATTGCCGCCGCGAATACCGGTGAACTCGCGCTCGCAACTGCGGTCAAAGATAAACCCTCCTTGATCATATTGGATATTGTGATGCCAGGTATGGATGGATACCATATTGCGCGTGAGCTGCGCAAGAATCCGGAGTGCACGCGCATTCCCATTTTGATGTTTACCGCCAAGAACCAGGTGGATGACAAGGTGGCAGGTTACGGCGCTGGCGCGGATGATTATCTAACCAAACCAGTACATCCTGCCGAACTCAACGCCCATGTCAGAGCGCTTCTCAGCCGCAAGCAAAAACTCAGGGATAAGTACGATGAAAGCGAAACAGGGTGTGTCATTGGGATCATGGGGTGCAAAGGAGGCCTTGGCGTTTCGACACTGGTGTTGAATCTGGCCATCAGCCTGGGTGGAATGACAAATAAAGAAGTTGTGGCTGTGGAACTAAAACCTGGTCTGGGCAGCTGGGGTGTAGAACTGGACATCGCTGAATCATACGGGCTGGAGAAACTCCTCGCGCTGCCAATTGACGAGATTACAGCAGCAACTGTAGAAAAGTTCGCAGTGCATACTTCCTTTGACATCCGCCTGCTCTTGGCCTCAGAAAAGATACAAAAAATAAATTATATTGACCTGCCAGAAAAAACCATCGCTATCATCAAAGGATTGAATTCATCGATTCCGGTGATCGTTTTGGATATCGGCAACCCCTACCTGGCGGGTTTCAGCGAAATCCACAAGTTATGTGACCAACTGATTGTGCTGACCGATGCATTTCCTGCGACTGCATTAAGAACCAGGAGATTGCTCGGCACATTAAAGCTTGAGCTGTCAGAAAAAAACAGATATATTGACACGGTACTCTACAATCACATCCGTTCCGATGCAGGTCTTTCCGCTGAACAGGTATCAAAATTGCTGCCGGGAACCACAATCAAGTTTATGATTCCCCCCGTACCTGAACAAGTCTTTCAGGCGAATCAAAAATATATCCCTCTCTCGCGAATCCAACCCGAAGGGCTGTTCGCGCAGCAAGTCAATGAGCTTTCCAGGACAATTTGTCAGCGTTTTCAATTATGACCGACCTGACCCAAAATGAAATTAGCATAGCGGCCGGGTTGATCGCCAGTTCGAGCTATTTTGTAGCCTTTACCGGGGCGGGTATTTCCACTCCCTCCGGGATTCCAGATTTTCGCAGCAAGAAAACGGGGTTGTGGGTGCAGGATGACCCCCTTGAGGTCGCTTCCGCTAACGCATTTCGCGAATCTCCGCAAGATTTTTATAACTGGCTGCGACCTTTACTGCGCATTTCTTCTCAGGCTCAGCCGAACAAAGCCCACCAGGCGCTTGTTGAGTTAGAAAGCGCGTGCGTATTAAAGACCATCATCACCCAAAATATTGATCACCTCCATCAAAGAGCCGGTTCTTCAAATGTAATCGAACTGCATGGTTCAATGCAGCGGTTCTACTGCCCCGTTTGTAAAGACCACGGGGTCGATCAAGTGAAAGTTGTCACCAAAATCATCTCGGGTGAAGTTCCTACCTGCAGTGCCTGTGGAGCTGTCATCCGGCCGGATATTACTCTATATGAGGAAGGGCTTCCAGTTGATGCCTGGCTGCAAGCCGAAAATGAAATCGCAAAAACTGATTTGCTGCTGGTGGCGGGTTCTTCGCTAGAAGTAACTCCCGCCGCGTTACTACCGTTCAGGGCATATCGCAATGGCAGCAGAATCATGATTGTGAATTTGTCTTCCACCCCTCTTGATCAATTCGCTAACCTGGTAATACGCTCAGATGTGGCGAAGTGCATCCCAAATATAGTGGCATCCTTTAACCAGCTTTAAAGCAATTAACTTGAACGCGCTCCCCGGCGGCCAAACTGTCTTTCGAGCAAGTCAACCGATAGGTGGATCATGGTGGGACGACCATGGGGGCAAGTGCGCGGAGAGCTGCAGGCTTCGAGGTCGCTTAATAATGCCTGCTGCTCCTCGGAGGATAATACAGAGCCGCCTTTGACTGCCATTCGCTTACAAATGCGCGCGATGAGCCTGTCTTCGATCATTCCCTGCAGCGGTGCTTCGTCCTCCTCAAAATCCTCCACCACACTGTTGATGGCTGCCCGGGGGTCTTTTTGTGTGAACAAAGCGGGGATGGCGGTTAACCTGAACGAATTGCGCCCGAACTCCTCCAATTCAAACCCGATCTCCCGCAGAAGCGGCAGGTTGTTCAATATTATTTGCGCGGATTGCGGTGGCATTTGTACCAACAGCGGTTCCAGCAAGGTCTGCTTGAGGATATTGCCTTTTTGCCGCTGCATTTTTTCAAATAACACACGTTCATGCGCCGCATGCTGATCGATCAGGTATAACCCATCCGGCCCTTCTGCTACCAGGTAAGTGGCGCCTATTTGTCCAATTAACCGTAATAACGGAATCCCTCCCGTAAAGGTTGCGGGATCCATCGGCGGCTCCTGGGATGTTCCGACTGGTTTTTCCACCTGGACAGGACTTAGCGGTGGCATCGACTGTGGTGTTAACCAACCTCCATCCAGGTCCAACGAAGGTGTCCATCTCTGACCGCGCCATTGAGCCGGATTGAGCTGCGGGACAGGTGAATAAGCCATCAAGGCCCGCCTCGCGGCGCGTTGCACCGCAGTGAATACGCGATCCGGCTCCCTGAAGCGTACTTCCGCCTTGGCAGGATGTACATTCACATCCACCTCCTCAGGTGGAAGGTCAATGAACAATATCGAAAGCGGGTAGCGTCCCACCATCAGGTAGGATTGATAAGCCTTCAGCAACGCGCTTATCAGGGTAGTATCCTGCACCCAGCGCCCATTCACAAAAAAGGTCATGTCTTTGCGGTTTGAGCGGTTTATCGAGATAGGGCTGATGAAACCTTCGACCCTCACTCCCTCTTCTTCAAAAACCACTTCGAGAAGCTGCCTTGCCAGTTCCACACCATACAACTGTGCCAGTACTTCACGCCGCTCGCCATTTCCTGAAGTGCGCAGCACTGCTTTGCCATCTTCCACCAAATGGATCGTCTTGTCGGCATACGCTAATGCATACCGGCTCACCAGGGTGTCAATCTGCT
>DHGL01000047.1 GCA_002402725.1 Anaerolineaceae bacterium UBA4799
CGGCTCACCAGGGTGTCAATCTGCTGCCTTTCTGTAACATCGCGCTTGAGAAATTTCAGCCTGGCGGGAGTGTTGTAGAATAGGTCGCTAACCCGTACAACAGTGCCGGTGACACTGCCTGTCAATTCCGTGCTGATGGTTTTTCCCCCCTCGACGATGATGCGCGCGCCGAGCTGTGAACCCGCGTTGCGCGATAGGACGCTCATGCGGGAGACAGACCCGATCGATGCCAAGGCTTCACCGCGGAACCCTAAAGTGCGTATGTGAAAAAGGTCCTCCGCCGTGTTGATCTTGCTGGTGGCATGCCTCGAAATTGCCAGCGGTAATTCATCCGTGGGGATGCCCGCGCCGTTATCATTCACTTCGATCAGTTTTTTGCCGGCTTCCTCTATACGAATCGACACACGCGATGCACCGGCATCGATGGCATTCTCAAGTAATTCTTTCACCACCGAAGCTGGTCGCTCCACCACTTCACCGGCAGCGATCTGAGACGCCAGTTCTTCAGACAGCACTTTTATGCTCATCACTTCAATTATAACTGACACACATCTATCACCAATCCAAACCGGGTGGTCAATTTGAGGGTATACTAGCCGCTATGAGTTTTGACGCGATGTTCTTCGACCTGGACGATACGCTTTACCCCTCTACCAGCGGAGTGTGGAATGCCATCGGTGAGCGGATGGATACTTATATTATCAAAAACCTCGGCTTAGCCCCCACCGTTGTGATGCAGATACGTAATGACCTGTTCCATGAATACGGCACCACGTTGCGCGGGTTGAAGACCCTTTATGATATCGACGAGCAGGCTTTTTTAGATTTTGTGCATGATATTCCCCTCGAGCATTTTCTGCAAAAAGATGATGTGCTTATCGAAACCATTTCTGCCTGCAACGGTCGCAAGATTGTCTTTACCAACGCCAGCCAGGGGCACGCTGAACGGGTTCTAAGTATCCTGGGCATCGCGGATTTCTTCCCCGAGATTATCGATATCCTCCAGATGGCGCCTTATTGCAAACCACTACCCGAGGCTTACCGAAAAGCGATGGAAATCAGCCAGATCCAGGACCCTGAGAAATGTGTGTTGATCGATGACTCCCCGCGCAATCTAAAAACAGCCCATGAAATGGGCTTTTTTACGATACAGGTAGGAGCCGATACCAGGTGTATGTTTGCTGATGCCGCAGTATTATCCATACATGACCTGCCTGAGGTGATTCCCGCCCGGCAGGGAGGGAGAACGGAGCGCTGAACCATGGTCAATCATATTTCCGTCCTGGGCTGGGTCTTGATCATATTTACCGTGTTATTAATTATCAGCCTGTTCGTATCGCTTTTCTCCAGGTCGAAAGAAAAAGGACAGAACGCCAATTGGATAAACGCGGTAAAAAAAGCAGGTGAAACATTGCACGACCCTTTCGCAAGTGAATACAGGAAAATGCAGGAACTTTCAGAAAAAGTTGCCTCAATAAGACAAACTACTCTCTCTAACAATCAACCCAATAATGGTAACCATGAAACAGGAGTAAAAAAATGAACACAAATCACACCGGTAGAATCATCCTGGTCATCTTGATTTCACTCGTGCTTTTAGCCGGCGCCTTTTCCGGTGGTGTTATCCTGGGCTGGTTGATTCCTTCCGCTTCTCCGGTCGAAACGCTCGCGACTGACATCACAGCATCCCCGGAAGTTGCCCCTTATACCGAATCAACACCACCTTCATCAACCCCGACTGACCTCGAAGAATTATTTAAACCTTTCTGGGAATCCTGGGACATCATCCATGAGCAATATGTTGATCAACCGGTAGATGACCTGCAAC
The DNA here is from genome assembly GCA_002402725.1 of Anaerolineaceae bacterium UBA4799. Next base: position 1,829 of record DHGL01000047.1, read on the forward strand.
TCATGCGCGGCGCCATTCGCGGCATGATCGACTCCCTGGGTGATAAGCATTCGGGTTACATGACACCGGAGGATTATCAGCAGGCATCAACCCCGCTGGATGGTTCGTATACCGGTATTGGTGCCTGGGTGGACACGAGTGGTGACTTATTAACCATCATCAGTCCGATGCCAGATTCGCCAGCTGAAGCCGCCGGTCTGAAAACCGGTGACCAAATAATTGCTATTGACGGAGAGAGTGTTATCGGTAAAGATCCGAACATTGTCCTTCAATCAGTATTAGGACCAGAAAATACTACTGTTGTTCTCACCATCCGCCGCACTGAACCTGAAGAAACACTGGATTTCACCATCCTCCGCGCGCGTATAATCATCCCCAGCGTTGAAAGCCGTATGCTTGATGGCAACATCGCATATATTGCCCTCTTCCAGTTCGGCGAAGATAGTTCCAAGGATATGGAAATAGCTCTGAAGGAGCTACTCGCCAATGACCCGATAGGGCTTATCCTGGATCTGCGCGACAACGGCGGCGGTTATGTGGATACAGCCATCGAAGTCATCTCACAATTCATCGGCTCAGGTGTGGTGATGATCGAAAGATTTGGTGACGGCAAAGAGGTCACAATTGAGGCAAACCCCGGCGGGCTCGCCACCGAGATACCCCTGGTGGTACTGGTGAACAACGGCTCTGCCTCCGCTTCTGAAATTACCGCCGGCGCGATTCAAGACTATCAGCGCGGCAAGATCGTGGGCACAACAACCTACGGTAAAGGTTCCGTTCAGAACTGGATACCCCTTGAGGACGATCAGGGAGCCGTCAAGGTGACCATCGCGCGCTGGTTGACGCCGAAGGGTAGGCTCATACATGAAGTAGGCCTCACTCCCGACTACGTTGTTGAGCTTACAGATGAAGACATTGAAGCCGGGCTTGATCCCCAATTGGACAAGGCAGTGAACCTGCTGTTAAACGCGGGTAATTGAGTTCGCTTCGCAAAATCAGGGCCAAGCAGTCCAGAAATCAGGGCAGAAATCAGTGCGGAAAAATTGACATTACTCCCCGCAGGAGGTATAATTTTTCTTCGCTAACTACCAAGACGAAAGAGAATATCGTGGATATGACCGCAGAAACGCAAGACAACCAGAAACTTGAACCAAAAATGCCGTTCAAAGCCCGGGTAATGAAAGTAAGCCTGGCCGGAGCCGTGTTGGATATCGGCATCGGCAAACCCGCTTTGCTGCACGTTTCACAGATCGTTGCTCCTGAAAACATGCAGAACAAGAAAGTCGATGAACTCCTCAAAGTCGGTGATGAAATAGATGTTTGGATAAAAAAGATCACCCGGAAAGATAGCGAAGAACGCATCGAAATGACCATGATGAAACCCCTAGACCTTGAATGGCGCGAAGTCAAAGTAGGCGAAACCGTCAAAGGAAAGGTCGTGCGCCTTGAGAAGTTCGGCGCGTTCGTGGAAATTGGCGCTGAAAGACCCGGGCTCGTACACATCAGCGAGATGGCGCATGGGTACGTGAAGTTACCATCAGATGTCGTCAAGGAAGGCGATGAAATCGAAGCCCAGATCATTGACGTCAACCGCCGCAAGAAACAGATTAAATTAAGCATGAAGGCAATTCAACCCGAGCCAGAAAAGGTCGCTGAAGAAAAACAAACTCCCGCCGCCTCCAGTATGGATGCCCCCAGGCGTGATAAGAAACCCGCCAGGAAACCACGGAAAAAAACCGAGATGGAAAGTTCTGGGGTTCTCGACACGATGAATGAAACCGCTGAACCCGAACCTACTTACATGGAACTGGCAATGCGCGCTGCTATGGAAAAAGCCAAAGATAAGAAAAGAAAACAGGAAATTCGTAAAACAAAATCAGGTTCTATCGAGCAGGAAGATATCCTCACCCGCACGTTGGAAAACAAGATTCAAACCAACTAACTTTGAAAAACCATCCTCCGGGATGGTTTTTCTTTTGCCAGGAAAATCGAGTTATGATACACTTTTCTCGAGGAAAAGGATATGCTGATATTTATCGAAAGGTGTTTGATCACTTGAAAAACGTTCCGAGGAGGACAAGGATAAACTGCCCTCCTCGCTTCTTTTATATCACCTAACTTACAGGAGCAGACTATGACCACAAAATACATCTTTGTCACCGGCGGTGTTGTGAGTTCAGTTGGAAAAGGCGTGACCGCCGCAGCCATCGGATTGATCCTGAAGGAACGTGGTTACAAAGTCGCGGTTCAAAAACTTGACCCGTATATTAATGTAGACCCTGGAACCATGAGCCCGTACCAGCATGGTGAAGTTTATGTGCTGGATGACGGCGCTGAAACCGACCTCGACCTTGGTCATTATGAGCGTTTTATTGATATCCGCTTGAACCGGGTATGCAACATCACCACCGGCCAGGTTTACGCTGAAGTCATTGCCAAGGAACGCCGTGGCGATTACCTGGGCGGAACGATCCAGGTGATTCCTCACATCACCAACGAAATCAAACGCCGTATTAACCTGGTATCCAAATCAACCGGGGCTGAGATTGTGATCGTGGAAGTTGGCGGCACTGTGGGCGATATTGAAAGCCTGCCCTTCCTTGAAGCCCTCCGCCAGTTGCGCTCAGACCTGGGAAGGGAAAATACCGTTTACATTCATGTCACCTGGCTGCCTTACATCGGCGCCACTGATGAAATCAAGACCAAGCCCACCCAACACTCGGTAGCCGAGTTACGCTCCATCGGCATTGCCCCCGATATGATCGTAGCCCGCAGCGACCAGCCTGTACAGGAAAACTTGCGGGAAAAGATTGCGCAGTTCTGTGATGTTGAAAAGCGCGCAGTGATTCCTATGGTCACTGCCCCAATCCTCTACGAAATTCCCTTGCTGCTGGAAAAGGAAAACGTCGGCGAATACCTGTTAGGCCGCTTCAACCTGGAAACCAAACAACAACCTGACATGAACGACTGGGAGAAACTAGTCAGCGAAACAAAGCGCGAAAAGCCCAAGGTTTCGATTGCGCTGGTGGGCAAGTATGTGGAACTACATGATGCCTATATGAGCGTGCGTGAAGCCTTGAAACACGCCGCGCTCTCGCTGGGGTTGGAACTGGACTTGAGATGGGTTCATTCAGCTGATCTTGAAAAAGAAAAAAATCTGCATGTATTGGAATATGCACACGGAATCATAGTGCCGGGTGGATTCGGCAGCCGCGGAATTGAAGGTAAGATTTCCGCCGCCAATTACGCGCGTGTTAACCTCATTCCTTACTTCGGTCTTTGCCTGGGAATGCAGTTAATGTGCGTGGAGTTCGGCAGGTATGTGTTTAATTCAGATCAGGTAAATTCCTCTGAATTTGACCTCTCTACCCCATACCCGGTGATCGACCTGATGCCCGAACAACAAAACATTAAGGAAATGGGCGGCACCATGCGCCTGGGGCTGTACCCCTGTGTCCTGCAGACAGGTTCCATCGCAGCCAAAGCTTACGGTGTAAAAAAGGTAGAAGAACGCCATCGCCACCGCTTCGAATTCAATAACAGCTACCGTGAACAATTTGCACAACACGGTATGGTTTATTCGGGTCTTTCGCCAGATAAAAACCTGGTAGAGATCGTAGAGTTGAAGAACCATCCATTCATGCTGGGCACGCAATTCCACCCGGAATTCCTCTCCCGTCCAACCCGGCCGCACCCGCTCTTCCTCGCTTTTCTGCGCGCAGCTGCGGTGAAAGCAGGTGTAGATTTCCGCGATCCACCCCTGTTGTACAAACGCTAATACCCGCAGAAGCGGATATAATATCCGGGTTAGTAAATCACCATGGACCGGGGATTTATGAACCCGTGTCGCGGAGTTTGTATGCCCAAACCCAGGTTATTGATCCCTGTTTTTACCCACTTTTCCGTGCGCTATATCCTCAGAACCGGTATGCTGGAAGCGCTCGCGGATTTTACCCAACCGCTGATTGCCTTAAGCTGGGAAGACACAACTCTTGAAACTGAATTTCGGCAACTTGGCGCTGAGATTTTTCAGGTACCAAATTTCACCTTCAGCCCCCAATTCAAAGAAACCAGGGAACTGGTAAACTTCTGGCATAAGCTGTACCGTAAGACCAATACCACCGAGATAGACATCCGCCGCGAAGCTTCCCTCCTCTCTATCAGAGAAAGAGTGAACTATGAAGTTCAAATCCTTAAGGATAGAATTAAAATTGCCAACATTGCGCGCATCCCGCTACTCCTGAAGGAAGAAGAGTCGCTTTTCTGGTCTGAAACGAACTGCCTGGAGTTTGATGCTATACTTGACCAGGCTAAACCTGACGCAATCTTCTCCATCACCCCATTCGTTAATAAGGAAGAACCTCTGCTGCGCTGCGCACAAAAACGCGGTATCACCCGCTTCACATCCATCCTATCCTTTGATAACGTCACCAGCCGTACGCGCCTGCCCGTTTCCTTTGAACATTACCTGGTGTGGAACCACTATAACCATGATGAACTGCTGCGCGCGTACCCTGAAATCACCCCCGAACAAATTACCATCTCCGGGCCCCCGCAGTTTGATTTTTATTACGACCCGGGTTACGTTATGCCGGAGGATAAATGGCGTTCAAGGCTCGAACTTCCACCTGACAGACCGGTTATCCTTTTCGGCGGGGGTACGCATAAAATAGTTCCCAATGAACCGCTCTTTTTGAAACAACTGGATGAAGCCATTTCAAATGGAGAGGTTCCAACGAACCCGGCCATTTTGTTTCGCCGCCACCCCGGGGATATCGCCAGCCGTTGGCAGGAAGTGTTGCGCGAGGTAAAGAACACCTGGATCGACCGCAGCTGGCAGGCGAATGAAAGCCGAGGACAGATCAATATCACCCGCGCGGATATCGAACAACTCTGTTCCACGCTCGCGCACTGCGCGGTGCAGATCAACTCTTCTTCCACCCTCACAGTCGATGGCGCGGTATTCGACCGCCCGCAGATCGGCCCGGCGTTTGATCCTGGCAGCAGCCGGAAGTATGACCGCGTTCTGAAAGAACTTTATATACGTGAACATTACATTCCCATCACCAACTCCGGCGGGTTGGACGTGGTTCGCTCGAGGTCAGAATATATAAGGGCAGTCAATGATGGATTTGAAAAACCCGCTGAAAAAACTGAAGGACGCAAGAAAATCGTTAAAGAGATTTGCACTTACCATGACGGTCAATCAACCCGGCGCGTTGTGGAGAAACTACACCAACTGCTCGGTTGAAACTGCTCGGTTGAAACTGCTCGGTTGAAAAACCCACAATTTGAAAATATTCGTTATACTTACTGCCGTTTGGTTTAGACAACATGGAATCACACCTGAAAATGGGAAAGGAAAATGAAATGGAAATCGCATCAGTTGAAGCCATAGAGATTCTTGATTCGCGAGGAAACCCCACCGTCGAGGTTAGGGTCATTCTCGAAGATGGTTCGGTTGGTACAGCCGCTGTACCATCCGGCGCGTCAACGGGTATTCATGAAGCGCTTGAAATGCGCGATGGTGACAAGAAACGCTATAACGGCAAGGGTGTGCTCGCAGCCGTCGAGCATGTGAACGGCGAGATAGCTGAAAACCTGCTCTGGTGGGATGCCACCGACCAGAAAGCCATCGACCAGATGCTCATCGAACTGGATGGCACGCCCAATAAATCCCGTCTTGGTGCCAACGCCATCCTGGGCGTGAGCCTGGCGGTAGCCAAAGCCGCGGCAGCTTCGCTTGACCTGCCGCTTTACCGCTACATCGGTGGGGTGTACGCTCATGTGCTGCCGGTACCGATGATGAACATTCTCAATGGTGGTGCCCACACAGGCTGGCAATCAACAGACGCACAAGAGTTCATGGTCATGCCGCTGGGCGCGCCAACCTTCGCTGAAGGTCTGCGCTGGGGCAGTGAAATTTACCAGGCGCTCAAAGGTGTGCTGAAATCCCGCGGATATCCCACCCTGGTGGGTGATGAAGGTGGTTACGCGCCAGCTCTCAAAGCTAATAATGAAGCCGTAGAGGTCATCCTCGAAGCCATCGAAAAAGCTGGCTACAAGGCTGGTGAAGAAGTAGCCATCGCGCTCGATCCTGCCGCCTCAGAATTTTACGAGGAAGAGACCAAAACCTATAACCTGCGTAAAGAAGGTAAGAAACTCAGCGGAGAGCAGATGGTGGAGTTCTGGTTGAACTGGCTCAGGCAGTACCCCATCGTTTCCATTGAAGACGGACTGGCTCAAGATGACTGGGATTCCTGGAAACTGTTGACCAAAGAAATCGGTCACAAGGTTCAGATTGTCGGAGACGACCTGCTGGTTACCAATACAAGCCGCGTGAAACGCGCTATTAAAGAGGAAGCTTGTAACGCCTTACTCGTTAAGGTTAATCAGATTGGCTCGCTCACCGAGACCATTGAAGCGGTTGAAACTTGCCAACGCGCTGGCTGGCGGGCGGTTACCTCTCACCGTTCAGGTGAAACCGAAGATTCCACAATTGCTGACCTGGCGGTCGCGCTCAATACAGGTCAGATCAAGACCGGCGCCCCCGCACGCTCAGACCGTGTGGCAAAATATAATCAACTGTTGCGTATTGAAGCTGAGTTGGGTGAAACCGCCACTTACGCTGGTTGGTCAGCGCTGAAAGCGTACTGATATCAAACCGATTCATCACAAAACAGCGGCTCACCGCTGTTTTTTTTATTTGCAGAGTTGTAATCGCTTCGGTGTTCATTAACATTTCCAACTCAATTTCCAATTCCTATCCAATTCGTATCAAGTGTGGTACTAATTAATTAAACCAGTCGGGTTCGAGGGACGCACGAGGAGCGAAATGAAATTATTCGACAGCTTTGCCAGTGTTTACGCGCGCGGAGATTACCCAAACCTCTCACAGAGAATGGCTGCCATTCTTCCCGCGGTGATCAAGAAGTACAAGATCCCAACAAACGGTTCTAAGAAGTTGCTGGATGTCGCCTGCGGCGAAGGCAGCTTTTGCGTGGAAATGGCAAAAAAAGGCTGGTCAGTCACTGGTGTGGACCAATCTGAAGAAATGCTGCGTCTGGCAAATCATCGGGCCAAAAATGAAAAAGTCAACGTAAATTTTGAAAAACAGGATATGCGTTTCATTGACTACAGCAATGAATTTGACCTGGCGACCTGCTGGTTCGATAGTTTTAACTATCTCGTTTCCAACAGTGACCTGCAATCCGCATTCAACAGTATCTCGCGATCCTTAAAACCAAACGGCTGGTTCATTTTTGATATGAACACCATTTACGGGTTGGCGGTCGAATGGCAGAAGAACCGCTGTTATGTGCAGCAGGAAACCAAAGACTTGCTGGAACTGCACCGCACCAGTTATGATTTTGAAAAAAATTTAGGTTGTATAAAAATCACCTGGTTTGTTAAAGTGGATGACAAGTGGGAAAAATTTGAAGAAAAACACATCGAACGCGGTTTTACAACCGCAGAAATCGAAGCCTGCCTGGAATACGCCGGCTTTCACGTGGTTGATAAAGTAAGCAGCCTGGACCCTATATCCCCGCTGGCAAGCCATTCAGGACGAGCCTGGTTTCTGGCAAGAAAGTAAATCTTGTTTAACCTAATAACTGGTTCACCTGCTCCCAAATCTGATCGAACATCCCAACGGTCAATCGGCCTGTCTGAGTGTTTTGTCGGCTGGGGTGATATGAACCCAGCAGCCAGGGTACTCCATCCTTGGATGGCAGTAATACGCCATGCCCAAAATCAACGGTGGTAGTAATTTTCCTTTTATCGTAAAGTAATTTCGCGACGGTATCGAAAGCGACCCTGCCCAGCGCGACCACACCCTCAATTCTCATCAATAACTTCAGCTCACACCGCAGGTATTGCAGGCAATTCGAGATCTCGGCCGGATGAGGTTTGTTATCCGGCGGCACACAGCGACAAACTGCTGTGACGAATACGCCATTGAGAGTCAACCCATCGTTTAAACAGCTGGCTTCAGGCTGGCTGGCAAACCCGGCGCGGTGCAGCGCGGGGTAAAGAAAATTGCCGGAAGCATCACCTGTGAACATGCGCCCGGTGCGGTTCGAACCATGCGCCCCTGGTGCCAACCCTACCACCAGTACACGCGCCAGGGGATCACCAAAACCTGGAACCGGTTTTGCCCAATAGGACTGCGCGATAAAAGCGCGCCGTTTTTCTCTGCCCACTTTTTCCCGCCATGCGACCAGTCGGGGACAGGCATCGCAGGTGGTGATCTGCTTTTCTAACAATTCCAGGCTGTTTTGAGCGGTCAATGGAGTTCCTAGAGAATAAGCATGGCATCACCAAAGGAGTAGAAGCGGTAACCTCTTTCCATCGCCACGTGGTAGACATCCAGCACTCTCTCCCGCCCTGCGAAAGCGCTCACCAGCATCAACAAGGTGGATTTCGGCAGGTGGAAGTTGGTGACCATCGCGTCCACCACCTTGAATTCATACCCCGGCAAAATGAAAAGTCCCGTTTGACCGCGGTAAGGCACCACCTGGGCTGGCTGCTGGCTGACCGCGGCGGCACTTTCCAGCGTGCGCACGCTGGTGGTCCCCACAGCCACCACCTTGCCGCCGACCTCTTTCGTGTGGTTGATCAACGCCGCGGTTTCTTCGGTGAGCTCGCACCATTCAGAATGAATCTTGTGTTCAAGCGGATTAGCCTCGGTCACTGGCGCGAAAGTATCCAGTCCGACGTGCAGGGTCACTTTCGCGAAACGTATGCCTTTTTTTTCTATTTCTCCCATCAACCAGGGTGTGAAATGCAACCCGGCAGTCGGAGCCGCCGCTGAGCCTGTCTCTGAGGCATAAACGGTCTGGTAACGCTCTGGTGTGAGCAATTTTTCATGAATATAGGGGGGTAACGGCATTTCCCCAATGGCTGGCAGCAGTTCGTCCACGGGTTCCAAAAAGCGGATCAGTCTCTCGCTCCCCTCAAGTTCCTCAAGAATATCCACATCCGGTCCATTTTCCAGCCGAACGCGCACCCCCTTGCGCAGTCCTTTGCCACCCACCAGGGCTTCCCATAAACCCGGCTCACGCTGTTTGAGCAGCAGCAGCTCCACCCTGCCGCCGCTGCTTTTACGGGCATGCAAGCGCGCCGGAATGACCCTGGTTTGATTGAGCACCAAAAGGTCGCCGGGGTTTAAGAAGCCCGCGAGCTGGTGAAAGTGGCTGTCTTCCAGTGTGGTTGAAGAACGCCGCATCACCAACAAACGTGAAGCGTGTCGCGGTTCAATGGGCGTTTGAGCGATGCGCTCAAGCGGTAAGTGATAATCAAAATCAGAGGTTTGCATGCTCAGGGGATCAGCCGTGGCTGGTTGTCTTTCTGGTTATAGGGCAATTGGAGGTGTTCGTAAGCCAGCGGCGTTGCCACCCTTCCCTGGGGGGTACGGTCAATGTATCCCAGTTGAAGTAAATACGGCTCAACTACGTCCATGATCGTATCCGCCTCTTCGCTTATCGAAGCGGCTATCGTCGCCAGTCCAACCGGGCCGCCGTTATACTTTTCTATAATGGTCTTCAATACTCGCCGGTCCACATCATCCAACCCCATCACGTCAACGGCCAGCAGGTCCAGCGCGTTGATGGCAGTTTCCCGCGTGATGATGCCATCAGAACGCACCTGGGTAAAATCGCGCACGCGGCGCAGCAGGCGCAACGCCACCCTGGGGGTGCCCCGCGCCCGGCGGGCAATTTCTTCAATGCCGGTCTCATCACTGACGACATTCAATAAACCCGCCGCGCGTTCAACAATCTTGCGCATGGCATTCAAGTCGTAATAATCCAGGCGGTAAACCGCTCCAAAGCGCGCGCGCAGGGGTGCGGTGACCAGCGCCAGCCTTGTGGTGGCGCCAATGGTGGTAAAGCGCGGTAATTTTAAGCGCAGCGAGCGCGCAGAAGGTCCTTTGCCAATGATAATGTCCAGCGAGAAATCTTCCATCGCCGGGTATAACACTTCCTCAATGGAGCGACCCAGCCGGTGGATTTCATCAACGAAGAGAATGTCACCTTCCCTCAAATTGGTCAGAATTGCTGCCAGGTCGCCGGTGCGTTCTATCGCCGGACCAGAGGTGACTTTGATATTGACACCCATTTCATTAGCCAGTATATAAGCCAGCGTTGTTTTTCCCAACCCGGGTGGGCCGTAAAACAATACATGGTCCAGGCATTCCTTCCGTCCTTTGGCTGCTGCGATGAGGATTTCCAGGTTTAGCCGCACCTGGTCCTGCCCAATCAATTCCTTCAGATGGGAAGGACGTAACACGTTATCTAGCCGATCATCTACTTTTGGAACAGGGTTTACGATGCGTTCATCTGCTGCCATAACCCCATTATACACGCTCCCCCTGCTTGCGAGTTATCTTCCACGCAATCATCCACATAATTCTTAAGTACTGCGTTTTTATTTGGCGCTATAATGATGTAAATCCTAAAGGAGAATTCATGTCAAACCTTTACGTATCCACTCACCCCCTGGTGGCACATAAATTAGCTAAACTACGCGATACCCGTACCGAACCCAAGAAGTTCCGCGAACTGGTGCGCGAGATTGCCGGCCTGCTGGCGTACGAGGCTACCGCTGACCTGATGACTGAAGATATCCAGGTAACCACCCCGCTCGCGGTGGCGCCGGGGAAGTCCCTGCGAGAAAAGATCGGCCTGGTACCCATACTGCGCGCCGGGTTGGGAATGGTGGAAGGCTTCTGGGATTTAATGCCAGGCGCGGAGGTCTGGCATATCGGAATTTACCGTGATGAAAATACACTCAAACCTGTAGAATATTACAACAAACTGCCTACCGAACCGACCGTTTCTGTATGCCTTATTCTGGATCCCATGCTGGCGACCGGTGGTTCAGCCACCGCGACAGTTGGGGTACTAAAGCGCTGGGGGGTGAAAAAAATCAAGTTTGTGGGGATCATCGGGGCTCCCGAGGGCATCGCCGCCATGACTAAAGCCTACCCCGAGGTACCCATCCACCTGGCCGCGGTGGACGAACGCTTGAATAATGTCGGTTATATCCTGCCAGGTCTGGGTGACGCCGGCGACAGGGAGTTTGGCACAGCCTGAAAATAATCAGAGACCCGGCAATAAAACCGGGTCTCTTGATTTCAAGTCCATACTTAAGGCTTTGCGGCTTCCACGATTTTTACAAATTCCTCTACCTTGAGGCTCGCTCCGCCCACCAGCGCGCCGTCGATCTCCGGTTGGTGAAAGAATTCCACAGCATTGGCTGCGGCGACCGAACCGCCGTAGAGGATACGCAAATTTTGCGCCGGTCCGGATCCAAACAGCCGCGCTAAAGCAGGCCGAATGTAATCTCTCAACACCGCGTTCGCCCCTTCAGCAGTTGCAGCCCTGCCGGTACCGATGGCCCATACCGGTTCATATGCCACCACGATCATTGAGACTAATGGCGGTTCAATTTCCTTAAATCCTTCAATGACCTGCCGGGTGATCACCTCGCCGGTCACCCCAGATTCATATTCCGCCAACGTTTCACCGATGCACACGATGGGAATCAGCCCCAAAGCCAATGCGGATTTCAATTTGCGATTCACGCTTTCATCAGTTTCGCCAAAGTAAGCCCGCCGTTCGGAATGCCCGATGATGACGTAATCACAAAACTCACGTATCATTTGCGGTGAAATCTCCCCGGTGTAAGCGCCGGATTCTGCCCAATGCATGTTCTGTGCACCAATACCCACCCCGGTGCCGCTCATCTGGGCTGAAAGGATCATCAGCGAGGTATAAGGCGGGCAAAGCACTCGCTCTACTTCAGGCACCTGCTGCAAACCCGGTAACAGTTGCTGAACCAGCACACTCGCCTGCTCTACCGTTTTATTCATTTTCCAATTACCAGCTACGAATGGTTTTCGCATCTTTTCCTCTTTTTATTTTCCCACTTAGCGGGGAATCATGTGAGTTTATTGCACAATGATTTTACTCTTATTGGTCCACCCTGTAGTTTTTTTAAGATTGACGAAGCGCTGAGGAAAAGGTATGATGGAAGCATCAGGCCAGCCAGATGGTCGCGACGTTGAGCGATCAGCGTCGAGGAAAGTCCGCACTCCACAGGGCAGGTTGCCGGGTAATACCCGGGGCGGGGATCCTTCAGGAGAACCCGCCGGACAGGGCCACAGAAACATACCGCCCGCGAGGGCAAGGGTGAAATGGTGGTGTAAGGGACCACCGGCGCTGCCGTAATGCAGCGGCCAGGTAACCCCTAACCGGAGCAAGGCCAAGCAGAGACCATGTCCGCTTCGGCGGCGGGAAGCGGCCCGCTTTCTTATGAGTCCCGGGTAGGCTGCACGAGCCGGGTGGTAACATCCGGCCTAGAGAGATGACCATCAGCCTGGAAACCGTGCAACGCGCATACCTTTCCAGGTGACAGAATGCGGCTTATCGGCTGGCCTGTGCCGTAAGTATCTCGTTTGGTCTTAGATCAACGATCTTTCTTTTTGCAAATACCGTATTCACCTTTTCAGCCACTTCAATGTACAACCCGTCATTGTGAACCAATACATCCATGCCTGGAATGCGTGTTACAGCCTCTCGAACCTCCGCTTCCACATCCTTGGTAGTGCCCATTGTTCTCAGTAAAATCTTCATTTTATCTTTGCCTTGACCGCTCGCAAGGACATAGGCTTCGAAATCACAGACGCCATCGATTTGAAACAGGGCTTCATCCAGATCATTTTGAAAAAGCTGATGGTCACCGATTTGAATGCCACCTTGCCTGCGCCGCTTGATTTGCGCTAACCTTTTGATAAAAGAACCGCATTCACAAATCCCGGGATTGACATGGCTGATATCACCGGTTCGGTAACGAACTAATGGCATCGCGTTACGCGTGAGCGTGGTAATCACCACCTCCCCCTCCTCTCCATCCGGTAGCGCTTCTCCTGATTCGGGGTCGATTATTTCAATGTAGAGATCAACTTCGCGCATATGGTAACCGAGATGCGCGCTGCATTCCACACCACCGCCCAACCCGGTTTCTGTCATGCCATAATGGTCAAAAACCTCACACCCCCAGAACGCTTTCAACCTCGCCGCAACAATCGCGGGCAGCACATCCGTTGAAACCAGTGCTGCTTTTATCTGACCCCGGGGAAGGATACCTGCCATGTAATCAAAACAGGCTGCCCTGTAAAGGTGAACGGGCGCGCCAACCAGTACGTTCACATTCTCTTCCCGAATCACCCTTAGCACCTTTTCCTCATCATCGACCGGACCGTACTTGATCGGTACGCAGCCCAACTTCTTCAATCCAGAGAAGAGCAGGTCTCCAACGCTGCCTGGTCGCTCACCAGGAAGCAGGATGAGAACCCTGTCACCTTCAGTTGCCAGCGTCGACATCCCGACCTTAAAAAAGTCGACCGTCAGCGCCTGGTCTGCCTGGGAGAAAAATATCCTTTTAGCACGAGCCGTGGTGCCGGAAGTCGGGAGTGAGACAATGCGATGAACCTCTTCCTGAGAAACACATACAAAAGCAGCCGGGTTCGCAATCAGGTTTTCTGCATTGGTGTATGGCACCCTGCAAAAATCCTGCAATGATGCCACAGAACCCAGCCCGGCGAACTGGCTGCGGTAAAAAGGGCTTCTTTGAGCGGTGTATTCGATTATCTGAAGCAACCTGGTAAACTGCCATTGCTCCAGTTGCTGGCGATCGAATACAGCCGGGGATATACCAATACGGCGTGAAATCCAATGATGTAAGGGGGTAATCATCATGACCCGGGCAGGTAAATTACCGGTATAAAGCCACGCCATGGGTATTGGTAATGTTGTAAGCACAAAAAGGAACCAGTTTACCGCCTTCCCCGGCAACATTGATACAGCAATCCTGCAATAAGTCCAGGTCCAGGTTCCAGGCATCTTGAAAAGCCATACCTGAGACTGAGAAGAGATGGGTTTTTGAACGTTCCAGGATTAAGTCCCAGTCGCCCATGGAAGTCGATTCCCCGCAGCGAGTGGATGCTGTATTCGATGGATATGTCCAGTTCCTGGCAACGAACGACCTGGTCCTTTTCAAGGCTTTGCTGGCATCCTCAGGCTTATTACATCCGCAGCTTTTTTCTGCCTGGTTTTTTACAGCAAGCAGCTTACCATCAGGCATGAGGATATAGGAGCAGTGAAAGGAACAGTAGGAATTTTCGCTGCCTTTTGGATGAAAATCTTTAGTTTTTACCAAACCACCGCTCTGTACTTCCATAGCGCGTAGAATCTCCGGAATGGTAAGGCGATTTTCATCCTGCGGCTCTGAGGGGAAACGGCCAAAATAACTGATGGGTTGAAAATGAATCCCGCGGACAACCGGGTAATGATCCAGGGCGAACCGGATAATGTTGCCCAGGTCCGTATCGTTGATTCCCGGCACAATGGTCGGAACCAACACCACGCCTAATGAAAGCTCGCGGCAATTGTGGATGACCTGCTTTTTCAAGTCGAGAATCTCTCTACCGCGAATGGCCTGGTATATCGCGTCTGTTGTACCATCAAATTGCAGATAGACCACCCCAAGGCCGGCTTCTTTCAAACGGGCTAGATAATCCCGATCACTGGCTACGCGCAGTCCATTGGTATTCAGTTGAAAGTAGGTGAATCCCGCTCTCCTCCCCATTTCGATGATCTGCGCCAGATCATCGCGAACGCAGGGTTCACCTCCTGAGAGTTGTACATTAAAAGGACCACCCGCCTCTAGCATGCGCTCGTACCACAACGAAATTGTGGATATTGGCACATCCGCTGCGCCATTTTCTCCTGATGAAGCAAAACATACCGGGCAGCCAAGGTCACAACGGCTGGTCACCTCCAGCAGTACACAGCAGGGTTGCTGACGGTGTTCTGCGCATAACCCGCAATCAAAGGGGCAACCTTTCTCCACCCGGGTAAAGGGATGCTCAGGATGATTGGGGATTTTTTCGCGGCGCCAACTGTCATAATCCGGTGCGCCGCGCCACAGGATGGTTCGAAAAAAACCATGTTCGCTGCAGTTCTTCTCCAGGTAAACATCATCCCCATATTGAACGCGCGAAGCCTGGAGCCGTTTTAGACACACGGGGCAAATACTGTGTGTGCGAAGGATTACACGACCATTGATAAGCGGTTTAGGCTTCACTGAGTTCATAACCATATTCCACCAATAACTCCTTGCACTTTTGGAAAACAGATAGCACGATCCCCGGGCAGCGAGCCGCGTACTCATCCTTGCGGCCCGCTAATATTCTCTCGCAGTCGATCCCGCCGTACTTAATACCAATTTCCTTTTTAAACCAGTCTACCAGGTCATTCAGCATTAGGTAAAGGCGATCATCATCTTCTTCAGCAGAAGTTCCCCTGCCCGCGTAATACCCCAGCAGGCAAGCGCCCCCTGTCAATGCGCCGCAGTTTTGACCGGAGAATCCAATCCCCCCAGCCAGCGCGTGCATACTGCGCACAAGCGCAGGGTTCTCCTTTCCCTGCAAATCTAGCCCCATCAACATCAAAACCTGGCTGCAGTAAAAACCATGCTCGCCATATTTCAGGATTTCAGGCAGATCATCCATCATTAACCTCCGGGGTTTCGAGAGCCAGGGGCTTCTCGAAGATCGCCAGGTAATAACCCAGGCGTATGTGGTTCAAGGCTTGTGCATACTCCTCATTTTGTGCCTTTTCTGCTGAGAGTTGGCAAAAAACTTTTGTAATCGAACCCAGGCGAAAGATTTGTCCGACCATCCACTGCTTCAACAGCGCAGTATGATCCTCCCAGGCAAGTGTTCTTAACCCCGCTGCTGCAATCAGATTCTCGACCTCTTCCTGGGTCATGGCACCAGCCAGGCAGGTACTTACAGAAATAACTTGCTTGAAATTATCCCCTATGACTTCCCTGAGATAGATATCCGTCAAAACAATCTTTCCACCGGGTTTCAACACCCTCATTATCTCCACCAGGCAATGCAAAGGCTCAAAGGTCAAAGAAAGCGCGCATTCCATGAAAACACCGTCGAAATAACCTGGCGCTATCGGAATTCTTAAAACATCGCCCCTGAGCAGGTTCAATCGCGCTGGTTCGCTTTGCGCGCCTGCAAGCGCTTTGCCAGACCTGTCCATTCCCAATGCCTTCAGTCCTGGTTTATCTGCCAGGTAATTTACCGTCGCGCCAGTTCCGCAAGCCACATCCAGGATGTGCGCCTGAGCTGGAAAGCCACAAAGGGCAAACGCCCGCTCTGTGACGATCAAGCCTCCGGGACGGTTGGTATGGACGCACTCCTCAGAATCCTGCGTGACAGAAAACAATCCACAGCTGGCACAATCCGATATCATTTGTCTTCCAGAAGTCTTTCGACCTCGAGCATTTTCCCCAACGCCATTTCAGGCGGCACCAGTGCGCGCTTGCATTTGGTGCACATTAATAGATCCACTGGATATCCCGATCCAAGATAACTTACGTTAACCCTGCTAAGACGTAAAGGTTCCCCACATTTCCCGCAAATCCATTCTGTTGGCGCGTTGCCCGACTCAGGTGCTGTCATAAGCTTGTATCTCCTCCCACTACCATGCGATGGCTGTATGCATCAAGCACGATATAGGTATCCTCTTGTTTCGTAAATTCCACCCAATAGGTGATCAGGTTGGGTTTGTAAGAAGCGATGGAATGCCCGTTGCTCTTGTTGATAAAGTATTCACCACTGGTTTCAACATGCTCGATCACCTTTTGAATATCCTCCACCAGGATTAATCGCGCCTCCAGGATATCCCGCATCCCGCTGCTCAACTGGAGTTTTATCTTTTCGTAGGTTTCCATAATCCCATCTCCCTTCCCCAATAAACGCTTCTCCATCCTCTGTTTTATGCGTATTCGGTTTTCGTGCCTTTGGGAATAATCCGGCGGCTTTCTTTTTGCAAGCGCAGCAACATCACGACCATAGATGAGGTCCAAAAGATGCAACGTGGGTTTTCCCTCTGCCGCAAAGAGGTCCCGGCACATCACGCAATAGGTTAGATAGTCTGATTCATCTTCATTTATTCTACGCTGAATAGTCTTGTGCGCCAGGTCAGGATTAGCCAACCAGGCAACCCCACCATAACCGCAGCATTCAGTTAAAGAACGGGACATGCGTAGTTCTGAATAGTTGATCCCTAAGCGCTCAATGACCCCCCTGGCAAAATTTTGCCATTCCGGTTCATACCGGCTGGTACATGGATCGTGGATTTTGTATTCTTGGGTGGTTTTTTGGCGCACTGATGCGAGTTGTTCGTTTTTTAGCAGGAATTCCCACAAAGATATTGTTTCCACCCCTGGGATTATCTGTTGGAGGGCTTTGTTGCAGCTGGAACACGCAAGGATGAATTTGGGGTTTCCCAGGGATTCCCATTCGCTGCGGATGGCAGTACCGCTCTCCATAAATAACGCTTCTTCTCCCGACCACTGGGCAGGAGAGCCGCAACAGCGCAACATGATTCCCAGATTTTCCACCTGTTTACGCAGGTCATCATAGATCAAGGAGATGTATTCCGGGTTTGACGCGGCCAACTGACATCCGGGAAATAGCAGATAATCACATTTTTCTTCGCCTGGTACGGGGTATGTAAACGCGAACCGCGGGCTATTGCTGAATGCCATATCCCGCAACGCAAAATCATGCGCTGAGATCGGCATTTTCTTAGTCTCTACCATTGTTTTGCGGGTTTGCTCGATGACCTCGGCGAA
This sequence comes from Anaerolineaceae bacterium UBA4799, assembly GCA_002402725.1. The sequence goes on from DHGL01000047.1 coordinate 19,547, forward strand.
ATTCAGGTCGGTGGGGCACACCTCACCGCAAAGACCGCACAACGTGCAGGAATTGATGAACTTATTACCTCTTCTTTGGTGCATGATGATGGAGAGATTGTTATAAATATCCCTGACGTATTTTCGCGGGTAAGCGCCGTATTCTGACAAATAAGTACAAACCTTCACGCACTCCATGCAATCGCACAACAGGCAGCGCCTGGCTTCAGCAATCGCTTCATCCGGGGTGTAGCCGTTGAATA
>DHGL01000005.1 GCA_002402725.1 Anaerolineaceae bacterium UBA4799
TAGTTGCCAAAATATTCGCCCTCATCAGACTGGAGCTTCCAGTAGCCCTTGTACTCGCCATCGTCCTTGGGCGCCTTCAGGTTGACGGTGAAATCCGCCGTCTCGCCGGGAGCGACCGATGCAGACAGGTTCTGGACCTGCGCCCCGCCCATGCGGTCGCCCTGGCTGAAGACGAATTTGTAACCCGTGGTCCAGGTGCAGGTACCATCATTCTTGATGCGCCAGGATTTGGTGAAAGACTGCTCAGGGTCCATCTGGGTGCCGTCCGGGATGGTCTCGGATTGGAACTTGGGACGGTTGCAGGGGATGGGTGTGAGGGTAATGGTGGGCGTAGCATCGGTCTGGGCAGTGGCAGCCGGCTGCGTTTGCTGCTGAGGTTGTGGTGGTTGCTGCGTAGCCGCTTCCTGCGCGGGGGAGGCTATAGAAGTTTGCGTATTCTGTATGGCAATCAGGGTGAGCTGGACCGATAGGTCCGATGCATTATCCTCCTCGGTTGGGGTCAGTCCGCAGGCTGGCAGGTACAGCAGGATGACAACCGTCAGCAAGAATTTCAACAAGTTAGCCTTCTTCATGTCTAACTCCTTTGGTTCTTTAATACTTTAGCATGTCTCAGCCTTGCTGTAAACCCTTCTTGAACGCGCAATATCCTATCCCAACATCAGCACAAAGAGAAAAATCTGACTGTATTTAATAAAACAAATTTTAGAGAGATGGCAGGTAGAAGAGAATCAGATGTGTTATAAACCTGTAATTTTTGATCATTTTCCCCAAAATGGCACTATAGTTGCAACTAATTCTATTGACTGTTATTGAGCAAAATGCTACTATAATAAATATGAATTTATTATAAAAACCATGCATTATTGACTCTGGAGGAAGAAAATGAAAAGGAATCACTTGGTATTCATTGCAGCAGCCATCATCCTGGCCGTTTTGGCAGGTGCCTGCACACGCTCGGCATCCGGCGGCGCTTCTGACCTGCCGGCAGGAGATGACCTGCCCAACCCGGTTTCGACCCAATCGGAGCTGATGAAGGAGATCATCGCCGGCACCCAAACCGCCATGGCCAAACCGGTCACCCAGCAGGAAGGCGAAGAGGTTGAGGGTGAGGAAGTTGATGGCGAAGAAGAAGGCGATGCGGCTGAACAGCCCGAATCTCAAGCCACCCCCAAACCCAAACCAACCAAGACGCCCGTACCGCTGCCCACCTCCACCCAGGGCCCGCCGCCGGTGGTGGAACTGGAATACAACACCAGGACCTGCAACCCCGGTCTGTATGTCTGCGTGGTGGACATTGAAAAAGACAAGAGCGTAGAAGTTCAGGGCACCTATCCCTGGTTGCAGGACAAAATGGAGCTGACCTTCAAGATGGGCCCGGAGGGCAACTACGACTTCAGCAAGTACGTCGTGGCCGGCACTGCCAAGTATGAGCCGGACGGCTCAAAGGGCTACGGATTCAAGACAACGCTCAATATACCGGATGCGCTGCGCGGGATGGAGACCATCGTAGTATTGTTGGAGACCAACAACCCGAATTACTACGGTTCCGACTTTTTCAGCAACAAATAAGTGATAATTGATCCCCGCTGAAATAACTGCGGGGATTTCTATCCTTCAGTTCTTGCCACAACCCTGACGGTGTGATTAGCCGTCGGGGTTTATATTTGTCACAGAGAATTGCTGGGGATACTGTTAACACAGGAAAAAGTGTTAAACTTCCAGGCGGAGGAAACGCACCATGCATCATGAAGTTCTCTCAACCACCACCGTCTTTAAGGGGCGGGCATTCAGCGTCGAGGTGCTGCGCGTCAGGCTGCCCGACGCGCGCGAAAGGGATTACAACATCGTCAACCACCCGGATTCCGTCACCATCATCCCGCTGGACCGCAGCGGCGACATCTGGTTTGTCACGCAGTACCGCATGGGCAGCCGCAGCATCCTGCTGGAACTGCCGGCTGGTGTGCTGGATGATAATGAAAGCCCCCATACCTGCGCCGCGCGTGAGATCCGCGAGGAGATCGGCATGGCGGCCGGCACAATGCGCCATTTGGGCGCCACCTACCTGGCGCCCGGTTATTCCAGCGAGCTCAACCATGTTTTCCTGGCAACCGACCTGGTCAGTTCGCCGCTCCAGATGGATGAGGATGAATTCCTGGGTGTCAAAAAGATATCGTTAGATGAAATCCAATCACTGATCATGAGCGGCGGACTGCAAGATAGCAAAAGCATCGCAGCGCTGTACCTGGCCATGCCACACCTGGAGGGAAAAGAGGCGCTTTAGTTTTTTGTTACCAGCGCCAGACAGGTATTAAAAGTCCTCATTTTTAACGGTCAAACGTCAGCATCCTGCCCATGCCTGGGGATTTGGCAAGTAAAAAGTGGTAATATTAAGCGGTTTTTTCCAAACCGCTTTTTTACAACCACAATCCTATAATAACTCGATAAGGAGAGTTTTAATGAAAAGAAAACAGGTTATGATGGATGGAAATGAAGCCGTAGCTTATACCGGTTACCGTCTAAACGAAGTCATTGCCATCTACCCGATCACCCCTTCTTCCGGCATGGGCGAACACGCCGATGCCTGGTCAGCGGCCGGCATCGCCAACATCTGGGGCACCGTACCGCTGGTGATGGAAATGCAGTCGGAAGGCGGCGCCGCCGGCGCCGTGCATGGTGCGCTGACCACCGGGGCGCTCACCACCACCTTCACCGCCTCGCAGG
>DHGL01000019.1:0-3744 GCA_002402725.1 Anaerolineaceae bacterium UBA4799
CACGAACTCGCGCAGCGCGCCGATCATGCGCGCCACGTCCATCGGCGCGTTCTGCACCAGGTCCTGGTAGGTGCGCTCGGCGGTCCCGCCCCAGTGCCCCGAATCGTCAAAGGCCGCGATCTGCGCGTCGGAGGCGTTGCCGCTCTCGTCCTTGAACAGCACGTTGTACGAGCGGTTCGAGTTGAACGGCGGGTCGAGGTAGATCAGGTCGATCGACTCGTCCTTAATGTACTCCCGCAGGATTTCGAGGTTGTCACCGTAGTAAAGAGTGTTCATATCGCGTCCTCCCCCTAATATTATGCACGAAAACCACTTATCCGGGGCTAACAAAACAATCATTCCGGATTTGAAAAACCATTATAAATATTGGTTATTGACTTTAGGAATTCGATTCTATAGAATAAATCAATCAACCATCATCGGGAGGTGACTATGAAAAAAGGTGTGCATTTTGTAATCATTGTTGCTTTGGTTTTTATCCAGTTATTTATTGCAACCACTCCAGCACATGCCGCAATAGCATTAGTAGTAAACACCAATAAAACTCCCGGGACCTACTATATGGATTACAGTCCCAAGATAGGGTTGTATTCGTATCCCGGGAGTATTATTGTTTATACGACGGACGGTACAACCCCCAGCGCAAAAATTAACGCATACAATGTATTAACGATTACAAACGGTAAGCGATATACCGGCGCTATAACAATTTCAGGTTATGTAAATATTAGAGCAATGTCTTTGCTTAACTGGTATACACCCAAAAGCGCTGTATATTCATTTGTATACAATATTAAGAAATCAGCGCCGGCCGATAATCCCGCTGTTGCAAGGGGAGTCTATTACCTGCCTTATACGAAGGGGGAGTCGTACTATGTATCAAGGGCTGGTGTAGATCATCAAAACAAAATTGACTTCGTGATGCCAAGAGGGAAATCGATACTGGCGGCAAGAGGTGGTTACATAAGAGCGATAGTGGAAAAGTATACCGTGGGCGGATGTAATACCGCCTTGAAGAATTACGCGAACTATGTAGCGATCGAGGATACTGTGACCAAGGAATGGGCATATTATTACCACCTTGACACAAATAGTGTTCCAGACAGCTTGACCGTGGGAACGTATGTTTCACGAGGCACATTGATCGGAAAGGCCGGGAATATCGGCTATTCATGTGGAACAAATGGCGGTTACCATTTACACTTCGAAGTAAAGAAGGATAATTACACAGTGAAAATCCCATACTTTGCCGATGTGAAATATGGCATTGTGAAGACAGGATATAGTTATCTTAAAGGATCTGAGATTCGTTATTGATTTCTATTTGACAATATTTTTGTAGAAAGTAAAGCCCAGAATGCCATTATTCTGGGTTTTACTTTTAATAAACCTGTCTTAACTGCTTACATCTTCCGGCGGTAATGTGGGTTCGGGGCGAAGTGCTTTCACTGGAATGTTCGATGTTCCATGTGCCTGCACTGGAACGTTCGATGTTCCATGGGCGCTCCTCCTCGCGGGTTTTGTACCCAGGTATACCTCCAGGGGAGCGAGCTTCGCGAGTGGTGTAGTGAACCCACCTAATCAATTCTATAAAAACACTTGACATCCATGTTATAATAGAACATACATTCTATTCGTTAGGAGGGGTTGTGGTTTCTTCTCGCCTTGCAGTCCGCGGATCATTCCCGCTCTCCACCTTACAATCTCCGAATTGTTTCTATTTGTTTCAGCAGTTATCGAAACCATCGAAAGTGCCTGTCATTGCGAGCGGTCTTTGCGAAGCAATCTCCAATTCTCGACTGGAAATTGCTTCGACCAAAAAACCTTCACGTCTCGAAATGAGAGCCGATGTTCCACAAGGCACCCTCGCATGCCTTACACGAGCTCCAGCAGCGCTTGCGCCGCCAGGCTGATCACGATCGCCAGCAGGAAGCTGATAAATGTGCCGATGATGATGTATTCCGCCTGCTTGCGGTTCTCGCTCTCCTTCAACTCCCCGAAGCGGAAAATGGATTTCGCCGCCACCAGGAAGCCCACGCCGGCGAATTGCCCGCTGATGATGAACACATAGATCAACAGGCGCTCCAGGTAGCCGATAATGCGCCCGCCATCCTTCAGGCCCGCCACAGGTCGCAGGCTGTTGGGACGGAACTTCTTGTTCAGCTGCTTTTGGAACGGTTTCAGCAGCCAGTCGATCAGCGCACCGACCGGCATGGTGATCAGCAGCCCGCCCAGCGCGATCACCAGCACTTTCCACAGGGTCGGGTGAATGGTAGACAGGACTTGGTCGAGCATCGGCGTCTCCGGGGTACAGGGATTAAGGCGAAAATTTGCGGCACCCATGGGTGCTAGGATTGCAGATGATTCATCAACTCTTCAAAGAATACCAGGCTTTTCGTGATCCTCGACCAGGAAGAGCGGCTAAGGTTGTTGGAAACGGATGGCTGCGTGATCGGCGCTGGCAGCCAGCGCTCCGCGATCTGGGTTTGCGTCAGCCCTTGCAGCGCCCAGAACACTGCCTGGCACTGGCTGGTTCCCCACGCGCTGATGATGTCGTCCAGCAGCTCCACCAGCATGACCGCCGCGCCGTGCGCGATGGACGGTTGATCCATCGAAAACCCCAGCGCCATGCGTTCATGCGCGCCCAACGCCTCGAGCAGGTGGCCGGAAACTGTATACGCCGAGCCGTACCCCGCCGAAACGTTGCCCTCCGGGATGAAATCCACCCCGCCAATTCCGATAGCGATGCGCGAATCGATCTTCTTTTGCGTGATGGTAAAGCGGATATAGGTGCGCACGAACAGGCTGATCTCCAGCGCTTTGGGAGGGTGATCGACGACCAGCTGCCAGCCGTCGCCGCGAAAATTGCTGATGCTGGTGTAGATCTCATTCGGGTAGCGGTCGCGCAGCAGCGCAGACAGCCTGGGAAAGGTATCGAACAACCCCTGCCGTTCCTGCTGGTTCAGGGTCGACGAGTTGATGATGTCGCCGGTCAGCACCGCGCGCGGATTGTTTTGAGCCTCGTTCATGATGGGACCTTTTGTTCCTAGCTTTGTCCTCATTATACCACAAATATAGACAATAAAACTATAATACGAACATATAGAAGATATAACTATAATAAGAACATATAGTCAATTAAACTATAAAGATTGACCGCGGACTCCGTGGCATTGCGGTAAAATCACTCATCTATGTCTTTCAAAGGCCGCTCCACCCTTCACCCCGTTCTGTACGCCCTGCTCGCCGCGCTGCTCTTCGGGCTCAACGCCCCGGCTGCCAAGCTGCTGGTGGCGCGCGTCGACCCGCTGTTTATGGCTGCGCTGCTCTACCTGGGCGCCGGTGCGGGCATGCTGGCGCTGGGCGCGCTGCGGCGCAAAAATTCCGGCGAGGCGCGCGAATCGCGCTTATCGCGCGAGGAACTGCCTTACATCCTGCTGATGGTGCTGCTCGATATCGCCGCGCCGATCCTGCTCATGCTGGGGCTCAGCCGCGCCAGCGCCGCCACCGCCTCCCTCCTCGGCAACTTCGAGATCGCTGCCACCGCCTTCTTCGCCCTGGTGCTCTTCCGCGAGGCGATCGGCAGGCGCATGTGGCTGGCCATCGCGCTCATCACCGCCGCCAGCGTGCTGCTCAGCCTTAACGACCTCTCCGCCCTCTCCTTCTCCACCGGCGCGCTGCTGGTGCTGGGTGCCAGCCTGTGCTGGGGGTTGGAGAATAACACCACGCGCAAGCTCTCCATTA
>DHGL01000019.1:3835-4055 GCA_002402725.1 Anaerolineaceae bacterium UBA4799
GTAAAAGCGCAGCGGCACCTGGGAGCCGCGCGCACCAGCGCGTACTACGCCGCAGCGCCGTTCATCGGCATGGCGCTCTCCTGGCTGATCCTGCGGGAATCGCTCTCACTGCTCTTCTTCGCCGCGCTTTTCATCATGCTGCTGGGCGCGGTGCTGGCGGTTTCAGAGGATCACACCCACACCCACGCGCACGCACCGGTCACCCATGAGCATCGCCACA
>DHGL01000019.1:4143-4925 GCA_002402725.1 Anaerolineaceae bacterium UBA4799
TGATACCGGGGAAAAATCCTGCCGGTCCGTATCCTTAAAAATTCCGCATTTGATTGACTTTACACCTGATTTAATACATAATCTTAATATCTTCTGCAATCAATAATTAAATTTCAAACTGGCGATAATGCCGGGGAGGAGGGATCAGTTCGCTTAATTGCGTAAGTGTCTGACATCGCTTTTCCGGCATTGTTATCTCGTGGAGGAGCCGCAGGTTAAAACCGAACCGGCGGGAATACATCGGTCAGCGGCACGCCTTCCACCAGCATCCTCACCCCCGGAAGATCGGTCTTGAATAGTTGGATGTGTTTTGCCCTGTTTTTCGCGGGGCAGTCGGTCCGGTAAAACTATTTTGCATAAAGAGGATGACACATGAAGACAAAATACGCCTGGCAGATTTTAACAGTGATCACCGTACTGGTGATGGTGCTGGGACTGCTGCCGCAGGCCGCCAAGGCTGCGCCGGCAAGCAACGTCACCTTCGCCATTCTTCATACCAATGACTTTCATGGTCAATTGGAATGGAAATCCGGAGGTAGCTCAAGCAACCCCGGACTTGGGCGGTTGGCTGCGGTGGTTAATGCCCAACGCACTGCGTTAGGCGCGGGAAATGTTCTCTTAATGGATGCTGGTGACGAGATGCAGGGCAGCCTGCTTTCCAACATTCAATATGGCGAACCGACCATCGCGGCATTCAACGCCCTCGGATACAATGCTGCCACTTTCGGCAACCATGAATTTGACTGGGGCAAGACCATTCTTGGGGACAGGGTCGCCCAGGC
>DHGL01000004.1:0-21043 GCA_002402725.1 Anaerolineaceae bacterium UBA4799
CTCCAGGTGAGCAAGCGGCAGCTGACCTGATGCAGCGACTTGAAAATATCCGTCTCCAGCTAAAAGAGCAAAAGGCTAAAGGACCTCATATCGTCTCCATCGTTCTGGATGGCGAGAACGCCTGGGAGTATTATCCCAATGATGGCAAGGAGTTCCTTAACGCCATGTACCAGATGCTGAACGACAGCGAAACCATCAAGATGGTAACGCCATCTGAATACCTCGAGCTGTTTCCCAAGCAGCGTGAACTGGAGACCCTGTTCCCCGGCGCCTGGTTCAGCCCGAATTATGATACCTGGATCGGCGAAACCGAAGAAAAGACCGCCTGGAACTACCTGGGGAAAACACGCGAATTCCTGGCGAAATATGATGTTGGCAAGACGAAGCAAGCCTCTGCTGAAGCTATCGCCACCGCGCAGGATTACATGTACCTCGCTGAAGGGTCTGACTGGTTTTGGTGGTACGGCGCCGACCAGGACTCAGGGGTGGATGAATACTTCGATGCAGGATTCCGTGCATTACTTGCCAAGGTGTACGAATCCCTGGGGGAACCCGTTCCTACTTTCGTCAGCGTGCCGATCATCCCCAAAAAACCTGAACAACCAGTTCAGGCTTATCAAGGCGTAGCCACTCCTGTGATCGATGGCAAGAGCGATCAAAAAGAATGGGCGACCGCTGCGGTTTATCCAGCGGATGGAGAAGGCGTGGTGGAAAAGTTGTATTACACCATGGACGCAAAGAACATATACTTACGCCTGGACCTTGATAAGGCAATGGATGAACCTGAAAGCATTGGTATTTACATGAACATTCCCAGCGCCACGGCCAGTCACCCCTTCGCACTGACAACCGACGCTCCGGACAGCCTGTTGTTAGGAATTGCCGCCAGCCACCTTTTTGAATACAACGCCGGAGTAGTGAACGGTTATGAGGTGGCTGCAGGAAATTGGAAGTTAAATTCCACACTGAAGGCAACAGGTGTGTTGGAAGAGGGCATGCTGGAACTGGCTTTACCATTGACCTCATTAGGGGACCTGGCGGCAGGTGATGATATTCGTGTAGTCATTATTGCTCAACCGGATGGTCAGCTTGTGCCGCTCACTGGTCCAGCTCAGATCGTGTTGCCGGACCTGGGGTTATCAGAACTGGTACTCGAGGTGAAAGACCCTGAAGGGGATGACCATGGACCTGGTACATACACCTACCCGACCGATGGTGTTTTCTCAGCTCAAAACTTTGATATTGATACTTTCACGGTCGCCACAGACGCGAAGAATGTGATCTTCTCATTCAAATTCTTTGGTCCGCTACCCAATCCCTGGGGTTCGGGCATTAATTTATCGTTGCAGACTATGGATGTTTATATCGATAAGGACCCCGGAAAGGGTACGGGTAATCGCATGTTATTGCCTGGGCGTAACGCATCCTTAACTGAGGGTAATGGCTGGGATTACGTGGTCTGGGCAGAGGGTTGGAATTACGGGATTTACGCACCTGACCCCACCACTGCTGAACCCAAGCAGCAGAATACATCCTATAAGATCATCGTTGATCCTGCCAGGCAGGCAGTGACTTTGCGCGTGCCGAAGGAAGCTCTAGGCGATGGCGACCCGGCTGAATGGGGATACACCGCGGTGGTACTGGGACAGGAGGGTTACCCATCGACCGGCGTATGGCGGGTAAGGGATGTACAGCAGACCGCTGCCCAATGGAAATTCGGTGGCGCTCCGGATGATACCAATCACACCCGCATCATCGACCTGGCATGGCCGGTAGAGGGTGAGGGCACACAGGAAGATTTCTTGAGCACCTATACCAGTTCCAAAGCCGCCATAGACACGCTTTCCGAGAAGGATATGCCGCAAATACCCATCCTGATGGTGAAGTAGAACGTTAGCACCTGCAGGTCAGATTACACCAACAGGGTCTCTATTCACAGGTGAGTTTTGTTACGTTGTCAACTATTGAATTCTGTGAGAAAATGACGCGGTTTTCGCGAAAATTACACATTAAGGTTATGGAGGAAGGTTTACATGGCGATACAGACTCCTGATTGGCTCAGAGACGCGGTTTTTTACCAGATATTTCCGGACCGTTTTGCGAAAAGTGAACGGGTCAGGCGCGATGGGGTGAAATTGGAACCCTGGGATACCCCGCCCAATCCTTATGGTTTTAAAGGCGGCGACCTTTACGGCGTCATCGAACGATTGGATTACCTGGTAGATTTGGGAATAAACGCCATTTACTTTAATCCCATTACCGCTTCAGCATCCAACCATCGTTATCACACTTATGACTATTTCAGAATTGACCCGCTGCTAGGCGGTGACGAAGCCTTCAGGGAGCTGTTGGATGCTGCTCATGCCCGAGGTATACGCATTATTCCAGATGGTGTCTTCAATCACGCCAGCCGCGGGTTCTGGCAGTTTCATCACGTGCTCGAGAATGGTGAGGGATCGCCTTATGTGGATTGGTTTCAGTTCGACCCGGAGCGTTTGAAACGGCATAAGCCGTGGGGGGCGTACCCCGGTGAAAGGGAACAACAGCAATTGAACAGCGGCGTTGGTTCATACAAAGCCATCGGATACAACGCCTGGTGGAACCTGCCCGCGCTGCCCAAGCTCAACACCCAAACCCCGGCGGTCAGAGAGTTCATCTTCGAAGCCGCTGAGCACTGGCTCCGTTTTGGCGCGGATGGCTGGCGGCTGGACGTACCGGCGGAGATTGATGACGATGCCTTCTGGCAGGAATTCCGCCGCAGAGTAAAGGCTGTTAACCCTGAAGCTTACATCGTCGGCGAAATATGGCTAGAGTCCAAACGCTGGCTGAAAGGCGATCAGTTTGACGCGGTAATGAATTACCTGGTAAGCGCCGCGCTGATGGGTTGGCTAATCGGTGAGAAAATGCCTGAGTACGCGTACCGCATCGGTGGGCTGCATAAAGTGATGCGCCCGTTCAACGCTGCAGAATTCGGCGACCGTATTGATTATTTGCTGAATCTTTATGACCCTGAAATCAATTATGCGCAACTCAACCTGCTGGACAGCCATGATACCCCGCGTTTCCTCACCACGGCTGGCGGGGATGAAAGCGCTTTGCGACTGGCTTACCTTTTCATATTTACTTATATCGGCGCGCCTTGTGTCTATTACGGTGATGAGATCGGTCTGGATGGCGGACCCGACCCTGAATGCCGAAAGTCCTTCCCCTGGGAAGAATCACGTTGGAACCAGGAATTGCGCACGTACATGAAAGACCTGATTCACCTGCGCAATTCTCACCCGGCGCTGCGGCGAGGAAGTTACAAGAGCATTACCTCTGACCAGGATGTAATCGCTTACCTCCGTCAGTATGAAGGGGAGACATACCTTGTGGTCATCAATGCGGGTTCTAAAGAACGTAATCAGGATATTGATATAACCAACGCTGGAATATCCACCCGGGCAGTAAAAGTCCTCTTTGGCTCGTGTCTGGCAACCCTGGGGGACAATTCGCTCCACATGGAGCATTTGCTCTCAAGGCAAGGGGTGGTCTTGAAGCTCGGTTAGCCTTTTGTCAATTAACATTACGAACCACCGGAGGATTTTAAAAACTCCGGTGTTTTATATTGATCAGCTTACACCGTATTGGCGCGAGCCTTGGCGCGAGCCTTGTATGTATGCGCGATTTTCGCGGCATGGTAAAATAGAAATCCGTTCTTGTTGGATAATTCAAATTTGAGGGAATTAACAAGGAAAAAAAGGTAGCGATTGCATGGCAGATTCCGATCTGAATGGTCATCTGAAAGTCAACTCTCCCAGGTTAACGATCGAAATCGTCCTGCCTGACGGGCGTGTTTATACCGGTAAACGAAGCGCTTCACTGGCAGAACTTCTTCAAATGCTCCCGGAGTGGGATAACCCTCCAATCATGGGGGCAGTAGTCAACGGAGAACTTAAAGAGCTGACCGCTACGATCGAGATGGACGCGCGCGTGCGGTTGATAACGATGAAAGACGACGATGGCGCCAGGATCTACCGGCGCTCAATCACTTTCCTGCTCGAAGCCGCCTTTGAAGAGCTCTTCCCTGACAGATTGATGACGCTTGACCATTCAGTTTCCGCCGGTGGGTATTACTGCCAGGTGAACAAGGGAAACCAGCTTGTCCATGGAGAACTTACCCGGCTTGAGCAGCGAATGCGCGAACTGGTGAAGGCAGATATTTCATTCGAGCGTCAACTGGTTCCCCTGGACGAGGTTATCGCTTACTTCGAATCAAAATGCCTAAAGGACAAAGTCCAACTTCTCAAATACCGGCAGAAAGAGTACCTGGTTTTGTACCGCCTGGGTGACCACCGCGATTATCACCACGGGTACATGGTTCCTTCCACCGGTTACCTCAAATGGTTCGCGTTACAACAGATGGGTGAGGGATTTGTGCTGCGCTTCCCGAGGCGGGATTCTCCCAAACAACTAACTCCCATGCCCAGTTACCCCAAGCTGCTCAGCACGTTCAGGCAGTACGGAAACTGGCTGCAGCGCCTGGGGATCGAGTCGGTTGGCGCGTTGAACGCTTCCATCGAAGCTGGCAATATCCGGGAGATCATCCTGGTTTCTGAAGCGCTGCATGACCTGCAAATCATTGATATATCTCAATCTATCGCGGAGAAATCCGAAGAAGCGCGCATCATTCTTATCGCCGGTCCTTCATCTTCAGGAAAAACGACATTTTCAAAGCGTTTGTCTGTCCAATTACTGGCGCAGGGTTTCTCGCCTTTCCCGTTGGAAATGGATAATTACTTTGTAGACCGTGAATTAACACCCAAAGATGAATCAGGGAATTACAACTTCGAGTCACTGGGTGCCATGGATACGTATCTGCTATCAGATCACCTCAAGCGCCTCATTCATGGTGAAAAGGTAAGATTGCCCAGGTATGATTTTCACACCGGCAAACGGTTAGAAGGGGACGAGGTTCAACTGCGTCCAGACCAGATGATCATTCTTGAAGGCATCCATGGCTTAAATCCGCGGTTGCTGCCAGAGATCGATCCGATGTCGACCTACAAGATATACGCCTCCTGCCTGACCCAACTCAACCTGGATCGCTACAATCGCATTTCCACTACTGATACCCGGCTGCTGCGGCGCATCGTGAGAGATGCGCGTGAACGGGGATACACAGCCCAGGAAACTATTTCCCGTTGGGAATCCGTACAGCACGGGGAAAAGGAATACATTTTCCCGTATCAGGAGAACGCCGATAAATTGTTCAACTCCGCGCTGGTGTATGAACTATCAGCCCTGCGCCTTTACGCTGAGCCCTTATTGCGCCAGGTTCCATATGGTACTAAAGAATATGTAGAAGCAAAACGACTTTTGGCTTTCCTAGAATGGTTCCTGCCCATTGAAACCAGCATGATCCCCGATAATTCGCTTTTACTGGAGTTTCTAGGTGGTTCAATCCTCAAAGATTTTAAACTGTGGAAACAGCATTAAATAAAATGCGGGTTCAGAATCCCTGAACCCGCTCTTTTTCTCTACGCTAGTTTTTTCTTAAACGCCTTGCCTAACCTGGCAATACCTTCGTTAATCCTTTCTGGTGAGCAAAAGGAAAAATTCAGACGCATCGTGTTCTTGCCGCTACCATCCGGGTGGAAGAACTCGCCGGGTACATAAGCCACCTTTTCTTCAATTACTTCCGGGAGCATATCCGTCGTGTCAAATTGTTCTGGCAAGGTCAACCACAGAAAAAGTCCTCCCTGGGGTCTGGTCCATTTTACTCCTTCAGGCATGTGCTCTTCGAGTGAATCGAGCATGACGTTGCGGCGTTCACGATAGGCCTTTTGGATGACCATAATATGGCGGTCTATAAAGCCGTGCTGGCCAACCTCGTGCGCGATAATCTGGTTGAAGGTGGATGTGTGCAGGTCGCAGCCCTGCTTTGCCAGCCCCAGTTTGCCGATGACCTCATGCGGGGCGATAACCCAGGCCAACCGTAGACCCGGAGCCAGGATTTTGGAGAATGTGCTCAGATATATGACGTTGCCGGTGTATGTGCCATTTTGAACGCGCATTTGCGAGTCCAACAGTTCTACCGCGGGTAAATCCTCGCCTTCATAGCGCAATTGCCCATAAGGGTCATCCTCAACAATCGGCACGCCGTAACGGTCCGCCAGTTGAATCAACTTCTTCCGTCTTTCCAAAGAGAGAGTTGTGCCGGTGGGGTTCTGAAAGTTCGGCAGCACATAGATAAACTTTGGACCTATGCGCAATGCTTCTTCCAGCTTCTCGGTGATCATTCCATATTCGTCAACCGGGACAGTAATATACTCAGCCCCGTACGCGTTCCACGCTTGCAGTGCGCCGAGGTAGGTGGGAGATTCCACCAGGATGCGGTCACCGCGGTTGATGAAGATCTTGCCTAACAGGTCGAGCGCCTGCTGCGAGCCGCTGGTGATGAGAATATTGCCAATATTGACATTTATTCCCAAGTTTATGCTATGTCTTAGAATCATTTCCCGTAAGGGAACATAACCATCCGTCCCTCCATACTGGAGTGCTTCAGCGCCTTTGTGCTCGAGGACGTAGTTACACGCCTTCTTGAACTCTTCAACCGGAAACACATCTGGTGCCGGGAAGCCACCCCCGAACGAGATAATGTCTGGTTGTTCTGTTACCTTGAGAAGTTCCCGTATGGCCGATGCTTTCATGCGCTGTGTGCGCTGCGAGTAGCGGAATTCCCACGGTGTCTGCATTTTTGTGTGCATTTTTTCCTCTTGGTTTTTAGATTTTTTTACAGCTTTATAACCTGGCAAAACGACTCTCAACGGTTGCCCGGGTGGGTAGCGTCACCCGGTCACCCGGATTCAACTGCGAAGGTGCTTTGGCTGCCTGTGAAGGTGCTCCCTGGAAAATAAAGATGGCGGTGCCTTCAACTGCGTATCTGGTCTCGATATAGGCTTGACCGGTGAGTAAACCATCCTTATCGATTGCGCAGCTGGTAACATAACCGATGACCCTGCCTTTCTCGTCCAGAACCGGGTCACTGTTATGCGCCATACGCACGCCTTTTTCAGGGAAGCGAAAACGGACAACAACTCCTTTTCTATTATGTTCTCTTTTAATGAAAGACTCTCTTCCAATAAACCAGGGTTTGTAGGTTTTTACGTATGAGCCGAAGCCGGCTTCAGCCACACCCAGGTTGCGTTCGCCACCCATCTCATGGCCGTACAGCGGGAGACCGGCTTCTGTGCGCAGCGAGTCTCTGGCCCCGAGCCCGCAGGGTTTGAGGCCTAAAGGTTCACCAATCTTCATCAAGTCATTCCATAGCCTTGAGGCTTTTTCCGGGTGGACGAAAAGTTCAAAGGCCATTTTTTCGCCGGTGTAGCCAGTGCGCGAGACAACCAGGTCGTATCCGCCCATCACCGCTTCACACAGTTCGGTGCGCTTGAGCGCTTTTACCCTTTTCTGCGTGGCGGCATCGCAACCCAGCGCCAGCAGGATTTCGCGTGATTTGGGTCCTTGCAGCGCAATATCCACGCGCATATCCGCGCCTTCACGGGGATCGCGCAAGTTGCGCAAAGTCACCCCTCGTCCGAAGGACTTGATCCATGGGCTGTTGTAATCCACCGCCACCTCAGCTTTGCGGACGGCGTTCAGCCAGGCCCAGTCTTTTGCATCGTTCGAGGCGTTAACCACGACAAGGTATTCATTGGTACTGCGGCGGTATACCAGGGTATCATCGATTACATTGGCATCAGGGTCAAGGAAATGCGTGTAGCAAGATTCACCAACCTCCAACGTGCCAATATCATTGCCGCAGACGGAATCCAGGAACAGGGCTGCGTCAGCACCTTCCGCCTGGAACACACCCATGTGCGCCACATCAAAAAGACCCGCTGCGTTTCGGCAGGCGAGATGTTCTTCAACTACCGAGGTATACCAAACCGGCATTTCCCACCCGGCGAAGGGGATGAGTTTGGCGCCCATTTTTTTGTGGTCTTCGTAAAGCGGGGTGCGGAAGAGCTCGCCGCTGTTCTTATCCTCCCACTTGAAAGCTGGTAGTGCCGTGCCTTGTGATTTGGTTCTTCCTATAAACCAGGGTTTCTCATTGGCTACTTCATTTCCCGTATTGACCGTTGATGAGACAATCTCAGATTCCTCGACCAAAACGGGACCGGGGATGCGCGCAGGGAGGTCGTTATCAAAAGCGATGTACCCATCAGACAGGGCGCGCAGGAAGGTCGCGGCCAGACCGAAGTCATCTGACTTGAAAGTAAATCTGTAAAGGTTCTTGTCCACACGGGTAAGTGACCCTTTTATTTCCCGCATCGGGGTGACGAGCGAAGTTGGCTGGGCCAATCCATCTTTCAACTCTTCCACATTTGAGCTAAAACAATAATTCACAAAATACTGGACGCGTTCACCTTTGAGGTCGAGCGCAACCATTCCCCCTTTTCCTTGAGGTTTATCATCGAGGTAATAAAAATGCGGGTAACCGCTGCGACCGTGGGCCAGGTCAACACCGGCGTTGGCGCACAGGTTACGGACGCTGAGCTTGGCTTTCTCAAGAGTCTCAAAATTTACTTTGGCGCGCGGTGAAGGACCTTTACGCATCTCAATGGTATAAGGTGTAATCGCTTGCAGGATGTCAGCGATGATGTTGCCGACTTCAAGCATATTTTCTTGTGTCAAACCGCGCTGGGTCATCCAGGGTGTGCCGTAACGGATGCCGGACGCGTTAAGGGCGGTTTTATCACCGGGAATGGTGTTGCGGTTGAGTACAATTCCTGCGATATCCAGGATGCGGGCGGCCATATCACCGCTCAGGTGAGTTCCGTCAGGCCCAACGATAGTTTTGCAATCGATGTTGCCCAGGTGGGAATCTGTTCCGTTGAACGGGATGCGCAAGCCGCGGGCTTGCAGTTGAGCAGTGAGAGTGCTGCAGTTTTGGATGATCTGTTTCTGCAACTGCTGGAATTCAGTGGTGGCGGCGATTTTAAATGTCGTGGCCAGGGCGGCGAACACATGCACGTGAGGTCCACCCTGTTCACCCGGGAATACTGCTTTGTCAATTTTCTTCGCCAGCGTGCTATCTGTGGTGAGAATGCAGGCGCCGCGCGGTCCGCAAAGCGTTTTGTGTGTAGTAAAGGTAATCACATGGGCATGACCGACCGGGGATGAGATGGCTTTTCCAGCTATCAAGCCGGCGATGTGCGATACATCCGCCAGCAGGTAGGCGCCAACTGTATCGGCGATGGCACGGAAGCGCGCCCAATCAGGAATCCAGGGGTAAGAGGAATAACCGCAGATGATCACCTTCGGCTGCACTTCCTTCGCCTGAACTTCCAGCTTTTCGTAGTCTATCTGCTCGGTCGCAGGATCTACGTTGTAATGTACGACCTTGTAAAGTTTTCCGGAGCGGTTCACGGATGAACCGTGGGTCAGGTGTCCGCCATGCAGCAGGTTCATGCCCAGGATGGTATCGCCTGGTTCAATTAGTGCATGGTACACAGCATTGTTGGCCGGAGCGCCTGAGAGCGCCTGGATATTGACAAAAAGCTGGTCCGCGCTGACCCTATCGGTGGCAAATACCTCAGCGCAGCGGCGCCGTGCGAGCGCTTCGATCACATCTGCGTACTCGACTCCCTTGTAGTAGCGAGGGTCAGCGTAACGCCGGTAATAGGATAAGCGTGCGGGATAGTCTAGTATCTCGCTTTCGCTCATCAAGCGGGTTTCCTCATCCGGATAGCCTTCAGCATACAGGTTTTGGAAAACCGATGCCAGAGGTTCACGCACTGCCTGCGGAGCAGTGCTTTCAGAAGGGATGAGGATAAGCTTACGGAACTGCCTTTCGACTTCATAGCCTATGAGGTTAAAAACCGCGGGATCGATCTCAGCCAGGGTTCCTCGCACGAGACGGTCAGACATATGTTTTTCTCCTTATTGTAATGTGTGATAAAACATAAAAAACCACCTCCAGATGTTGACCAGGCAAGCATCCGCGGGTGGTTAGATGTGTGTAATATCGAGTCATTCGTTTCTCAGTAACCAATCCAACAGAATGATCTTTTTATCAGGTTCGTTATCGTAATAATTTTGACAGGATTATTTTAGCCTTAACCATTCAGGGGGTCAAGCCGCAATACGAAATTTGAAAAAAAAGGGATTCAAGATCAACCTTTCCGGGTGTCGTTGTCTCAAAGTGTACTTAAACAGGCATTATTCGGACGATTAACCCTTATAATAATGATTCATTCGGCAACAGCGTCGGTTATTAGGGAGTGATATCTGAAATTGAGAGTGCTACTATGTCCGTAAATACAATCAAACTACCTCCGGAATTGGATTACAGCCTGAAAAAAGCCAGGGGCTTTGGAACGATCGTGTTGGTTGTTTTCATCGTCATTTGGGTAATGTCGTTGACCGGGGTCAACCTTTTCCTCCGCTGGTCCATTGAACAAAGCATGTTTGAAGCTGATACCGGCATCAACGATGGACGCTGGTTGGTGAACCTGGTTTGCGGTTTTTTCTTGTTTATCCCCTTGCTGGCCTTGTACTTCGGTGTGAAGGTTCCGCGTGTGAAATTGATGCTGCGCCTGTGGACAGTGGCGGCAGCTTTCGTGTTACTTTCTGTACCGGCCAAATTTCTCTATCTTACCGCACAGGTTCAATCCAATTTACTTCTCAGTGCCACATTATTACTACTGACCCTGCTATTGTTCCTATTAAGAAAAAAGCAGGATAGCGGATTGGAGAAATTACCCCGATCAGGACTGACCGGAACCAGCCTTTTAGTATGCATGGCCATCGCGACGCCCTGGGTATTATGGGGCGCGCTTGGTTCCTCGCTTGACATGCTCTCCGCGCTGCTTCTAGGGGTAGCCTTTGCGGTATTCGTAGTTCAGGCGGTCATGCCGGATTATTTTGATAAGACCCAACCTCCCGGTAGCCCTGTGAGCAGGAGCGATTACCTGTTTGACGGTTTTACGTTGATGGTTTTTTTGTTCATCGTCGTCAGCGGGCTCAGTCAGAACGGGTCTCAAATTGTGCTCAGCCTTTCGGTTCCCGCTTCTGGATGGTTGTTGGCAGCCCTATCCGCAGCCGGCCGTAACCGGAAGCATCATGGCAGGCTCGCCACAGGTATTGTTTCAGGCTTATTGCTCGCGCTGCCGTTGGCATTTTTCGATATGGATGAACTGGCGTTGATCATATCTGGGACCGGCGAAGAAGTATTCTACTGGGCAAATCGGGCAGGCTGGAACACGCTGATTTTTCTCATCGCTTTCGCTGTGGTGATATTGATTTTCATCAAGCAAATAGAACGGATGAACCTGGATAAACGCATCAACACTGTGCTGCTGGTACTAAGCCTGGTGGAATTCATGGTCCTGTACTTCACTGCTGGACAACCAGGTTTTTATGGTGACCGTGTTTTTGTTATTATGGAGGAGCAGGTCAATCCAACCCGATACGATGAAATAGATTCTCTCGCTGAGAAGAAGCAGACTCTTTACCAGGCGCTAACGGATACCGCTGTGACCACACAAAAAGCTTTGAGAGAAAAACTTGATAAACGGCGTATCGAATACACGGCATATTATCTGGTAAATGGGTTGGAAGTTAATTCGGGTTGGTTGATGAAGGGTAATCTTGGAAAAATGGTTGGCGTCGACCGGGTACTCGACAGTCCGCGCTTACGGCCACTCCCTCAACCCATCCCGCAGGTAAAGGGAGAAGTAACTATCCCGCCTGAGGATTCCTTGTGGAACCTGAAAATGATCAACCTGCCGCAGGTTCACGAAGAACTGGGCGTTTATGGGGATGGCATCATCATCGGGCAGACCGATTCAGGTGTGGACGGTACACACCCTGAAGTAGCGGATTCTTACCGCGGCGCCAAAGGCAGCAATGATTACAACTGGTTGGACCCCTGGAACCATACTGTGGCACCCAGTGATACAGGTGGACACGGCACAGGTACTACAGGACTCATCGTCGGAACGACTCGCGGCATTGCACCTGAAGCTGAATGGATGGCCTGTGCCAACCTGGGGAGGAACCTGGGAAACCCGGCGCTTTACTTAGATTGCATGCAGTTCATGTTTGCTCCTTATCCACAGGGGGGTGACCCGTTTTTCCATGGAAAGCCTGAATTAGGAGCGATGGTCGTGAATAATTCATGGGGCTGTCCAAGGGTTGAAGGCTGCGACGCAGCAATTTTCAAACCAGCAGTTGAAATTCTGGAGGCTGCGGGAATTTTTATGTCCGTTTCCGCCGGGAATAACGGGTATTACGGCTGTTCTACGATCACCGACCCGCCAGCCCTTTACGAGCAGGTTTTTTCCGTCGGGTCAGTTGATAAGGCAGGAGAGCTTTCAGCATTCTCGAGCAAAGGCCCGGTAACTGTTGATGGAAGCGGGCGCATTAAACCTGACTTGTTGGCGCCTGGTGATCACGTGTTGATTGCCGCGCCAGGAGGAACCTACACCATCAGCAGTGGCACATCTTTTGCTGCGCCGCATGTGACCGGGGTGGTGGCATTGATGTGGTCAGCTAATCCAGAGCTCATCGGAGAAATCACATTAACCAGGCAAATCCTCAAAGAGAGCGCGCAACCATACGTGGGGGAACTTTCAGGCTGTCTGAATGCTCAGAATGAGAGCGGAGCCGGTATTTTGGATGCATACGCTGCGGTCAAAGCAGCAATTGCGGTAAAATGAGTGGAAGGTGAAACCGATTCTTTCTAGAAGGGTTTAATTATTGAAGAAACTAGAAGTTGCGCCATTAGAACCCATAACAGACAGCAATGCGGTACGACTTGCCTGCTGTGGCGATTCAGAAGCGTTCAGTTACCTCTATGAACAGAATGTCAAGCGCATCTATAACTACATCTACTATCGAATCGGTTCAGAAGAAGATGCTGAGGACCTGACCGCGAGAGTTTTCCATCGCGCGTTTGCGCACATTAATAATTATGTTGAAAAAGGAGTTCCTTTTACCGCCTGGCTTTACCGCATCGCTCATAACCTGACGGCCAACTGGTACCGTGATAAACACCGCAGGCGGGAGGTTTCATTGGATGATCATATTGAGCTTCCTCATCTCGGCGAACTGCCTGAGCGCACCATTGAAATAAACCAGGAAAAGGAACTGCTCTTGAAAGCCATTCGGCGATTACCGGCTGACCGCCAGGAACTCCTCCTGCTTAAATTCCTCGAGAACCTCTCAAACGGCCAGATCGCGGTCATCATGGGGCGTACCGAAGGGGCCATTAAGAGTCTTTATCACCGCTCGCTGATTTCGTTGCGCGAGGAATTGAAGCTGGTCAGCGGGAATGATACAATGAATCATCTATAAGGGGTATGGAATATGGAATATGGTATGGAACAAAACGGGAAACATAGTTTATGGAGATTGGAGGAAAGACTCTCCCGCCTTCTGGAACCGGTAACGCCAGATCCGGAATTTGTGGATTCTCTTAAATTTAGATTGACCCGTACACCAGCAGTGCTTTTAGAAAACGGCCGTCGGAAATTAGGACTTATAGCGGTGGGTATCGGGTTATTCACCGGCGCTTTTTTGGTCTGGCTGTTGCGCAGACGGTCTGATTGACCGCTTATAACCCCAGTTTTTCTCTCAACTGATAAGTGGAGGGTTCCACAAGGATCGACCCGTCAGGGAAGACGATTGTCGGGACACTGCGGAAACCGTTCGCCACGCTTTCAACGAATTTAGCCGCGGTCTCATCATGGTCAATATCGATCCATTCATATTCGATCTTTTCCTCTTCAAATACCCGCCTGGCGCGTTTTGTAGAGCCGCACCAGGCAGTGCCATACATTTTTATCTTTGCCTGGTTCTTTTCCATATGTTGTAGGGTCTCCTTAAAAAGAATCTGAATAACCGTCTCAGCGTCAGCAAGCAGGTCAATCTCCGCTGGCAGGGTGTAGTTCTCATCGACCCGCATGGACAGGTTCTCAAGGAGAGGAATGACCGCTGCTGGTAAATTTTCCCGAATACCTTTATCAACCAGAATCTCGAAATTGTTCAAGCCTGCCGCGTCTATTTCATGCCTATCGAGGTAATCTCTGACCACGATACCAGCAGCGCGGCGGGCGCATACCCTGGCCATGCCTTCGTTGCCTTGATTCCTCGCAGCGATGGCCATGGTCATTTCCATTTGAACCCGTGCGCGCGTTTCCATGGGGTAATTCTATTACATTTCAGCAAGGTTAAGCTGCCAAAGGTTCTGTCAAAGGTTACGCTGCCGGATGTCTGCTTATGTTAAAATCATACACATGACCAATAAAACCGTGTTTATGGGATCTCCGCGATTCGCGGTAGACATCCTGCATGCTTTAGGAACTCGTTATGAAGTGTGTGGTGTAGTGACCCAACCGGATAAGCCCGCAGGGCGGGGAAAGAAGTTAACTCCGCCACCGGTTAAAATATTGGCGGAACAACTCGGTTACCCGGTTATTCAACCGGATAAGATGAAAGACCCGGGCGTGTTTGAACAACTGGCAGCCTGGGCTCCTGATTTCATCGTCGTGGCAGCCTTCGGCAGGATACTCCGCCAGAATGTGCTGGAGTTGCCTCGGCTGGGCTGTATTAACGTGCATGCTTCTTATCTGCCGCGTTGGCGCGGTGCTGCGCCTATCCAGGCTGCGATATTACACGGAGACCTCTTTACGGGGGTGAGCGTCATGCTGATGGACGCGGGAATAGATACCGGACCCGTCTTGATACAGGAGCGCGTGAAAATTGAGCCATTGGATGACGCCATCACGCTGACCAGCAGGCTGGCCAGTGTGGGAGCGAACTTGTTACTCCAGGCGTTGGATGGTTATCTGAAAGGTATTTTGATGCCTTGCCCTCAGGACGAGGAAGGTGCCACCTACGCGCCCATAATCAACAAGGAAGACGGGCTACTGGATTTTACGCTGCCCGCTGAAGCGCTGGAGCGCAGGGTCAGGGCGTATATCGATTGGCCTGGCGCGTACGTGCTGTTAGGTGATGAAGTGTTGAAGGTTCGCCGGGCGAAAGTGGTTCACGGCAACGGCATTCCAGGACGGCGCGAAATCTCGAATGGTTATCCTTGCATTAACACAAGTGACGGGAAACTCGTGCTGCTGGAAGTAAAACCCGCGGGTAAAAACTGGATGAACGCCGCAGACTACCTGCGTGGCACACGCACCTGGACTTCAACCTGACAGATTTGATCATTTAGATTGTGCCTCTGGTGGTAAAAAGCGTCTACGCCACTCGTAGAGGATATTCAAAGCTTCGATGGGGGGTAGAGTATTGAGATCAACCGCCTTTAACTCTTCCAACAAGGGGTTTGTTTCCGGGAAGAGCGTCAACTGCTGTGAAGGGACCGCATCCACTTTAATCGTGGAACCTGAGGAAGCTTCAAGTTGTTGTAATATCTCACTGGCGCGTGAGATTACCGGGCGTGGAATGCCTGCCAGTTGCGCCACGTGGATGCCATAAGAGCGGTCTGTCCCTCCGGGGACGATCTTGTGTAAAAAGATCACCTGGGTACCGTTCTCGGCAACCGCCACATTATAGTTTCGAATGCCGGGCAGTAGTTCGCTCAACTGCGTTAATTCGTGATAATGGGTGGCAAACAAGGTGCGGGCGCGCAGCCTGGGGTGATTATGGATGTATTCAATGACCGACCAGGCAATGGACAGCCCATCATAGGTGGAGGTGCCGCGGCCGATTTCATCCAGGATGAGCAGGCTGTGACCGCTGGCGTGATTGAGTATGTTGGCAGTCTCAATCATCTCGACCATGAAGGTGGATTGCCCGGCGTGTATCTCATCCTGGGCGCCGATGCGGGTAAAAATCCGATCTACAATACCGATAGTGGCACTCGCAGCAGGGACGTAAGAACCAATCTGAGCCATCAGCACGATCAAAGCCACCTGTCGCAGGAAGGTAGATTTACCGCTCATATTCGGACCGGTGATGATACGGATGATTTCGCCTGTTTCCATCACCGTGTCATTGGGCACATAACGTTCTCCCTGAAGCGTCGTCTCCACCACTGGATGACGCCCGTCTACTATGTTCAGTATTGGTTCCTCTGTTAAAATCGGGCGAATGTATCCATGTATGGCTGCAACTTCCGCCAGACTACTTAACACATCCAGCTCACCCAGCAGACGGGCAGTATTTAGCAATGCTGGTAAATAAGGCAGCAGTCGCTGACATATCTCTTTGAAGAGCCGGTTTTCTATCTCCCTGATGCGCTCCTCAGCGTTTAATACCAGCGCTTCATACTCTTTCATTTCTGGCGTGATGTACCGTTCTGCGTTTACCAGCGTTTGTTTTCGGATGTACTCCGCTGGCACCTGGGAGGTGTTGCTGTGGGTGATTTCTAGATAATAGCCGAATACCTTGTTGTAGCCGACTTTGAGAGATTTAATTCCGGTCCTTTCGCGCTCCACGGCTTCCAGGTTGGAGATCCACTCGCGCGCGTGGCTTGACATTTCCACTACATTGTCAAGTTCTTCAGAATACCCTGTTTTAATCACACCGGTGTTTTGCAGTGTGGCAGGAGGTTCATCCGCGAGTGACTGTTCCAGCAAAGCGAGCACTTCAGGGCAAAGGTCAAAGCCCGTTAACTTTTGTGCTAGCTGCAGATGTTCCTGTGATAGCGTATGGCGGATATCAGGTAATTTTTGGAGGATGGTGCGGATACCCGCCAGGTCTCTAGGAAGGGCAGCGCTGCCGGTGAGGCGGTTAGCCAACCGCTCCAGGTCACCGAGGTGCTGCAGTTGCGCGCGGAATTCAGCGCGAATCAGCGAATTCTGGTGAAACACAGAGACAATCTCCAGCCGTTCTTCGATCCTGTCAATGCTTAACAGCGGTTTACTGACCCATTGGCGGATGCAGCGATGTCCCATGGGTGTAAGCGAGTGGTCGAGAATTGAAAGCAGAGACCCCTGGATTTCACCGCGGCGGATGGTCTCGGTCAGTTCCAGGTTTCTACGGGTGGCCACATCCAGCGTCATGAACTCACCGGTGCTGTAGGCGGTGAGGCTTTTTAACATGGACAAGGCAGCCGGCTGCGTTTGTTCCAGGTATTGCAAAATTGCGCCGCTGGTTTGTACGGCGAGAGGGGAATTCTCCAAACCATATCCTTCTAGAGTGGCCACCTTCATCTCTCGTAGTAAGGTCTCCCGGCAACGCGAGGTTTCAAACCGCCAATCAGGGAGTGTGGTAACGTGACCTGAAAAGGCAGCATTGAGTTTCAGCGATTCAGGCAACAATATTTCTGCCGGGTCCAGGCGCGTGAGTTCCGACCTCAGGTCGGTTAGAGGATCCTGCGATTCGATTTCTGTGACGGCAAATTCACCGGTGGTGATATCCGCGTAAGCCACGCTTAGATGTCCATCATCAATGCGCGCCGCCGCCAGGTAATTATTCCTGTTGCTCTTCAGCAGCCCCGGTTCAATCACTGTTCCAGGCGTTACCACGCGCACTACTTCGCGCGGGAAAATTCCCTTCGCGGGTTGTTCTCCCACCTGTTCACAAATGGCAACGTGATAACCTTTATCGATCAACCGGGCGAGGTAATTTTCAGCCGCGTGGTAAGGAATGCCTGCCATCGGGATGCGTTGCCCCTTGGCAACATTACGCGAGGTGAGAACGATATCGAGTTCACGCGAGGTGATTTGAGCATCGTTGTCAAAGGTTTCGTAAAAATCCCCGAGGCGGAAGAAAACGATCGCGTCAGGGTATTGTTTTTTGATATCCAGATACTGTTGCCGTATTGGGGTTACATCCTCTGTCATGAATGATCCAAATCAGTTCTTTTCCAGAGTAATTAACTGCTGGTTTACTGATGAGAACTATAGTTGGTGCTTAAAGTTTCTGTCCGCACTCAGCGCAGAACTTGGCGTCCGGGAAAATTTTTGACCCGCAATGTGGGCACTTGTCTTTCGGTTTCAAGGCGTAACCGCACTCCGGGCAGAATTTAGCATTGGCAGCCAGGGGTTTTTCACAATTGGGGCAGGTGGCGGTGATACCTTCGCGCCAGTAGTCAGTGCCAAGTTTCTTGTCTTCTTCAGCCATGGCAGCATGCGCCCAGATTTCATCAACGGATTTTGAGGCCTGGGCAGCAGCCATTTCAACCCCCAGGTCTGGAGCGCAATCTTTGCATAAGCCTTTTTTCTTGTTCCAACACTTTTCCCGGCAAACCCATGAATTGCAGCGTGGGCATTGGATGAAATATGGTCTTATCTCATTGATTGCATCGGCAAAGTTTTCGTCGTGCGCTTTTTCCCAGGCTGCTGTGTGTACACGCTCACTGATGTTGGCCGCCTGACCAAGTATCCCTCCAAATAAGCTGCTGGCGGTATCTAACGCGCCGCTTAATTTACCGGTCAGTGAAGGTTTGAAAGTCGTACGGTAGCCAGAATCGCAGCGCGCGCAGTTAAATTCAAACTGAAAACCCCGGTCTGTAGACAGGTCTGTGTAATTCTTCACAAATTCAAGGTGTTCAACCATAATGCCCTCGATAATTACATAATGAGTAACTCAAGTAAATTATATACCAATTGACATGGGCCGAAATGGGTATAATTCATTTTATTATCACCGAGGTTGGAGATGCAGAAAACACAGACCAGTGCTATCTTTACAGGGATTCAATTAGGAATTGGTACCTGGGCCTGGGGGGATAGACTCGTTTGGGGGTATGGGAATGGCTATTCTGAAGCAGATATCCGGCAGGCTTTCAAGGAATGTGTGGCCGGCGGGATCAGATTTTTTGACTCGGCTGAAGTTTACGGACAAGGAAAAGCCGAGACACTACTGGGGGAACTTTGTTCGCAGGAAGATGCAGAATTTGTTATCGCGACCAAAATGATGCCTTTTCCATGGCGGATATTACATGGGTCGTTGAGATTCGCGCTTAACAATAGTCTGCGCAGGCTGCAGGTGAAACAGGTGGATCTTTACCAGATGCACTGGCCGCTGCCGCCAGTGAAGGTGGAAACATGGATGGACCGGATGGCGGAAATGGTTGCCGCAGGGATGGTCAGAGAAATTGGTGTTTCGAACTACAATCTTGAGCAAACAATCGCGGCGAACGAAGCGCTCAAGAAGCGAGGATTGCGGCTGGCTTCAAATCAGTTGGAGTACCATTTACTTGAACGACACATTGAAAATAATGGTTTGATGGCGTATTGCTTTGAGCAGGGGATTAAAATTATTGCGTATAGTCCTCTAGCAATGGGTATTTTGACAGGAAAATATACACCGGATAATCCACCTTCTGGAACACGGGCAGCCCAATATAACCGGGCATACCTGGAAAAGATACAACCTTTGCTTAAAACGATGATCCGTATCGGCAATGATGCTGATGGCAAGTCAGCCGGGCAGGTGGCGCTAAACTGGTGCATCCAAAAGGGCACATTGCCCATCCCGGGGGTAAAAAACGCCGCTCAAGCATTCCAAAATTTGGGAGCGCTAGGGTGGCAGTTAAAGCCGGATGATATTGCGCTTCTGGATGAGGTCAGTCTCGCCGTTATTGGACCGTGAACAAGGCAGGTTTATTCCACAAATTCCAGTTCCTGGTCATCCAACGTAGTTAATTCGCCTTCCGGTTGCAATGAAATCTCGCCGAAGAGTTGGTTTTGATTGGCGCCGATCATATGCCTTTTTACGAGTTCCAGTAGCGCCAGGAAGGTGACCACCACTTCCAATCGGCTGGACCTGGTTGTGACAAACTGTTGAAAGGTCGTTGCGCCTTTTTTTTGCAGGGTTTCGAGAATGATATTGATCTTTTGCCGGATGGTAAAACGTGGTGATGACACCACTTCACTCAACGGGGGCAGATTATTGGGGTTAGAAAAAACTTCTCGGGCGGCTTGAACGAGGGCTTCAAGTGTCAGTTCGCTGATGTCAAGTTTGGATGGGAATTGTACCGCTGGGTTCGCGTCCAGCCGCAAATAAGTGTGAAATCCCGCTTCTTCTCGCATTTCAAGGAACCTGGACAGGTCTTTGAACTTCTTATAAATGAGGAGCTGCCTGGCGAGTGCTTCACCTGGATCTTCTTCGACCTGCAGGTTGGGTATGGTCGGGCGAGGGAGCAGCGCGGCGGATTTGATCTGTACCAGCTTTGCAGCAATCACCAGGAAAGCGGAGACTTCTGCTGGATTCTGTACCTCCAAGAGATGCATATATTCAAGGTACTGGTCGGTCACCTGAGCCAAAGAAAGGCGGGTGATATCCAGTTCCGCCTTTTCAATGAGCTGGAGGAGGAGATCAAGGGGTCCTGAATAAACCTCCGTGTTGATCTTGTATCCTTCGGTCTGATGTCCCGCGATTCGAAAGTCCACGCCGGTTATTATAGCAGATTGCGGTCGTGATTCTATGCTATATTATCAGGTAACGGGATTACGAACATGGATGACGGGATTGTAATATGCACGAAATGCGGTAAGCCTTATCCATCCGCAGGAACACCCTACCGGTGCCTTTGCGGAGGTATCTACGATTTTGCGCATTTTCCCGCCTTCGCGTTGCCGCCAGAGGTGATGCCCCGGGGTTTATGGAAATTCAAAGACTCTCTGGGATTGCCTGTTGGTGCGCCGACAGTGTCCCTCGGGGAGGGTGATACGGCGTTGTTGCCGTGGTGTTTTCAAAATCGTGCTGCCTATCTGAAAATGGAAAGTCAGAACCCGACGGGTTCATATAAGGACCGGGGAACAGCTGTGTTGACCAGTTTTTTGCTGGCGCGTGGCGTGAACGAGGTGGTTGAAGATTCATCTGGCAATGCTGGCGCATCATTGGCGGCGTACTGCGCCAGAGCGGGGATCAAAGCGTCTATATATATCCCGGAAACGGCTTCCGGACCTAAGCGCTGGCAAATTGAGATGTACGGAGCGGTGGTGCACCGCATCCCCGGACCAAGGGGCAATGCGGCAGAGGCTGTGTTGCAAGCTGTGAACACTGGTAAAGTGTATGCCAGCCACGCGTATATGCCTTTTGGATTAACTGGTATCGCCACCATTGCCTACGAGATCTGGCACGCGCTCGG
>DHGL01000004.1:21128-42289 GCA_002402725.1 Anaerolineaceae bacterium UBA4799
TACAGGCTTACAGGCAAGAGAAGCTGGATCCGGTTGAAGTGGTCGCTTCCGCTTCTCTGGCGGAGGGTACGAGCGTTGCCCGGCCGGTAAGAGGAGGGCAGATTCTCAAGCGTTTGCAGCACCACAACGGGATGATGTTAATGGGTTCAGAATCTCAACTGATGGAACTTTACCGTCTGTCTGCGCGCTCAGGGTGTTTTTGCGAACCGACCTCTTGTTTATCCCTTATCCCGTTACTCAATGATAAAATAGAACTCGCTGAACCGGTCGTGGCAATCATGACAGGTTCAGGCAGTAAAACAAACGCAATCTTGTAAGTGAATAATGTGACCGCGAACCCCCCTGAAAAGAGAGGTTGGCGCTCTCCTTATTCGAGGAGAATACGCTTGGATCATTCAGAAAACGACTGCAATAGAGAAACCCCGGAGGAACTGGCTGCCAGGATCCTGCCGGACTTAACTGATATGCTGCTATTGAGCAGGGCATTAACCCACCGCTCCTACTTGAATGAACATCCCGAAGCCCTTGAAGATAATGAGCGATTGGAATTCCTGGGTGACGCTGTACTCGATTTCGTAGTGGGTGCCTGGTTATATAACAGATATCCTGAAATGCCGGAAGGCGATCTAACGCGCATGCGGTCAGCGTTGGTGCATACCGCTCAACTGGCCGAGTTCGCGCGCAGCATTCAACTGGGCCGAGCCATGCGACTGGGCAGAGGAGAAATTCAGGCGGGTGGAGGTGAACGGTCCGGACTGCTATGTGATACATTTGAGGCGGTCATTGGAGCAATCTACCTGGAAAAGGATATTGACGGGGTAAGAAGATTTATAAATCCTATGCTTGAAACTTCAGCGGAAGACATTCTAATCAATCATAAAAATGAGGACCCCAAAAGCAAGTTGCAGGAATGGGCGCAGGGAAACGGTTACCCGGCTCCGGTGTACACTACCAGCGATGTTTCAGGTCCGGACCACTCAAAACTTTTTGTGGTGGACGTGATTGTGAACGGTAATGTCTGTGGCACAGGATCAGGACCCAGCAAACAGGCTGCTGCCAAACAGGCGGCTGATGACGCGCTTATCAAACTTCATCTTTCAGATTGGAAATCAACCCTGCGATGAAACCGAAATTAAGATCTCTGGAGCTGCACGGGTATAAAACTTTCGCTGGCAGGGCATTGTTTGAGTTTCCCGGGAATGTTACCGCGATTGTCGGTCCGAACGGGTCAGGTAAATCCAACATCGCGGACGCGGTACGCTGGGTGTTGGGAGAACAATCTTATACATTGTTGCGCGGTAAAAAGACCGAAGACATGATCTTCCTGGGTTCTGACCAGCGTCCGAAGGCGGGCATGGCTTCTGCTACGATTACTTTTAACAATGAGGAAGGCTGGCTTCCGGTAGATTACAGTGAGGTGGCGGTTGCGCGGCGGGCGTACCGCGATGGCAGCAATGAGTATTTACTCAACCGGCAACGGGTAAGGCTCAAGGACACGACCGAGCTGCTGGCGCAGTCTGGACTGGCTGAAAGAACCTACACCATCATTGGTCAGGGTCTGGTGGATGCGGCGTTATCATTACGACCGGAAGAGCGCCGCAAGTTTTTTGAAGAAGCCGCTGGTATTGGTCTTTTCCGCTCGCGTCGAGAGGAAGCACTTTCAAGGTTGGATTCCACCCGCCGAAACCTTGAAAGGGTTACCGATATCCTCGGAGAACTTGAACCACGTTTACGCAGCCTTGAACGCCAGGCGAAACGGGTGGAAGAATATGACCATGTGAAGGATGACCTTCAAGTATTATTGAAAGATTGGTATGGATTTCACTGGCAAAACACGCAAAAAGAACTCCTGCGCAACCGTGAGGTACTGAAAAACCAGGAGATAAAGGTAGAAGCTGCCAGGTCAAGACGCGGAGAAATCGAGAAAAAAGTTGATGCGGCGCGACTACGGTTACAGGAATTACGCGACCTGCTCAATACCTGGCACATGGAAACCTCAGAATTGCATCGCCAGCGGGAAAGAATCAGCCGCGAAATTGCCGTGCTGGAGGAGCGGATCCGTTCATACCAGAACCAGGATATCACACTCAAGAATGAACTGTTGCGATATGAAGATTTAGAACACTCCTACCAGGAAAGGTTGAGCGCGTTAAAAAGTGACGAGGAAAGAATCAAGGTTGAACTCGCTCAGTGCGTGGAGCAACTGAAGGAAATCCGTAAAGTCTTTGATGAGCGAAAAATTGAGCGTGACCGCCTGGAATCTGAAATGAACCTGGCGCGCAAGAGACTGTTGGAGGTTGAAACCCGGCAGGTGCAGTTGAAGGCGCACCAGCGAGAATTGGAAGGACGCATCGAATCGTTTAATGAGAGCCGCGAAAACCTGCTCAAAAACATAGAACAGAATCAAACTGGAATGAATTCAGCTCAGCAGGGGATGGGAGACATCAAGGCTGAGCAGGCGATCGTGCAAAAGCGCGTGGAATCTTATGCGCGTGATCTCAGCAATGTCGTGGAAAAACTGGCTGATCTGGAACTCCAGGACAAGAAAATCTCAGGAGAAATCAGCCGCCTGGAGGCTGAGCATGCCCGGGCTAACGCGCAACTGGAAGTGCTTAACCAGGCAGAACGTGCTTTTACCGGGCTGGGCGATGGCGCCAGGAGCCTGCTCACTGCTGCTGGCAGTGGTAAATTACCCGGGGGACTAAGGACATTGAGCAGTTATCTGGATGTCCCTTACGAACTTGAAACCGCTGTGAGCGCTGCCCTGGGAGACCAGCTGGACGCGGTGCTTTATGGAGAAGGAATTGACACTGAGAGGCTCCTCTCATTTCTTGAAAGTGATGAATCTGGCCGAGCGATGCTGATTCCACTCGTTGCCGCTGGCTCCGCCAAAGCCCGGAAATTCTCAGATCCCGGGGTGTTGGGGATGGCTCCTGACCTGGTAAAAACCGTGGATCAAGACCGTGGCCTGGTGAATTTCCTGCTGGGTCGGGTGATCATCGTCAACGATCGCGCTACTGCCAGGCGTTTGGTAAAGGAAATCCCGGCAGATGGCAGGATCGTTACTCTCAGAGGTGAAGTATTTGATGGCAGCGGTGTCATCATTGCCGGCAAAGAGAACCGGACGGGGGTCATCAGCCGGCCAAGAGAAAAGAAAGATCTGACACAACAGGTAAACACTGCTGCGGTAAGGCTGGCTGATAAAAAAAAGGAATTGGAAGAGATTCAAAATAAAGTAACCTTATTGCGCGGCGAAAAGAATACTCTCGAAAAGTCTGCTCGTGATGCACAATCCAACCTTCAACAGGTGAATTCAACGTTCGCAGTGATGGAACGTGAATCGGCAAAACTGACTCAACAGTTGGAGTGGCAGAACAACCAGATTAACACGCTTGTCAACCAGGTCAAATCCGCTGAATCTGATATTGTTGAGATTGAAACGGAAATTAAGGCGAATGACAACGCCATCAAAGAGCATAATCTAACCATACGCGGAATCAATGAGCAGTTCCGGGGTATTCCCATTGATGAGATCCAGCAGCAGTTGGTGCACTGGAATACGACTCAGGCTGTAACAGAGCGGGCGCTTCGAGAGGGGAGCGGGCGTGTGGTTGAATTTGAACAGACGATTGCACAGAACCAGGCACTCATTGAACAGGTGAAAAAGCGCATTGAAGAACTGGTCATCACCACAACTGAAGTAACCGCGGCTATCGCGGAGGCCAGAAAGACAGAAGAAACGGTCAACCTGAGCCTGGCTGAATTCAGCACAAAAATCGATCCGGCGGAAATTGAACTGAGGAAACTCGAAAGCGAGTATTCCGCGCTGCAGCACGAGTATTCACAAACCCAGCAATTCGAGGCTAACGCTGACCGGGTATACACTCAGGCGCAGTTGGAATATTCCCGCAGCCGCGAAGCGCTGGAAAACCTGCGAAGGCGCATTGAAGAAGATTTTGGGTTGGTAACCCTCGAGTATTCCGAAGAAGTCACCGGACCCACACCATTACCATTGGAGGGGGTGGGTACACTGGTAGTGCTGGAAGAGTTGCCTAAAGGGTTGGAGGAATCGATCAATCGTCAACGTGCGCTGTTGAGGAGGATGGGAGCGATCAACCCGGAGGCTCGTAATGAATACCGGGAAGTAAAGCAACGCCACGATTTTATGAAGACCCAGCTCGCGGATTTGCAAAAAGCAGATGGAGACCTGCGTCAGATTATCACGGAATTGGATGAACTGATGAACCACCAGTTCCGGACGACCTTTAATGCGGTTGCAGCTGAATTTAAGGAGATGTTCTCAAGGTTGTTCGGTGGGGGTTCCGCGCGGTTGGTGATGACCGATACCGATAACCCGACCGAAACGGGAATTGATATTGAAGCCAGGCTTCCGGGCAGGCGTGAGCAGGGATTGTCGCTCCTTTCTGGGGGTGAGCGTTCGCTAACGGCTGTCGCACTCATCTTTTCGCTGCTGCGCGTTTCTCCCACGCCATTTTGTATCCTGGACGAGGTCGACGCGATGCTGGACGAGGCAAATGTGGGCAGATTCACTGAGTTGCTGCGGGATCTCAGCCAGGAGACGCAGTTTATCGTCATCACGCACAACCGTAATACCGTACAGGTGGCAGATGTGATTTACGGCGTGACCATGGGGCGCGATTCCGCCAGCCAGGTCATCAGCCTGCGCCTGGATGAACTGAGTGAAGAGATGGTAAAGTAAGCCGAAAAAATCAAAAAACCGCGGGAGATTTTTCCCGCGGTTTTGTACTTACTGGCTGGAAGTAATTCTGTATTCAGCCGGAATGGTTGGAGTACTCGGGACAACCGAAGCCCAGACATCTTTTTTCTCTATTTTGATCTCGGCTTTGGCATCCTTAATGAACTTCAAGAAGGCTTGTTGTTTCATCGCGTCCCACTGCTGGTCTGATAGAGCACGGACTTCTTTACCCAACAACTGAATTACGTGAAAACCGAAATCAGATTGAACGGGTTGGCTGATCTCACCGATTTCAAGGGCGTAGGCCGCGGTTTCGAAGGGTTCAACCATCTGTCCTTTTGAGAACCAGCCCAGGTCGCCGCCATTGGCGCCGGTGGAAGTATCAACCGAGAGTTCAGCGGCGATGGTTCCGAAATCTTCGCCCTTTTCCAACCGGTCGATCACAGCATTGGCTTCTTCTTCCGTTGCCACCAGGATGTGCCGTGCCCAGACCATTTCCTGTTCGCGGGCGATATCTTTGGTCACTTCCTCATATACTTTTTGGTTCAATAAGAGGTTCTTTACGTACTCGCGAAAATCCGCTTCAGTATATGGGAACTGGTCACTTATGCTGGTGAGCATCTGATCGTAAAGCCCCTCAAAACCCTCACGGGTGTAGGCGGTCGGTGTGGGGGGAATCTGTGTGGCGGTAGGAACACCGGTTGGCGTGCCATCTTCCACGGTAGGCGTGATGAGAGCAGGGTCAGGCGTTGCGGTAGGTCCGGTTGTGGCGGTGGGTTCCGGTGAAGGCGTGGGTGTGATGGTGATGATGGCCAGCTGCTGTGCAGACATTGTCGATGTGGGCAGGAAGGCGTAGGTCGGCTCAGGGGTGGGAGTGCCTGCAGGGAAGAACCCGAAACCACGCTCCAGTTCCTTGTCGATATCTTCATCCGAGATGGAGATGCCCATTTCAGCGGCTTTCTTGGCGACAACCGCTTCGTTGATCATTTTCTCCAAAACATCACTGCCGAACTGGATATAGTTATCCAGAGCGTTCTGCATCTCCAGCATTTGCGATTCGAAGAACATCGCGTATCCAGACGCGGCGTAAGAGGTGAAGGTTTCAACATAGGACAAACGTTCATATTGTACGCGTTTCACGAACTGGCTTACATTGATCGTAGTGTCGCCGACTTTCGCGACAGTTTTATGGTTCTTTAGTACAGTCCCCTGCAGTACACCATACCCCACCAGTATGACAACCACAGCCACGATCGCGATAAGGACAGTGATCATGATCTTCTTCTGCCGTTTTTCGCGCTGTAGCCTGGCTTCGTGTTTTTTGGAGGTAGGAGCTGTTGTTTTTTCTACATGTTCCTTTGTCATTTGGCCTCGATATCTTAATCGTTCGCAACATTCTAGCCGATGATTGCGGCGAAGTGGTTAATATCTGGTATAAAATTCAGGATTACCTGATTGAATCGCTCCAGCGTTCACCAGTGAATGGGAGAAGCGCGATATGGCGGGCCCGTTTGATGGCTGATGCCAGGGAGCGCTGATGGCGGGCGCAGGTTCCGGTTTGCCTTCTTGGGCGGATTTTTCCGTCTTCAGTGACAAAGCGGCGCAGCAAATCGGTGTTCTTATAATCGATGGCGATATTCTTATCTGCGCAGAACTGGCAAATCTTCGGTCGCGCCACAAAACGTCGTTGACCGGAAAATCGTTCGCTTTCGTTTGAAATTTCTTCGGACATTTTTTACTCCATTAGAACGGATATTCATTATCTGTTTGAAAATCGGTTTCCTGAAGGTCTCCGCTCGGTAGGGCGCTTTCCTTTTTCTCACCCAGGATCATCATTTCAGAAGCCACAATTTCTATATTACTGTGTTTAACTCCTTCAGAATCTTCCCAGCGGCGGGTTTGCAGGCGGCCTTCAACATAAACCTGTTGACCCTTGGTGAGATACTGCTTGCAGATCTCAGCCAGGTTTCCCCAGGCGACCACATTGAACCATTCAGTCTCTGAATGGCGTTCCCCATCCCCGGTATTCCACGAGCGGTTGGTGGCGACCGTAAAAGTGGTCACCGGCCGGCCGGTGGGGGTGAAACGCATTTCGGGGTCGCGCCCCAAATGACCGATGATCATCACCTTGTTTAAATCACGACCCATCTTACAACTCCTTAGTTTTACTGCAACTCATTTACTCGACCGCGGTGATCAAATAACGGATCACGGGTTCGTGGAAACGCAGGTTGCGGTCAAGTTCAGCGGTGAAAGCGGGGGCAATTTCTATGGTGAGCAGGAAATACTGCCCTTCACGCTGTTTGCGGATGATGTAGGCGAGGCGTTTCTTGCCCCAGGCATCCACTTTGGTAATGTTGCCACCGCCCGCTGTGATCCAACCTTTAACCTTTTCAAGAGCCTCATTGAGGGCATTCTCGTCCAATTCCGGATGGAAAATCAATACGAGTTCGTATGTGCGCATGGTGATTCCTCCTTTCCTCGGGTTTGCCCTCGAACAACGCCGTTGGCGCAATCAAGAGCGGAAAGGTAGCAGTGACTTGCTGCGTACCAGACAAAATATTTTACCATAAGATTTACGATATCCAGTGCGGATTTTTGGATTTGGATTTGACACCAGTTTTGGGGAGTGTAAAAAATTTGTTCTGCGGTAACGGCATATGGAAGAAAATTTCAGCAACAGTGGAGGTTTATACACCGACTGCTTTTACGTTGGATTACAGGCAGTACGATTACGGTGAGATTTAGGGAGAAGGGTGCTGAGCAATCATTTCGTAGTCAAAGTGGGTTAACTCATGTGGTTTCAAAGGTGAGTAATAATGTGGTTTTCAATGAATACAGCAGGCGGGATGGAAATCGGGCATTATTCAGTATTTGTGGTAAAATACTGTCCGTTGTTGGGGGCTCGTCTAACGGCAGGACAGCTGACTCTGGATCAGTAAGTAGAGGTTCGAATCCTTTGCCCCCAGCCTGAAAAATTNNTAAAAAAGCGAGGTTCTCATACCCCGTTCGGGGTACCAGGTCCTTTGCCCCCAGCCTTATATATTTGGTATTGCATGATAAATACCCCCATATATGGTGGTTGCTTTCGTGTTATTCCTGGGATTGGGTAACGCCACCGCCATCCTGGTGGGAAACCTGATCGGGCAGGGTAAAACGGAGAAGGCGTACACCTATGCTGGCAGGTCTTTGATACTGCAGGCGGCAGGAGCGTGTAGAGTCGGTTTGCTGGTTATTCTGTTCGCGCCAATGATACTAGGGTTTTACCGTGTTGATGCGGAGGTCATACTGAGCGCGCGCAGGCTGCTGTTAGTACTGGGGTTGGGCTTATGGGTGCGGGCTTCCAATCACATGATCGTAATTGGAATCCTGCGTTCAGGCGGAGACACCCGTTTTTCGCTGGTACTGGATGGCTTGGTGATCTGGCTGGTGGGAGTTCCGTTCTCCGCTGCCGGCGCGTTTCTTTTACATCTTCCGATATATTTGGTTTACGCGCTTACGCTTATTGAAGAGGTTACCAAAGCCTCTCTTGGTTTAAAGCGTTACTTTTCAAAAAAATGGATTAGTGATCTGACAGGCCGCGTTTCCGTGATCATTCCGGAGTAGACCCTGCTGAAAAATTGCCGGCACCTGTTTTTTTGGGGTCGCTTACCAGCAGCGCCAGGATGACGCTGGCGATCAACGCCATGACTGCTGATGTGATAAAGGTTGTAGCGTAATTGAAACTATCTGCCAGAAGACCGCCGATCAAGGGGGCGATTATCGCGGCTGGTGCCACGAGGGTGTTGGCCATCCCCACGTATGTGGGTCTTTCTACTTCTTCCCCGAATTCAAGTGACATGGTTATGCCAATCGTCCAGAAGGCTGTGCCGGCCACGCCGTTGAGCACAAAGACCAGGGCGAAAAGGTTCACATCCTTTATAAAAAATGCCAGTAACGCACTTGCCGCCGCGCATACACTTCCCATCACCAGAACCCATTTACGCGACCATCTGTCAGAGAGCCGTCCCAGCAATGGATTCATCACCACCATGGTTATCATCAAAATGCTGGTCATCACCCCCACCTGAACAGTGGTCATCCCGAGGATTTTAACCGCATAGACAGAGTAAAATGCAAATGCCATCATGCCAAAATGTGCGATGAAACGGCTGATAAGAAAATTCGTAAAGGAGCGATCCCGTTTAATAATCGAACGTATATCATGCCATAAAGGTTGAGGAAAATATCCGCCAGTTGGCAGCACATTCTTCTCTTCCCTGGTTAGGTTCAAAAACACCCATGAAGATCCAAATAAAACAGAGGCGATGAAGAAACAGGTCGCGAAGTTGTATGGGGGATTGAGCACCACAAGCAGGGTTCCCGCGAGATAGGCACCCAGACTTGCCAGCAGGTTAGATGCCGCGGATTGCGCGCCGAAAAAAGTTGCCAGGATATTGCCGGGAATGATCTTGCTGATCATAATCTGCCAGGCGTTGGCGGTCAGTCCCGCGCCAAGCCCCTGCCAAATGAGCAATATGAAAGTAAGGATGAGTGCTGCCCTCACGCCGATGTGGGGGACAAGAAGCCCGACGATTCCCAACCCTAAAATGGGTAGCCTTTCCTGAATGGTCATGAGCATCACATACGGTTTAACACGTTCCATTCTGGTGATGCGTTTTGCCAGTAGTAGCTGCGGCAGTTGCCAACCGACGTTGTGAATGGCGG
Source organism: Anaerolineaceae bacterium UBA4799 (assembly GCA_002402725.1). The sequence continues at coordinate 30,553 of DHGL01000004.1, forward strand.
GTACAAGTCCGATGAGTGTGGCTGAAGACGTGAGTGTAGCTACAAAAAGCGGGATCATTGTCGTGAACGATGCGAAGCCCAAGCCAAAACCAAACAGACCTCCGTCAAGAATGTTGACAGTGAAGTTGTGTTTCAGGTTAACGGTCTGTTGTTCGTTTGCCATTGCTTTAATTTGTATAAAACCCCGGGTTGACCGGGGTTTGGATTTTCATTCTGCAGAGGAGGGGCTAATTCTCTTCGTCATAATCCAATTCGTCCCAGTCCTCTTCACCTTCCTCTTCCATGTCTTCCCATTCTTCCAGTTCGTCTTCCTCGGCATCCCAGTCCTCAGTGCTTAACGTCTCCGCGTTGACCGTATATGTTTTACAGCCAGTGTCTGGGTCCAGTTCAACCATTCCGGCGGTGCAAATGCCTTCATCCAAGAATGAGCAATCCAAATAGTGGCATTTGATTCTTGGCATATTAATCTCCTCCTGTTGCTGTAGTCGAGGGCGATTTTACTACAAGTCTGATAATTATGGTGACGAAAATCACGCTCATCATGATGGCTGATAGAATACACCATTGACAATACGTTTTCAAGACAAAAATCTCAATACTGGTGAGGTACAGGGAGAAGAGAAAACCTGCCAGGCTGAAACCAAAGATGGCAAGGTCAATGTATTGATGGATTGACCACTTGCGAAAATCAAAAGTGGTGAGTGCAAAGATAAGCCCAAAGCCAGCGATTCCATAAAAACCAAGTGGGATCCCGAAGAGCTCTGACCAGCGGCTGGCGTTCACTACATCACAATCACCCAAACCTGGGATACAGTAAATAGGTGCTTTTGCCGCCTTCACATAAGCGAGGTAAATAGAATCCAATAGACCGATTATTGAGGAAATCTGGAGGATGAGGATACTCGTTTTTTGCCGGGGTGATCTCATTTTGATATCATCTGGTTTTAAAGTGTCGGGCATTCTACAATAAATATCAGATTAAGTAAAGGTTAAGCGCCCTGGCGCCCTGGCGCTAACCTGACGGATTGATATATATATATATATTTGTATTTATCCCGGATTTAAGCGGTGTGCTTCCATGACATTTGGCAGATTTTCAATCAGGGTGAGCACGCGTGATAGTTGAGCGATATCGGCTATCTCCAATTTCATCAGAATTGACGCGAGGTTGTGGGACACATTGATCTTTATATCCTGTAAGTTGATGTTTTCGTTGCTGAGCACTGAGGATATATCGACCATCAATCCCTGGCGGTCATAGGCTTTGATCTCGATTTCCACAGGAAATGTATGCTGTGGTTCACCCCAGGCAACCCTCACGATGCGGTCGCGGTCTTTCATACGTAAAATGTTGGGGCAGTCCTGGCGGTGAATGGTGGCGCCGCGCCCGCGGGTGATATATCCAACGATGGCGTCGCCAGGAACGGGATTGCAGCAGCGCGCAAAATTCGTCAGGATATTGCGCAATCCCAGCACAGAAACAGCGTTTTCGGTAATATCCTTAACCTGGGTGGAAGGTTTAATCTCAAACAGGCGGGATTCGTCAGCCTCTCCTTCTGACAGGGTGTTGATGATATGTCCAAGCGACATATCACCGCAGCCAACCGCTACATACATATCATCTAATGAGCGGAAATCAAACCCGCGGGAAAGTTTTTCCAAATCGAACTGCTGCAACCCGAGCCGGCGCAGTTCGCGCTCCAGTATCTCTTTACCCTGGGCGAGATTTTGTTCGCGGTTCTGATGTTTGAACCAGGCACGGATCTTCGAGCGGGCGCGCTGGGTTTTTACTAATCCCAGTGTTGGATTTAACCAATCACGTGAGGGTCCGCCCTGCCTGGCTGCCAAAATCTCTACCTGGTCGCCGGTGCGCAGCGTGTAATCCAGGCCCACTAGCTTTCCGTTCACCTTGGCGCCGCGGCAGCGGTTGCCAATCTCGGTATGTACTGTGTACGCAAAATCGATCGGGGTAGCGCCGGCCGGCAGGTCAATAATATCGCCGCGCGGGGTGAAAACGTATACGCGGTCCTGGAAGACATCCGTGCGCATGCCTTCCACAAACTCATTGGCATCCTCTACCTCCTGGCGCCATTCCATCAACTTCTTCAGCCAGTTGATGCGCTGTTCATATTTTTCGTCCCTGGGACCTTTTTCCTTGTAGCGCCAATGCGCCGCGATACCGTATTCAGCGTTCTCATTCATTTCAGGTGTACGGATTTGCACCTCGAGAGGCTTGCCATCATCATATAGAACCGCGGTATGCAGCGATTGGTAGAAATTATCCTTTGGCGCGGCGATGTAATCATCGAATTCGTTCGGGACAGGCCGCCAGTGGGTGTGAATGATACCCAGCACCGCGTAACAGGAGGGGATATCCGGGACAATCAGCCTTACCCCACGCAGGTCGCGCACCAGTTCAAAAGGCTTGTCCTTCTCGACCATTTTGCGGTAGATGGAGTAGATATGTTTGCTGCGTCCTGAGAGTTCCACCTTAATGCCAGCCTCATTGATCATTTTTTCCAGCCGGTCGATGATGGCTTTCATCTGGCGCTCACGCTCCAACCTCGTTTCAGCCAGATTCTGGGCGATTTCCTTGTATTTCTCGGGATTGGTATACCGGAAACCCAGGTCCTCGAGTTCCCACTTTAACTGCCAGATCCCCAGGCGATTGGCCAGCGGGGCGAAGATGTCCAGCGTTTCTTGCGCGATGCGGCGGCGTTTGGCTTCAGGCATATAACCGAGTGTGCGCATATTGTGAAGGCGGTCAGCCAGTTTGATCAGGATGACGCGGATATCCTCACCCATGGCGAGGAAGGTCTTGCGCAGGGTCTCATTGGCCAGTTCACGGCGGCGGTCGCGGGCGTGTTGCGAGTCCAGCAGCATTTCCTGCTCTGCCTGGTCCTTGTCCAGATTGTTGCCAAATATTTCAGCGTCGTGCTGGTCTGCTCTGGAGACCCGCGGCAGGTGGGTTAACTTGGTTACTCCGTCTACAAGTTTGGCAACCTCGTCACCGAAGTTGCGTTGAATATCTTGCAGCGTGACGCTGGTGTCTTCTACCGTGTCATGCAGCAGTCCAGCAGCTACCACCACTGGCTGTACGCGCATTTCTGCAAGGATGATGGAGACAGCCACGCAATGCGTAATGTAAGGCTCGCCAGATGCTCTTTTTTGAGTGGCGTGCGCGTTTTCCGCAAAATTGTACGCTTGGGTAATGAATTCCTTATCCACCCTCGAATAATTATCTGGCAGGATTTCCAGCAGGTTTTCTAATAATGGACTGGTTTTGGTTGTACTGACCATGTTTTACTCTTGTTAATGTATTAGTATATCACCCGACAAGTAATTCCCGGCTGGTTGGGTATATTTGTGTTATTGTTGAGAAAATTGGGAGTGCATGTACTAAATACATCCGACTGGTGTGAATTTCACCAAACGGTTCATTAAAAATGGGGAATTTATTTCAATAATTCCTGGCCTGCAAATTCCCGTTGCGGTGAAAGATAACGCAAAGTTTCCGCGTCCTCTGGCAGCAGTTCTTCTTTTATTACGCGCGTAAGCAATTCACCGAGGGCTGGTCCTAACATGAAACCCTGTCCGCACAATCCTACTCCCAACAGCAGATTGGTTACCTGTGGGCTCCAGCCGATGATCGGGAAGCCATCAGGCGTCATTGGATATAAACCGCGCCAGGTTCTGCGTACACGGATGTTCTTTAGCCTGGGCATGATGGAAATCATGCGCCTGGCAACCATTGGCAGAAAGCTGCTGGTTTCGTTCACATCCACTCCCCAGATATTCGGACTGGGAGTGATGCAGAAGATGATCTGCCCGGTGGCATGCTGGTAAAAATAGTAATTGGATGAACCCGGCGCCGGCCGGATATCGACGATCATTGGGCCGAGGAACCGCGCCACCGGCTCGGTGATAGCCGCTTCGTGGCTGTCCGCCTGAACGGGGATCTCAACGCCTACCATCCGGCCAATCTCGGCTGCGGAAGCGCCGGCTGCGTTCAGCACTACTCCAGCTGAATAAGTTTCACAACTGGTTGTGACGGAAATGATTTTATCTTGCTGCACAGCCATCTCAATGACCGGTTCACAAAACCTGAATTCGGCGCTCTTTTCGACGGCGAGAGTGTAGTAGGCGTGATTGGATAGGAGCGGAGAAGCGCTGCCGTCATTGGGCGAAAAAGTGCCGCCAATCAGGTCCTGAGGTGTCAGGTCCGGGATGATTCTCAGCAGGTCATCCCTGTCGTACCAGTTGTTGACCAACCCATATGATTGCTGGATGGTGAGCAAATCCTTTAGAATTTTCTCTTCACGGGGAGTATAGGCAATAAAAGAGTACCCGCATTGGTCCCACTCGATTTCTTTGCCGTAAATTTCCTTGAAAGTGGAAAAAATCTCAATACTGCGCAGGCACAGGCGGATCTTGGCAGGATCGGAGTGAGTGGCGCGAATGCCACCGATGGCACGTTTATTTGAGCCCTGACCGACGCTGGGGACTGATTCCAGTACAAGCACTTTCAGGCCGGCGGTGGCGAGATAAAAAGCGGCGGGAGTTCCCAGTGAGCCAGCACCGATAATGATCACATCGTATGTGTTGTGGCGATTCATTTTGTCTCATCCTCCACATTCTCGCCAGCAAAGGTGCCGAGAGCAACCTCCACGAATATTGGCCGGCGGGAGGGGTCAGTAACCTTGTCGTAAGGTACGCCTTCCTCTCTGAAGACGCGATGGATTAAGGGCGCGCAGGTCTTGGCACCGCAAGCACCCATGCAGGCACGGGTCACCGTTTTTATTTCATTGATATCACGGTACCCTTTACGGATGCAGGCTCTTATTTCACCGGCGGTCACATGTTCGCAGCGGCACACGATTGTGTCATCCGCCACATGATTCACGTATTGCAGCATTGGTTGAGTGATGGCTGGATTTTGCATCCTGATTCCCGCGATAAGCGGAGCGATATTCCGCTCCACTTCAACCTGGAGCACAATGGTTCTATCATTGGACTTCAAAGCGCGTGCATTTACGACGGCTGCAGTCGCGAGTTCATCCCCCTGGGTGTTTTCCAGGGTTACCAGGTCTCCAATATTGATGGACTCGCGAGAAAACTCGTAAGGAATGGACACCAAAGGTCTTTCAGCATTGCTGCGGTAATCCACCAGGGTGATGGCCAGACCCGGGCAGCCAGCGACACACTTCAAACAGGCTTTGCAGGCGAAGTTATCCGCGGTAAATTTTGGTGTAGAGCGGATATCCTGCTGGTCAATGTAGATCAGGTGTTGTGGGCATAAGGCTGAGCAGGGATCACAGGGGATTTCCTGGTTGCAATGGAAAACCGGTAGCACGCCTGCCGGCAAGTCAGGCAATTCCTCGCTTAACACATTGCCAGGTTTGGATTTGAGAATTTCCCCAGTACGGTACCATTCCGCGGGGATTTCACCAACATCCAGACCCAACCGTTGTGCCACTTCCAGCCCTTTGATCTTGCCGCTAAAAATGGCCGCGGATGCCTCGGCAATCTCTTCGGCGTCACCGGCGACAAGAGTGGAAAAACCAAAGTCCTTTGCCTTATGGAAAAACTCATCAACCGGGTCAAGGCCGACAGCAATGAGCAGGGAATCGCAGGCGTAAGACCTTTCACTCCCTGGTATGGGTTGGAATTGCGCATCGACTTTGGCAATGGTGACGGATTCCACATGGTCCTGTCCATTGGCAGATAGTATGGTATGCGAGGTATAAATGGGAACACCCATGCGTACCAGTTTATCCTTATGCACCTTATAACCGCCGCATTGTGGGAGGGCTTCTACCAGGCCGACAACACCAATACCTGCCTGGAGGGCATGATATCCTGCTATCAATCCTACATTTCCGCCACCCACGATGAACAGTTTCTCCGCCGGTAGGACAAGATCGCGGTTTACCAACGTTTGAAATGCGCCCGCGCCGTAGACACCGGGCAAGGTATTGCCTTTGAAGGCAAGGAATTTTTCCCGCGCTCCGGTTGCCACCAAAAGCACCTGAGGAGTGATGAGAATGTAATGCTTTCCATCTTTCAACACCCCCACCTTCCTGTCGCTGAAGACAGCCAGGCAGGTCGTCCGCGTCCAGATTTGTATGGAAGGATACGAGCGAACTTCATTTTCCAACCTTGTAGCGATGTCGATTCCGCGGGTACCGGCGTACACTGCTTTGGAGGAACCAAAGAATCGATGGGTCTGAAGTACCAGTTTACCGCCGAGGCGGTGCTTGTCATCAACTAAGATGACATCTACCCCCAGTTTTCCCAGTTCTATGGCTGCGGAAAGGCCGGCGGGACCACCACCGATAATCAACACCGGGATATTAACTTCGGGGATAGGTTTCAAACCGGGTACTTTATTTACTTCAGGCAGGTGAGGGTGGCCGTCGTTTGGGTAAACCCGCATCCCGCGGGTTACCAGCTCCATGCAGGATTTTAGCGGTTTTCCATCAGCAATGACCATACATTGCGAGCACTGACCGTTGGCGCAAAAAATGCCTAATGGTGACCCGTCTTTGTGATGATGCCCGAAAATGTGGATGCCATTAGCGATTAACGCAGCGGCGATGGTTTCTCCCTCATGGGCGGTCAGCGGTTCGTCCTGCCAGAAGAATTCGATTATTTCAGGTTCAGGGATGGCTAAAATTGGATGCTGCTTGATACGGTAACCGGTCATTGATTATCCTTGGTTTGCGGTTTTTTTATTTCAACCCGTATTTACATTGGCGAGTTCAAGCGCCCTTAATTGTACCAAATCGTGTCAAACAGGCACATGCCTGTTACCAATAGGACATTTCTATTTAGCCTTGACAATGCCTGTTACCAAGCCTGTTACCAACAGAAACTGAGTCGACGCGGTGATAAAATTGATGAGCAAGAATAAGGAGGTAGTTATGAAGCGCATCGCGGTTCTCACCAGCGGGGGAGACGCTCCTGGCATGAACGCTGCCATCAGGGCGGTCGTCCGCTCCGGTGTGCAAAACGGCTGGGAGGTGTACGGAATCAAAGGTGGGTATGAAGGTTTAATCAACGGAATTTTCACTCCCTTAGGAACCCGGGACGTAGGAGGTATTCTTCAACGCGGCGGCACCATATTAGGTAGCGCGCGCTCGGAAGAATTCAAAACAGCGAAAGGGCAGCTCAGAGCCATCCGTTCCCTGAATGAAACTGGGATCGAGGCATTAATAGTGATTGGTGGAAATGGAACGCAAGCGGGGAATTATGCTCTTCACCAGAACGGTTTTCCTGTGGTGGGTATCGCTTCTACCATTGATAATGACCTGTTTGGTTCGGATGTAACCATCGGGGTTGATACTGCGCTGAACATCGCGCTCGAAGCTATTGACAGATTGAAAACCACCGCCTCTTCGCACCAACGGGCTTTTTTAGTCGAGGTGATGGGAAGAGACTGTGGGTACCTGGCGCTGATGGCGGCGATTGCCGGCGGCGCTGAGCACGTGGTATTGCCTGAAGTGGAAACTGATCCGGAAGAAATCGCGGAGATTTTAACAACAGCCTATGAGAAGGGGAAGGCGCATGCCATCATTGTAGTGGCTGAAGGCGCAAAATATGATGCTACGGCGTTAAGCAATTATTTCACTAAACACAAGGAACGCCTGGGATTCGATCTGCGGGTCACTATATTGGGTCATGTGCAGCGCGGCGGCAATCCCAACGCCTTTGACCGCATTCTGGCCAGCAAGTTGGGAGTCGCGGCGGTGGAGCAGATTGAGAAAGGGAAATTTGGTGTTTTAATGGGAGAGGTAAAGGGTGAAATAACCGCCACGCCGCTGGCAAAGGTTGTAGCTACCAGGAAAGGTATTGATAACCACATGCTCGAACTCGCAAAGAAGCTTGATTGATATAGTCTGGTACCATAAAAAGTCCAGCCTACTGGGGCTGGATTTTTGCGTATTATTTGGCTTGCCTTATTCCTTTTTCATGCGCAGGTAGGCTTCAATGAATCCATCCAGGTCACCATCAAGAACAGAGAGAGAGTTGCCCACTTCATAACCGCTGCGATGATCCTTAACCATCTGGTATGGATGCAGCACGTACGAACGGATCTGGCTGCCCCATTCGGCTTTCTGGTAAGCGCCGCGCAAGTCAGAGAGGTGCTGGTCAGCGGCAATCTGCGCCAGGTCGAGCAGGCGAGCGCGCAGCACGCGCATGGCGTTTTCACGGTTTTGCATTTGAGAGCGTTCATTCTGGCAGGTGACCACGATGCCTGTAGGCAGGTGCGTAAGGCGCACAGCGGTAGCATTTTTTTGCACGTTCTGCCCGCCTGCGCCGGAAGATTTGAAGATATCGATCTTCACCTCATCTGGATTGATGACAACGGTCGGGTCTTCCTGCACCGCTTCGGGCAGTACCTCCACCTGGGCAAAAGAGGTGTGGCGGCGGTGCGCTGAATCGAAGGGCGACAATCTCACCAGGCGATGAACGCCTTTTTCAGCCCGCAAGTAGCCATAAGCATACGCGCCACTCACCGCAATGCTCACTGTTTTGATACCGGCTTCTTCACCCTCAGTCTGGTCGAGTATCTCTGTGGCATAACCACGGCGCTCACACCAGCGCAGGTACATCCGTTCCAGCATGGCAGCCCAATCCTGGGCATCAGTGCCGCCCTCGCCAGTGTTGATGGTCAAAAGCGCGTTACCACGGTCATATTTTCCTCCCAGCAGGGTTGCCATCTCAAGGTTTGAGACTTCGCTGGTTATGGCGGCTATCTCAGCCTCAAGTTCCTCCTGCAATGAGGTATCGGCAAGTTCTGCAAGTTCCAACGCATCGCGGATGCGCTTTTCCAGGTTCTTCCAGGTGGAGATTTCGTCTCTCAAATCCGCCAGGTTCTTCATTACAGATTGAGCCTGTCTGGGATCATCCCAAAGCTTCGGGTCCTGGCTTTTGATGGTTAACGCAGCGAGTTCCTTTTCCTTTTCGGGCAGGTCAAAGACGCTCCAAAAGTGAATGCACCGAGGATAGATTGGATTGTAGTGTGGTGATTAATTCTTCCATGAAAATGAATCCTAACGATTGATATCAAGGATATTCTTCACGAACTGGATCCGGTCGAAGGGCTGCAAATCTTCAGGTTTCTCGCCCAGACCAGCATAAAAAATGGGCAGTCCAAGTTCCTTCTGGATGGCAAAGGCCATTCCTCCCCTGGCTGAGGAATCTAATTTGGTAAGAATCACCCCGTTAACATTCACCGCCTGTTGAAAAGCGCGCGCCTGGGGGAGGGCGTTTTGCCCGGTTGTGGCATCGAGCACCAACAGGGTGGCGTGCGGTGCGCCAGGAAGTGCCTTGGCAAGGACTCTGTGCACCTTCTTAAGTTCTTCCATCAAGTTGTAACGGGTATGCAGGCGGCCGGCGGTATCGATTAGCACGATGTCCATGTTCCGCGCGATGCCTGCCTGGACGGCATCATATGCTACCGCACCGGGGTCGCTTTCAGGTTGACCAGCAATTACCGGCAGGTGCAGGCGCTCAGCCCAGACCTGGAGCTGGTCAATGGCGGCGGCGCGGAATGTATCTGCCGCGGCCAACAGAACTTTCTTTCCTTCTTTTGAGTAAATGTAGCCTAATTTTGCCGCAGTTGTGGTCTTACCTGACCCATTGACACCCACCAGCGTGATTACAGCAGGGTGGTGGGTTTCCAATTCCAGCTGCACTGGAGGCAGAAGGAGATCCAATAAGATATCCTCCAGAGCTTGAATGAATTCAGCAGTTTTTGTCAGCCCTGCTTCGCGGACCGCATTGCTGATACGCTCAATGATGTACTGGCTGGTATCCACGCCCACATCTGCCTGGATCAGCAGCGCTTCAAGTTCATCCCAGGCATCCTGGGTTATCTCTGACCCGCCAAATACGGTAACAATTCTGCCGAAGGTGGCTTTACGGGTTTTTTCGAGGCTTTCACGCCATTTGTCGAATAATGCGCTCATCGTTTACGATTATAACATGTCAACTTTACCACTTACGCGTGTCTGGCTGCCAGTTGACCGCATCCGGCGGAAATATCGATCCCTCTGCGCAGCCTGATGGTACAGGGAATGCCATTGCTTTCCAATGCCTGCTTGAATTCACGCGCCTTCTCCTCTGTCGTGGCTTTGCCGGAGTAATTGGTAGTGGGATTGAGCGGGATCACATTCACATGGCATAACAGACCTTTGAGCAACGCGGCGAGCTCATGAGCCTGCTCGAGGGTGTCGTTCACATCTCTGATCAGCGCCCATTCGAATGTGAGGCGACGGTTGGTAAGCGTAACGTATTCCCGGCAGGCTTCCATTAACTCCGTGAGCGGGTACTTGCGGTTGACCGGGAGGAGCGCGCTGCGCAGGGTATCGTTGGCGGCGTGCAGGCTGATGGCGAGGTTGACCTGCCGCTTTTCTGCGGCGAATCTGCGAATACCGGGGATGATACCAACCGTGGAAATGGTAAAACGGCGGGCGCCGAGAGCTAAGCCTTTGGGATCATTGAGTCGTTCTATCGCCTCCAAAACCGCATCGTAGTTATGAAATGGCTCGCCCATTCCCATGATAACAATGTTGGTAATCTTTTCAGCTTTTTGATCCAATTCACGTCCAAGAGCCAGCACCTGTTCGATGATCTCTCCTGCACTCAGGTTGCGCTTAAATCCCATTTGCCCGGTGGCGCAAAAAACACAGCCCATGGCGCAACCAGCTTGAGAGGAGATGCAGAGGGTTTGGCGTTCGTTGTAATGCATCAACACGGATTCGATGGGGTTACCCTCCGGGAGGGTAAAGAGAAACTTGATGGTTTCTCCGTCAGTAGAGGTTAGTCTTTCACCGGCGGTCAGGTGGGAAAAGTGCATATCCCTGGCAAGCCTGGATCGCAAGCGCATGGGAAACGCAGATACCTGGTCGTAATCATTGATCATATGCGTATAGGCAGCTGTCCACAACTGGTCAACCCGGTAAGCGGGTTCGCCAATAGAGCGGAAATACGCCATCAGCCGCTCATAGCTGAGGTCAAAAAGGTAAGGTTCAGTTTCCATCAAAACTATCTACCAGGCTCTCGAGGTCAGAAGAGATAAAATCTACCGGTGGCGTGTACTTCTCAGCTTCTTCCCTGGTGGCGATTCCTGAAAGGACAAGCGCAGTTAGACATCCCAACCGCTGACCACCCAAAATATCTGTTTCCAAGCGGTCGCCAACGGCAAGCGTTACCCCTGGTAAAACCCCCAGTCTTTCCAGTGCAAATTCATATAGGGTCGGGTTGGGTTTTCCTGCGATGATCGGATGTACGTCAGTGGCAATTTCAAGCGCTCCGACTAGCGCGCCAGCCCCCGGAATCAACCCGGCTGGGGTGGGGTAGGTGCGGTCGGGGTTGGTGGCGTAAAAAGGAACACCGCTTCTCACCAGTAAGGTGGCGCGTTTGAGTTTTTCATACGAGATGCATCTATCCATACTGGCGATGACTGCCAGGCAATTGGATTCTGATGGATAAAAACCGGCATCGGCCAGGGCTTCGATCAGGCCATTCTCGCCAATAACATAAACCGCGCCGCCATTTGGATGTTTTTTTGATAGCAGGTGAGCCACCGCCATGGAGGAGTTGATGATTTTTTCCTCAGGGATCTCTGCGCCAAACCTGGCGAGCTTTGCCACATATTGCTGTGGTTTGAGCGTCGCATTGTTGGTCGCCAGCATATAGTCCAATCCCAGTGCTGTGATTTTATTAAAGA
>DHGL01000042.1 GCA_002402725.1 Anaerolineaceae bacterium UBA4799
GAAGGGTCGGCCTGGAGATAAAAGACCAATACTACAACATGCGCGAGAAGATCGAGCCCGTTTTCGAGATCGTTGAAAACGCTCGTGAAGCCATGCTGGCGCTCGGGATTGAACCGAAGATCCTGCCGGTACGTGGTGGTACGGATGGGTCGCGCCTGTCCTTCATGGGGCTGCCCACACCCAATATTTTCACTGGTGGTCTTTACGGTCATGGCAAATATGAAGTCCTGCCGACCCGTTCTCTGGAGCGCGCCGTTGAGGTAATCATCAAGATCATCGAACAGGCTGCCAGTAAATAAAAAAAATTACCCACTCTTGAGAGCGTGTTTTTCTATCCGGTTGTCAATTTGGTTGGAGATTTCTTACTGATCCACTCGTTCAAGATGAGTGCTCCGATAATGATGCCGCCGCCGATGAACAGCCGCGGTAGATCGGTGCTCTCGCTGAATACCAGCAGCGAAACCGCCACTGCCAGGGGGATTTTTAAATCATTGAAGACCGCCAAAGTGCCCGCGTTCACCCGCCTCGCGCCGATGTTCCAAAGGAAGAAAGCCACGCCTGAGGCAATAATTCCCAGGTAGAGAAGGGTGACGGTTTGTTTCAAGGTGAGCTCGAGTGATTCAAAGGGCGTGAAAAACAACATCGCCAGCCCGGTGATGGCTACCGCACCAAGATAGAGATATCCAAATACTTCCCTATCCTTTAGCCCCGGTTGTTTTGCCATCAATCTGCTGTAATAGATTTGCCCGAAGGCATAGCACAGGTTCGAGAGCTGTACCAGCAGGAAACCGCTTAACACGCCGGGGGTTTGAATGGCTTCCCATTCAATGACGGCGGTGCCTGCCACTGTGATTAACGCCACGCCTAAATGCAGCAGGTTAAAGCGCTTTGAAAAAGCGTCATTGATCAGTGTAACGAAGATAGGGGTGAAAATAGTGAACAGGGCAACTTCGTAAGCCTTCAGGGCTCTAAAAGCTGCCAGGTAGGCGATGTACATCACCCCGAACTGCACCAGACCGGTGAAAGCCAGTATTATGGCGGTTTTCCCATCGATCTTCTTAAACCTGATGAATGGCAGGAATACCAGCGCAGCAACGAACAGGCGCACAAAAGCGACGAAGGTTGAATCTACACCCGTCAGGTTGTCTTTGATTAAGCCAAATGAAAACGCCCAAATTAAAGATACAATCAAAAGATAGCCCATAAATTAACCCTGGTTTACATTCAATGTGTTTAGTCCGTATTCCCATGTATGGTAACATGGTTTCTTTTCTGCTAGTTGGTAAACAGGTAAACAGGTTTTGCGTGTCTGATACCCATGCGGCATATTCAAGATTTGAATTTGAACATAGGCGGTGCTCAGGCGTGATGCTAAAGTGTCATTTGATAGTCAGGGTCTTTCAAATGGCTGATGAGCAGCAGGCAAATGATGAGCATGGTCATTGCAACTAATAAACCGGGGGTGAATTCCCCGTTTTTTGTTTGTAAGACTTCCATGATATAGACAAAAACGACCGAGATTTGCCCACTCAACTGGAACAAACCATTTGAAGTGCCTTCGGGGGTTGGTCGGGTGATTTCAGCACCCAACTGCATGCTGATGGGGCTGGCGCTGGTTAAAAAGAATCCCAGTGTAAAGGCTGATACCAGCAATAACCAGTAAGACTGTGCAAATGTGACGCCAATCAAACCAGGGATGGCCAGGCCGAGTCCTATATAAAGGTATTTCTTACGTTTATGTTCCTTGTCAGAAAGGGCTGGAAGGAGGATTGCACCGCAAATTCCTCCAATGAGCAACAAGGCGCCAAGCGTGCCAGCATCTGAAGGGCTAAATCCCCTGGGGCGGACGATGTTTTCCACCCACGTTGTGACACCATTAAAAATCGCCATACCCAAAAACGATATGGCAAGGATTATCCAGAACATGCGGTTGGCGAGGGCATTCTTCAACCCTTCCAGCATTAAGGCGCGCGTTTCATCGTGATCTTGAGATGGCGGTGTCGGTGGAGCCTCTCGTGCAAAGATTAAAAAAAGCAACGCAGAGCATGCGGCAACTCCTCCATAGATCAATTGCACCTTCGAGATGCTGTAATGCGTGGACAACAGGGGTGTGATCACCATACCCAGTGCAACACCAATGAGACCGGAGAGTGTGACCAGTCCTACCGCGGTAGCCCTAAATTCCCTGGGGAACCATTTGGCCGGTAAAGTTGTCCACGAGTTCATCATGAAAGGCTGTCCGATGGCGATACCAATGGTGCTGATCAGCACTAAGGTGTAATTTGTATTGGCAAGACCTCGCATCAAGCCGAAAACCCCCATCAGTATGGCTCCAAGGCTTACAGCCTTACGAAAGCCCCATTTATCGATTGCCCAGGATTCGGGTATGGATAAGGGGATATATGCGAACATGAAGGTCATTGCCAGCATTCCTATTTTGAGGTCATTCACCTGATAGAACTGTGCGGCTTGCCCCGTAATCGGTGCATATGATATCCACAGGAGCTGCATCATCAAGTTGACGAACATAAAAACTGCCAGCACAACCCAGCGGTACGGATAGAGACGATTTTTTACATTTTCCATAAGTTTTTCCATCTTCCTATCGGTATTATTTTATCTGTTTATAAAACCCCCATAATTCAAACTCGTTATCATTAAATTTTGAGGATAATGGCTTCATGAAGGCAAAAAAAAGGGATTTCATAAAAATGAAATCCCGCAATCTCCTCCCATCTTTACCGGTTTGTTTAACTATCCAAAGTTTTTCCTCTTTCAGCGACAGTATATGATGCGGGTTTCCAGATGACCAGCAAAACTCCTGTGATCATCAGTAGGCTGCCAACGACGGTCATGGTGGTGTGAAAGGCATCACCATAATTCACGCCGCCCCATGTATGAGTGGGCGCCATGAAGAACTGAATGGTCAGGCACAGCGCGCCGGTTATGATGGCAGCCGCTCCGCCGGATTTTTTGCCTTCTTTACGCGGCGCTTTGCTGTAATCAACACCGCTCCAAATAGCGGGGATACGGAAGATGAGGAAGATGACCAGGGTGAGCACGGTGATGTAAACGATACCGTCCGCCGGCATGGAGGAGCCTCTCAAACTGCGTGAGGTGAACACGTGTAAAACTCCTACAACCAGCCCAAGCACCAACGCAGTCAGTGACGCTTTATAAGCACCTTGCCGTCCCTTCGTCAGCATCACCACTGCTCTGATACCCAGCACCCCAATGGCGATGGTCACCAGGACGTAAAGGATGTACAACCATTGATATGGTGCGATCTTCGCCATGCTTTCCCCCCAATTATTGGGGGCGAATGCCACGCAGGAGGTACCCACACCAGCCATAACCGTCACCCCCGCGGTGAGTGCCATGAATAATATGCCGATGAATCTTAATACTTTGGCGTTACTACTTTCAGGTTTCATAATAATTCCTCTCTTGAAATTGATTAGAATGCCAGCAACAGCATGGATGCCAGCATATAAAACGACGCGTACTTGAACAAATGAAAATTGAGCCTGGAGGTTGGTTTTAAGAGCATTAAAACCGCCATCACCAGCAACCCTCCCGAAAGGATACCCAGCAGATGCAGCCCACCCTGCTTGACGCCGATCATCACCGCCGCGGTTCCGATCAACCCCGCGGCAATCAGGCTGGCTATGGCGATGGTGGAGCGTGTGACTTTTTCTCCGTAAGTGGAGGGAAAGGTCGGAATACGCGCCTGGTCGTAATCCACGCGGTAACGCATGCTGAAGGTGAGCATGTGTGTCGGTATCCAGAACAGCACAGCCAGCGCCAGCATGATGCCAATTAGATCGACTTGTCCCATCCCCAACGTCCGGCCTGCCAGGATGGGCATTCCCCCGGCGATACCACCCCAAACCACTGACCAGCAGGTGCGGCGTTTCAATAATATCGTGTAAACAATTACATCAAAAAATATGCCAGTGAAGATCAGGAGACCATACAGCGGTGAAAGCAGGGTTGCCAGCACTACCCCCGCGGCGGAGAGCACTAATCCCAACCGCAGCGCTTCTGATGGAGCGATCATGCCGCTTGCCAGCGGGCGGTGATGGGTGCGGTTCATCACGCTATCAATGTCGCGGTCGTACCACATGTTGAGTGCTGTGCTGCCGCTGATGGAGAGCAACAGGCTGGCGATCAACCCGGTCATGGTGGTCCAATGCGTAAAGGGGCAACGGGCGCTCATGTAGCCCGCGATGCCGGTTACGGTGAGTAGCGCAGTCTGCAGGCTCTTTATCAATGGCCAGTAGTATTTGAACTTGCGCAGCAGTTTCATCTCCGCTTACTCCGTATCGCGCACACAGCGAAAACCGGTTCCCGGGCTGGTGAAAGTAGGTGTGGCATTATTCCTAGCCCAGACGCGCAGGTTGTTTTCGTACATATCCTTGTTACCGCCGCGCATGAAACGGTAATGCTGAGACTCATACACGTTTGCCGTCCACTGCCAGACGTTGCCAGCCATATCATATACGCCGTATGGGCTGGCTGAATCCAGCGTGGTGTAACCATTATACGTGAGCCCATTGTAGAAACCAACCGGTGTCGTGCGGGATCCAAAAGTCGCCATATCTTCAAACGGATCGCGACTGTAGTAGAAGTTGGCATTGTTACGCGCCATTTTATCCCCCCAGGGATACGGCCTGCCATCGGTGCCGCGGGCAGCTTTTTCCCATTCCAGTTCCGTGGGCAGACGCCAGCCATAGAATTCACAATATGCTTTGGCGCCGAACCACGAAACCATGGTCATTGGGTGTTCTTCCCATCCTGAAATCGCAGCAAAACTCCTTCCGTCGTATGACAACCGCAGGAACGGGTCACCGAGGGGTAAATGGATGTAGTTGCCCGCCTTGAATTCCACCTCGTGGCGCGCGCCTGCGAAGGTGTCACCGGCATAATACCCTTCGACCTGATTACCGTTGACCTTGACTGCGCCTGAGGTAACGGCTTCATTAAGATAGGCGGCGAATTGTGCGTTGGTGACATTGGTGACCATGACTTCATAAGCCTGATCGATCACGGCTACTTTATTGAATTGTCCTTGCAGGAATTCTCCCGCTGGAACTTCAACCCATTGCTTGCTGTCAATTCCGGTGTCAAACACTGGAGGCTGAGCCTGAAAATCTACAGAGTGGCAGGCGCTAAGGACGATGAGCAGGAAAAGAGACATGGTGGTGATGAGTCTTTTCATTGTTGCACCTCGTCTTTTTTTTCCAGGCGGTGCATTGTTTCTTCGCGCCACCGGCCATTCTTTTTGAACAGGTCAGTAAGCCGCCAAACCATCAGCGCCGCCAGCGCCAGCAGCAGCACGATTACACCGATATCCCCAGCCAATATAGCACGGTTGATCAGCGGCTGCTGTTCTCCTTCACTGATTAAAAGGCGCCGCATTTCATAAATGGTTACCGCGCCGAACGCTACATCTGAGAAGAGGATGACTGCCCAGCCGAACCACTTGCGTACCTTGCCCCTCAGTCCAGCCAGATCCGCGTAATACAAAAGCAAAATGGTAGCCGTCAGCGTTGCCAGGATATGCCAGTGCCCGGTGAGCAGGGAACGCTCATCCATGAATTGCCATTGGCGGAAGATTTCGTCCAGTTTCACCGCTGTAAAAATGCCCACGCCGCTGACAGTGAAGTTCATGAACACCATTTGCCAGGTTGGCCCAAAGCGTAGCGGGTCCCTCAACAGCGCGGTAATCCCCTGGAAAAAGTTGCCCTTATGGATGCCTTTTTCATCCAGCCCGCTGCGGATAATCTTTTTCCAGGAGTCGATCACCAGGAAGAGTGCCCCGAGCATGGCCACGCTTGAGCCACCGTAAATAATAAAATGGGCAATTTCCTCGAACTGCACCACCAGCCAGGTGCCAAGTGACAGCACGAAGGCACCGACGATGTAAAGCGGCATGGCTAACTTCTGCCAGAACCCTTTAAAATCCATCCATCTACCGATGATCAGCGCGCACATGATGGCGATGAGCGCCAGCATGATGTGCAGGTGCCCGATGACCGATAGGTTCAGCGCGGGTTTATATGGCTCGCGCACCACATTCTCGGCCAGGAAGACTTCAAAACCGTTACCAAAGAAGGATCCGGGGACGGCGCCAAATATCGCGGAAATGAGGGTTGTGAGCGCGACCATAAAGAAGGCAACCCGTTCAATGTCGTAACCTTTTTTGGTTTGAGCGTAATCTTTATTCTTCAGGCGGTATTCATCCTTCCACGGCCACAATGCCACCAGCAGCAGGCAGCCCGCGAAGAAGATCAGTGAAAGCCCGGCGATGTAGATGCCATGCAGCACCCAGTTATGTCCCCAGTAGGCAAACGGCAGCCCGCCGAATATCACCATCAAATAGCCAATGGTCATCGCCGTGTTGATAGCCAGCCGCTGGCTGTCCTTCATTTTTAAAAGGTCTGTAATCATGTAAACTTCCACCGCGATGGTGATCATGGCCAGCGTGTGGTAGAGGATCACCAGCCTGCCTTCACGCTCCGCCGGTTCCAGGTTTAGGTTTAACGCGCGTACCACTACATCCTTGATGCCATAATCTGCCATTGGACCCGAGAGCATACCGAAGAAAGCGGAAATTAGGGCGGCGAAGGCAATCGCTACCAGAATCAATCCTTTGGTGGAGCGGAAGAGAAACCGGTATCGTTTATTGAGCCATTGCATTTTGCTTCTCCCGTGATTGTGATTAACCAGATGACACAATATCACAATCGGTGAATTAAGTCTTTGACATTAATCAAAATGACTTTTGAAGTAACCAGGTGCTGCAATGCTTAGAAATCGATTTTTGCCAGTTCTTGCAGGTGTTTATGGTCCAGGATTTCGATCTCAGTCCGGCTTACCCGCAGCACCCCGGCTGATTTAAACACCTTCAGCGTACGGCTCACGGCTTCAGGGGAAGTGATGATGCGCGCGGCGATTGTATGGATGGGGTTCTCATGCCGGTCTATTACCCGTTGACCATTTTCACTAAGGGATACCAGGTGTTTTGCCAGGCGTGCCTGCACTGTGCGGAAAGAAAGGTCACCGTAATGCGTCAACAACAGGCGGTTGCGCCGCGCCAGCACCCCAAGCAAGCTGATGCCGATTTGCGGGTATTCTCTCAGCAATTGCTGGAACTGGTTGTAACCCACGTGCCACACCCTGATATCCATGTGCGCGTAAGCGCTTACAGGGTTAGGGCCTCCATCAAGAGCGGAAACTTCATTGAACATAATGACCGGTTCAAGTGTATTGAGTATTCCCTCTTTACCCTCGGGGCTGAGCTTGCTCAGGTTTACCTGTCCTTGTATGAGCACGAACATCCCGGCAGACTCATCTCCTTCGTGGAAAATGAATTCGCTTTTCACATACTCCCGGATATCTCCGCTGGCGACGATTTGTTCTACCCCGGTCAGTGGGATTTCACTGAATTGCTTGACCTTCTGTAAACGCTCTGCCAGAGAATAGAATTCATTCATAAACCAATTATATACATTGACCGGGAAAAAGCTGTTTTTATGGTTTAATGCAGTGATGACATCTTTTACATTTGATAAATTTATAGCCAGGTATCCTGAATATCATCACACCTCCAGTATAGACCGCCTGCGCGAGTTAGATTATCAGCGCCTGGATCGGGAAAAGCAAGTGTACCTGGATTACACTGGCGGCGGATTATATGCGGATTCCCAGGTGTTAAGGCATCAACGCATGCTCCTGGAAAGCGTTTTCGGCAATCCGCATTCTTCAAACCCGACATCCAGCGCTTCAACCGCACTGGTAGAAGAAACCCGCGCGGCGGTGCTGCGCTTCTTCAACGCCACCCCAGAGGATTATGTGGTCATTTTCACGGCGAATGCCAGCGGAGCTTTAAAGTTGGTGGGAGAGGCTTATCCCTTTGGGCAGAACTGCTGTTATCTGCTGACCTTCGACAATCACAATTCCGTCAACGGTATCCGTGAATACGCGCTCGCCAAAGGTGCACAGGTGCGTTACCTGCCGGTGCTGCCGCCGCGTTTGCGCGTGACCGAGGAAAAACTGGAGGAATACCTGGCGAATGCGCGCGGTTCGTGCAACAATCTTTTCGCTTTCCCCGCTCAGTCCAATTTTTCTTCTGTTCAGCATCCATTGGAGTGGATTGACAAAGCCCACGCCATGGGCTGGGATGTACTGCTGGATGCGGCGGCTTTCGCTCCGACCAACAGGCTTGACCTCTCGAGGTGGCAGGCTGATTTTGTTCCCATTTCCTTCTACAAAATGTTCGGTTACCCCACGGGTGTAGGCGCGCTCATCGCGCGCCGTGCAGCGTTGAGTAAACTGCGGCGTCCCTGGTTCGCTGGCGGTACGATCACTGTGGCCTCGGTGCAGGGTGAGAAGTATTACCTGGCTGATGCGCCTGCAGCCTTTGAAGATGGCACACCAGATTATCTCAACATCCCGGCAGTAAAAATCGGTCTGGAGCATCTTGAATCCATTGGTATGGGGTTAATCCATGAGCGCGTGCGTTGCCTGACTGGTTGGCTGCTGACCTGCCTTAAGGAACTGCACCACACCAATGGAAAACCCCTGGTCAAGATCTATGGTCCATCTGATACGAAACAGCGCGGCGGCGCGGTGACCGTCAACTTCTTCAATCCGGAGGGAATTCCCATCGACCACCGCTGGATCGAGGAAAAAGCCAGCGCCAGTAAAATCTCTCTGCGCACCGGCTGTTTCTGCAATCCCGGAGCGGGTGAGCTAGCGCTGCATATCTCCTCGGATGAATTGACATCCTGCTTTAACCGACCTGATCATGAACAGCGACTGACCTACGATGAGTTCCGGCTCTGCCTCAATACTAAGGCTTCAGGGGCGGTGCGCATTTCAGTGGGGCTGGTGAGCAATTATGCGGATGTGCAGCATCTGCTTGATTTTCTCGCCACGCTGGTCAATTAAGAACCTGTATCGAAAAACTCTCCCGTTTTCTTTACCGATACTCTCCGGGGTGGGTGGCGCTGGTGGGTTTCATTGTTTTCCTCGATTGTGGCGCGCTCACGCTGCCGGGTCAGAATGCCATTGCGCATAAATACTCACTGGGCACTGGTTCACCTGACACTTCGCTTTTCTATACAGCTGCATCACTTTACCGACTGGCAGATTTGTATAGGCAGGAGGGCAGGGTAGCGTATCTTAAAGCCCGCTGGACCCTTGATGTTGCTTTTCCATTAATCTATACATTCTTCCTGGTGACTGCCATCGCTTGGTTGTTCGCAAGTTGCTGTCTGAGCCTTCCCATTGGCGCCTGTTGAACCTGGTTCCATTGGTGGCCATGGTGATGGACATTCTGGAGAATACCGCCACCAGCCTGGTGATGGCGCGCTGCCCGCTGCACTGCCCGCCAGGTGAGTTGTTGGTGCCGTTGTTCACCCCGTTGAGATGGCTGTTGGTAGGTGCGAGTTTTCCGGCCATGATTGTTGCAATCATCTTTAAGATAGTGAAAAAAAAGACGCCTGATATGGCGTCTTTGTGATCGTTGAGATATGCCCGATTAACCGATTCCCCGTTGCCAGAACGTCCCAAAGCGTTTATGGATAAAGTAGTTGACGCCGAGGTGTCCGGCGATTTTCCATGCGATTATCAGTAGGATTTGCAGGACTAAAAGGAGCGGCCCGGAACCGAGAGACCCGGACAGCAGGAAGTTAAAATTCATTAAGCCGCCGAAGAATGCTGCCAATCCAACGAACAATCCGATGATCAACGCCACACCAACCAAGAGTTCTCCAATGGCGATGAGTTTGGCAAACCACACGTATGATTGGCTGTCGAGCATGGATTGAATGAATGACCGGTACCAATCAAAGTAAATGGGGGCTCTGGCTGGCGCTTCTGGGATACTGACGGCATTTGACCAGTATCCTTTGAGTGCTTCCCCGCTCTGCATCCATTCCGGTGACGAGAGTTTGTGCAGGCTGGCTTCAACCCAGGTGTACCCAACATAAATGCGCACGATCAGCCATAGCCAGGCCATTTTTGTGTTGGAAAATAAAAATTTGATAAAAGGCGCGTCTTGCAAGTTTGTGGGAGCGAAGAATTTTGTCATGTTTTCCTCTTTAGTATTTGATTTGTAAATCTATTCTATCATAAATAATGATAAATAAGATAAACATTACCCGAATAAAATTTATTGTATCCATCGAAAGTAACTTTTAATTAATAGTTCAAATTCAAGGACTTTTGATGAGAGCTTGCAAGCGTTTATTGGAGTTTGAGCGCGCTATGGATAGCCATTGTTCCCAGCATGCGTGCCCGAAATTTCACATTCGAAAACCCGCAGCGCTGAAGGCTTTCTACCAGGGCTTCAGCGCTGATGAAGTTCTCGCTTGATTGGGTCAGATAAGTATATGCCTCGCGATTGCCGGTAAGCAGCCTGCCGAGGGCAGGGATGATGAGCCGGAAGTATAACCTGATCAACGGGGTCAACAGGTTCCTGCGGGGTCGGGTCGTGTCCAGCACCACGATCCTGCCGCCGTCCTTGAGCACACGGTACTGCTCAGTTAGCGCGGCATCCAGGTCAGCCACGTTACGCACCAGGTAACCGCTCGCGACCACATCAAAGGAGTCATGCTTAAATGGCAGCGCCTGCGCGTCTGCCTGGCAGCGGCGGATACCATTCCAGTCTTTTCCAGCCATCATCATCTCCAGGCTGAAATCGGCCGCGGTGATAACCGCGCCCGGGCAGGCTCTGTGTGCTTCCCGCGCCAGGTCACCGGTACCCGTGCCGGTGTCCAGCAAGCTTTCTCCGTTTCTTGGTCTGGCAATGCGCATCACTTCCTTGCGCAGAAGGATATCCATACCAAATGTCATCAGGTGATTCATCATGTTGTAGCGGCGCGCCACAAATTTAAAAGTCGTTTTTACATAACGTTCGCGTTCATTACCCTTAAGGTGAGCCATTTGCCTATTATAAATGGATTTGTCCTCCATCAAAACGCCATCAAAACGTCGAAGGGTTGACACCTGGTATCAAGGAAGAGAATGATGAAATTCGCTCACTTACCGATGGGCAACTGAACCTGGGGGATTTTGAACTCATCGCCGCTACATTCAGCCCGGCAAGAGAACTGGTAGGCTTATGCATGGTGGAGCCCCTGCCGGCGCGCACAATCTGCACATCACGATCAGCCCGCTTAATATGATTTAGAAAGTCAAAATGGGGGCTCCTACTTACCTCAATACCTTTACTTAAATGTAAGCGTATTCTTTCAATAGATTGTTAGCAACAACTTTTAAATTTAGTACCATATAAAAAACCATCATGGTTAAGTCCTCCCAAATAATTTCCCTGCGGGTAAGTCTCCACATGGGAGTATCATGATACCCGCAGGGCGTGAATAGTATCCCCTCTGGGGACAGCGTCCCCTCTGGGGATCCCTGTTGTCTGTCTTGTGTAACAGGATGGCCTCGTGTAACTCGACATTACGTCGTACTGCCTTTGCCAGTGAATGTGAGGAATGAACGGGGTGTTTTTAAGAAGAAGGTGCCCCCAAGGGAATTCGAATCCCTGTTTTGGCCTTGNNGGGCCGCTAGACGATGGGGGCAAGTCACCGGATTTTATCACGGTGACATCCCAGTGTCAACAAAGACCTAACACAAAGAAGCGCAATTTTAGAATGGTATGATTCCCCGGGGCATCGCTCCCCCGAGGCAATCAATTGACGAAAGCTGTCTGGCATGCTATTATCTCTTTACATTATTCTTATCTATTCATTCCGGACGTTAACAATTATTCATTCATTTTCATTTTGCAGGAGCATTTATTATGTCAATCGATTTCATTTTTCGTATTATAGGGATGGTCATCCTGGCGGTTGTAGGGGGAATGCTGGGCAATCAGTTTGGAGAAATTGCGAACACGACTCCAACCGCATCCACTTTACCGGTGGACCAGTATCGCTTTTTGTTCGGTTTGATAGGGGCGTTATTCGGTCTCATCCTCACCCCATATTTCACCACCCATCCGGCGCGGGCGATTCGCAGCGCGCTGGCAAAGGCCACCACCCACGCGCTGGTGGCGTCTTTACTTGGGCTGGTGGTGGGGCTAATTGTGGCTGCTTTGTTGGCTTTCCCCCTTTCTCTGCTGCCTGACCCATTCGGCAGTGTGCTGCCATTCGTGGGGGTGGTCATTTTCGCCTACCTGGGAGTGGCCATTTTCAAGATGCGCCAGCAAGATATCTTCAGTTTCCTCTCCAACATGCGCGGCGGATCGGGGGTCGCAACCAGGGAAGGGGATTCTGGCGCGGGCTGGGTGGAAACCCGCGTTATCTTGCTGGATACCAGCGTGATTATCGATGGCCGTATTGCCGATATCTCCCGTACGGGATTCCTGCCTGGCTCGCTGCTTATACCCCGCTTTGTGCTCAACGAATTGCAATACATTGCGGATTCTCCTGATAGCATGCGCCGACAGCGCGGTCGCCGTGGCATGGAGGTGCTTGCCGCACTGCAGAAAGAACCCACCATTCCCGTGCGCATCAGTGATATCGATGTGGAAGGGGTGCGCGAGGTGGATGACAAGCTGGTGGTACTGGCGCGGCAGATGCGCTGTCCGATCCTTACCAACGACTATAATCTCAACCGCATTGCCGAATTGCAGGGTGTTACGGTATTGAACATCAACGAACTGGCGAATGCGGTCAAATCAGTGCTCATTCCAGGTGAACTCATGACCGTGCAGGTCATCCAGGAAGGACGCGAAGCCGGGCAGGGCGTGGCTTACATGGATGATGGCACGATGGTCGTGGTCGAGAACGGTCGTGATTACATGGATAAATCCATCCAGGTGATCGTCACCAAGGTGCTCCAAACCGCTGCCGGGCGTATGATCTTTGCCCGGCCAGATGAATCAGCGAATTAAACTCTATTCAGGATAACCCATGAAAGTTTACAACACGCTATCCCGCAAAGTCGAGGAGTTCCAGACCCTCGAGCCCGGTAAAGTTAAAATGTATGTGTGCGGTCCAACCGTTTACGCAAAAGCCCACATCGGTCACGCCATGTCTGCCCTGGTCTTCGATATCATCCGTCGTTACCTGGAGTATCGCGGATACGAAGTGCGCCATGTGATGAACTTCACGGATGTGGATGACAAGATCATCCTGCGTGCCCGTGAGAAAGGCATGGATCCTTTCAAACTGGGCGAGATGTATATCCACGAGTTTGAGGAGCATCTGAAGGATTTCAACATCCTGCCGGCTACTGTAAACCCTCGCGCCACGCAGGAAATGGACCAGATAATCGCCATGATCCAGGGGCTGGTGGACAAAGAGTTCGCTTACGCCAAAGACGGCGATGTGTATTTCAGGGTGACCAGAGACAGCCAGTACGGCAAGCTCTCCGGCCGGCGCATCGATGACATGCAGTCCGGTTACCGTATTGAGGTGGATGAGCGTAAAGAACATCCCATGGATTTTGCCCTGTGGAAGGCTGCCAAACCTGGTGAGCCCGCCTGGGAAAGTCCCTGGGGAAAAGGCCGCCCCGGCTGGCATATCGAGTGCTCTGCCATGAACCTCAACCACCTGGGGGAGGAAATTGATATTCACGGCGGTGGCAATGACCTGATCTTCCCGCATCATGAGAACGAAATCGCCCAGAGTGAAAGCTTCACGGGAAAACAGTTCGCCCGCTTTTGGATTCACAACGGCATGCTGCAGTTGAGCGGCGAAAAAATGTCCAAATCGGTTGGCAACCTGGTGACCATTGAGGAATTCCTGGAAAACCACCCGGCGGACGCATTGCGCATGCTGGTGCTCAATTCGGGTTACCGTAACCCGCTATCCTACTCTGATGAGATAGTGATGCAGGCAGAGAAAGCCATTGAGCGGTTGCGTTCGGGACTCAAACCCGCGCCGTCAGCCGCGCCAGGCGTGGCTCAGACTGTGCTGGAGAACCTGGCGCGCCAGGTGGAGGCGGCTGAAGTCGGGTTTGTACAATCCATGGACGATGATTTCAATTCAGCAGGCGCGCTGGCGTCGCTCTTTGACCTGGTGAGAGTCATCAACCAGACACGTGCGGAAGGCGCCACAGAAGTGCAGCTCGCCGCGGCGCAGCATAAGTTAAGCCTGCTCACCGCAGTGCTCGGGTTGAGCCTGGAAAAGGTTAACGAAGCCCATCAGGAAGTTGATGGTTTTGTGAACCTGCTCATCGAAATCCGGCATGACCTGCGCGCCAACAAGCTTTGGGAACTTTCTGACAAAGTACGCGACCAGCTCGCAGCACTGGGGGTGGTGCTCGAGGACGGTAAGGAAGGTACATCCTGGCACTGGAAATGACCAGTAAATGAAAGAATGGATCACGGGACGCAACCCGGTCATGGAAGTGATGCAGGCGAAACGCCGCCAGGTGTTTCGCCTGTTGCTGGCATCCGGGGTAGAGGATAAAGGAAGGATCGCCGAAATGCTGCGCGTAGCCGCGATGGCGAAAATACCGGTCGAACGGGTCGCGCGTGAACGGTTCGAGCGACTTGGCGATAACCCGCAGGGGGTCGCCGCCGAGGTCAGCGCTTACCCCTATGTGGAACTATACGATATCCTTGACCTGGCGATGGAAAGAAACGAAGCTTTGTTTGTTCTGGCGCTGGATGTCATTCAGAATCCTCAAAATTTAGGCACCTTGCTGCGCAGCGCTGAAGCCGCCGGGGTGCACGGGGTCATTATCCCGCAGCACCGCGCCGCCGAGGTGACTCCGGCCGTGGTCTCCGCTTCGGCAGGCGCTTCAGAGCACATGCTTATCACGCGGGGTAACATCACCCGCAGCCTCGAGCAGCTAAAAGAAGTCGGCGCCTGGGTGGTCGGGCTGGAGGAAGGTGGAGATTATCCATCCGATATCCCCTTTACCGGTCCGATAGCCGTCGTGGTGGGGAATGAAGGGGAGGGGATGCGCGCGCTGGTACGGCAGCATTGTGACTATATTCTCAGCCTGCCCATGCGCGGGCATATCGAGTCGATTAATGCCGCGGTCGCCGGATCGATCGTGCTATACCAGGTGCTGCTCGCGCGCCAGAAAGCCTCGGGCTGAGCATGTTGTTCCGTACCTTTGTGTTTGTTCTTTTACTGGAAGCGGGTTTTTATTGTGCGCGTAAGTTTTGAGGCAGCCGGTTAACCCGGTCGCTGATGTCTTTGTTGGTCATCTTTTTTGGTAGCGTTCTTCGTTCCTGGCAAGAAGTTATCGGCGCTATTCGGCTACTCGATGTACCTGACACTTATCCTCCTCGGCTTCGCGACTGGCATACTTGCCGGTCTCAGCATCAGTATTAAGAAACTGGAACAGGCGCATTGGGCTGTTCCAGTTCTGCAGCAGTCGAAAGAACCTGATTAAAGCCAGAGTACCCAGACCACCCATAATCCGATCATCAACACGCCGATGCCCAGGCGGGTGATCACGGCGAAACCGCAGCCTTTGAGGATACCCCCTGCGGATTTTACCCCTTCCTTCAAGTCGCGCTTGCGAATCCATTCCACGATCAGAATGCTCACCGCGGCAAATAACAATCCGCCAAATGGTGGCAGGATGAAAGTACCGGCGATGCCGGCTACCACGGCCACGACCACTGACACCCAACTGGCGCCGGTCTTCTTGGCTTCAGCGCCCATGAACAGGTTGTCGATCAGGCTGCCCCCCACCATCAGCACCGTGATTACCGCGAAGAGAATGCCAGTGGAAAGCGAAAAGCCGGTGACAACACCGTAGGCGAGAATGGCCAGCCAGATGATAGTGAGCCCGGGGATAATGTAAAGCATCAGTCCGAGCAGACCGATACCCATAATCACCGCGAGCACAGGTATGAACCAGGAGGAATTAGCGATGGCTTCCATAATTTATGGGATCACTTCCAGTCCGCCCATCCAGGGCAGCAACACTTCCGGCACCTTGATTCTGCCGTCTGCCATTTGATTGTTTTCCAGCACTGCGATGAGCGTGCGTGGCATACCCAATCCGGAGCCGTTCAGTGTGTGTACCAGGCGGTTGCGCCCACCGTCAACGGGTTTATACTTGATATTGGCGCGACGTGCCTGAAAGTCTTTCACATTAGAAACGGATGAAACTTCCAACCACTCCCCGCAGCCAGCTGCCCACACCTCGAGGTCGTAGGTGATGACTGAATTAAATCCCAGGTCGCCTGTACAGAGTTGCTTCACGCGATAGGGTAATCCTAACAACGCGCAAGTTTCCTCTGCGTCTGCGAGCATTTTCTGTAGTTCATTCATCGATTCTTCCGGAGTGCAGTAGATGTACATTTCCACCTTATCGAACTGATGCCCGCGCTTAATACCACGCACATCCCTCCCGGCGCTCATCTTCTCGCGTCTGAAGCATGGGGTGTAAGCGGTGAAGCGCTGTGGCAGGCTGGTTTCATCCAGCACCTCTTCGCGGTACATGCCGGTAAGCGGAACCTCCGCGGTCGGCACCATCCACAGGTCTTCTTCAATGTCGTGGTAGAGGTTGTCCACGAACTTGGGCAGTTGCCCGGCGGCGTAAAGCGTTTCAGCTTTGACCATGAAAGGTGTGTACCGTTCCGTGTAGCCCTGGCGTGAGTGCAGGTCAAGCATCCAGGCGATGAGCGCGCGCTGCAGGCGGGCAGCCGCGCCGTTTAAGACATAGAAACGTGAGCCGGTCAGTTTTACCCCGCGGTCAAAATCGATCAATCCCATCCTTGGTCCCAGTTCCCAGTGCGGCAGGGGGGCAAAATTGAACTCAGGCAGCGATCCGTGTGTACGTAGCACGATATTCTCGTTCTCGTCTTTTCCGACAGGCGTGGAAGGATCCGGCAGGTTGGGGATGGTTGCCAGCAACGCCTGCAGTCCCTCATCCACTTCTTTCGAGGTTTCATCAAGTTTTGCGATTTCTTCTCCCACAGAACGCATCGCATCGATTTTTTCCTGCCTGGCGGCGGGGTCTTTAACCTGGCTGATTTCCTTGGAGACGGCGTTACGCTGGGCTTTGAGATTTTCCACCTTTACCAGCAGGCTGCGCCGTTCAGCGTCTAATGTAATCAACTTATCAACCACACTGCTGTCCATCTGCCGGTCGGTTAATGCCTTTCGCAGCACCTCGGGTTGTTCACGTATGAAATTGATGTCTAACATGTTGCACCTCGTTATTAAAGAATGACGCCCTCATCCGTTGCGCAGGACGAGAGGCGCGCTCGTGGTGCCACCTGCTTTTGCTCCCCTGGGGGAACCTCTTTGTGGTGCTAACGGTACCACCGTTCTCCTTACGGCACATTGGCCCCTGCGGAGACGACCTGCCCGGTAAGGGCAATCGGGTTGGAATTTGCCGTATGTACCTGCCGCTTTTCATCAGGCAGCGGCTCTCTGGAAGGATTCGTCAGGCAGTGGTACCCGAGTTGGTCTTGTGAGGTGATTATACCTTGCACCTAAAGGCTGTCAAGAACACCCCCAATAGCTGAGAGACGACATTGGTGAGAACTTGATTATATAGAACGAATAAATAGAATGATTGAATATGACTATTTGCGTTACAATAAATTGATCATGGACGAACGTGCTTTGGTCGCTGATGCCCTGCAAGGGGACGTGGACGCTTTCAACCGCCTGGTGCTGGCATACCAGGACATGGCCTTCAACGTCGCTTGCCGCATGCTGACCGATGAAGACCTGGCGGCGGACGCGGTACAAAACGCCTTCCTCTCTGCTTACCGCAACCTGCGTGCTTATCGCGGTGGTTCATTCAAAGCCTGGGTGATGCGCATGGTTACCAATGGCTGCTATGATGAATTACGCCGTCAGAAGCGCCGCCCTACTATTCCGCTTGAACCTATCAATCCCGAAGACGGCGAGGAGATGGAATCCGCTGATTGGCTGGCTTCCGATGACCCCCAGCCTGAACAGGCTTTCGATCAGGCTGAACTTGAACACGCGCTGCAGCACTGCCTTGAAACCCTGCCGCCTGAGTTCCGCGCGGTGGTGGTGCTGGTGGATGTACAGGGTTTGGATTACGACGAGGTCTCAAGTTCTGTGCGTATGCCGCTCGGGACGGTGAAGAGCCGCCTGGCGCGCGCCCGCTTGAAGTTGCGCGATTGCCTGCAGCAGTATCAGGAACTTCTGCCTGCGCAATTTCGTCTTACTGGTGGAGCACGCTGATGACTGAGAGATTGAACGACAGGGATTGGATACTGATTTCAGCCTACCTCGATGCGCGCCTTTCACCTGCAGATTCAGCTCGCGTGGAAAAGCGTATCAAAGAGGATCATCGTTTTAAACAATCCCTTGATGAAATTGCATACACAAAGCAACTGCTGGCAGCCCTTCCCCCAAAACGCGCGCCGCGAAATTTCACCCTCTCGCCGCAACCTGTACAAAAACCGCTGCGTGGCTTGTGGCTTCAACCGGCGCTGAGTTTTATTTCGGTCTCTGCGGCTGTTTTGCTGGTAGTGATTTTCTCCTTCAACTACCTGGG
The DNA here is from genome assembly GCA_002402725.1 of Anaerolineaceae bacterium UBA4799. The sequence goes on from DHGL01000042.1 coordinate 18,475, forward strand.
CATGGGTTTAACCCGCCAGGCGGCTGCTCCGCAGGCGGAGATGGTCGCCGTGGATAGTGTTGTTGTTGATGGCACCGCGCCTGCGATCATCAATTGGAATCCGGTACCCGGCATGGGCGGGGGTGCAGCAGACACCAAGGAAGTCTACACCGGGGGTGATGGAATCGGCGGCGCTGGCGGACCGGGCTTCCCCGTCGCTGCGCCGGGTGTAGGCGGTGGTGAACCCCTTGAAATTGTTGACCCTGAACTAAACCCAGAGACTGCGCCGCAAATCGCGTTACCCGCTGAGCCTGCGCCTGCGGCGACTGCTGAACCCGCGCCTTCAACCTTCGCCGAAGCCGAGGCTGCTACGCAGCAAGGCGAACCCACCCCTGATTCTGACCTTTCAAACCTTATCCTCGGTCTCCCGGAAGAAGGTACAGCCGGCCAAGTGGTCGCAACCGCGCCTCTGCGTGAAGAGCCCGCGTCACAGCCACAGCGCACTTTTTCTGTACCCAATCTGGTCATGCTTATCGCGGGCATCACCGCTGTCCTGGCAGGTGCCGGGGCGCTCATCCTCCGCAATAAATTTCATGCATAGCCACAATCAGGAGCATTTCAAGTTCTGTCCGCGATGCGCTACCCCGCTGCAGATTAAGCTGCAGATGGGAGAAAAGCGCCCGACCTGCCCCGCGTGCGGCTGGGTGCATTACGAAGATCCCAAGGTGGCAGCGGGTGTGCTGCTCCTGCGTGGGCGCGAGGTGCTCCTCGTCCGCCGTATCATGGAGCCTTACATGGGCACCTGGAGCATTCCCGCGGGCTTCGTCAACGCTTTTGAAGACCCCGCTGCCGCTGCCTTGCGCGAGTGCCGGGAAGAAACCGGGTTAACCGTTGAGGTTGACGAGCTATTCGACCTGTTTACCGGGCGTGAGCACAGCCGCGGAGCGGATATTTTCATCGTTTACCGCGCGCATGTACTCAGCGGTACGCTCACCGCAGCGGATGACGCTGACCAGATTGGCTGGTTCTCTCTGGACGACCTACCCCCGTTGGCTTTTGAAACCACCCGCCGCATCCTGGCGAAAGCCAGTAATTTCAACCCCTGATTAAACTCGCCATTATTTCTCAAGAACTATCTTCTTTCAACAGCTTGCTGTGGAGAGGATAAATTGGATATCTGGTTTGGTGAGGTAGGGAGGGATGGTAAAATGGTACAAAACCTGCATCCGTTTTCCTGATAGTTGACAAAACAAATGGCGAAAAACACGAAAACCCGCAAATCATACGCGCACCCACCGAAGTCTTCACGCTCCTCATCAAGAAGAGGGCAGTATTCGCGCTCCACGCTGACACTGGATCAGCGCCTGAACTTTATCGGTGGGGTGATCGTGTTATCAGGGGTACTATCGATTGTCGCCCTGTTCTCCAAAGCCAACAGTCCGCTCACGGGTTGGATCGCTCAAACCACCGCCCGCATCGCCGGCTGGGGTGGTGTGATCATCCCATTGGCTTTGATAATTGGCGGGATTGTCCTCCTGTTGCGCCATTATGATAAACTGCCGCGCGTTTCTTACTGGCGCCAGGCAGGTGTTTTTCTTCTTTACCTTAACATTTTGAGCTGGTTTCATTTCATTACTGGCGGAGGCTTTACTTCCGCCAAAGCTGGTCAGGGTGGAGGGTACATAGGTGCGTTCTTTGACCGCATCCTTGCCAACTCTTTAGGCGCGGCAGGAGAAGCGGTTTTTCTCGTCGCCTGGACGCTTGTATCGCTGCTATTTATCCTCAACCTCCCGTTGGCTGAGATCGCCACGCGCATCGGCGCCTTTTCTGCCAGGTTCAAGAAGCCGAAGGAAGAAACCCCGCGCCAGCCGATGTTTCAATTCACCAAATCCAAGCCTTACCGCGTGAAACGTGAACCTGATGTACAACTGCCTGATGGGTATAAACCGCTGGTTTTGGAAGAAGAAACTCCTCCGACAATGGCTGTGATTGGGCACGCTTCGACCCGTGAACAAAAAATCGTAGATACCAGAGAAAAGACTGCCCGGGTTCCGCTTGTTACCCCTGAAACCACTCCAGCCGTGCACGTACGGGTGACCACTCCACCAGCCCCTTGGCCGGTCCCAACTGTAAACGAGATCCTTGACCCCTCTTCTCCAACAGCCGTGCAGTCTCATTATGACCGAGACCGCGCCCGTATCATTGAGGAAACGCTCGCTTCATTTGATGCCCCATCGCGTATCGTAGAAATCCAACGCGGACCTGCTGTCACCCAATACGGTGTGGAACCCGAGTTTGTCGAAAGCCGCAGCGGGCGCACGCGGGTGCGCGTGGCGAAAATCGTCAGCCTGGCAGATGACCTGGCGCTGGCGCTCTCAGCTCCGAGCATTCGCATCCAGGCGCCTGTACCCGGCAAAGCCTACGTCGGCATCGAAGTCCCCAACTCGGAACTGTCTCTGGTCTCGCTGCGCGAGTTGATTGAAACCGAAGCCTTTAAGAAGGTCAGGTCCAACCTGCGTTTCGCCTTTGGAAAGGACGTGGCTGGAAAACCCATTTGCGCGGACCTGGCGGCCATGCCTCATCTGCTGATTGCCGGCACCACCAATTCTGGCAAGTCCGTGCTGGTCAATGCCATTCTCACCAGCCTGCTACTCAACAATACCCCGCTTGACCTGCGCCTGGTGCTGGTGGATCCCAAGCGAGTGGAATTGACCGGGTATAACGGAATTCCGCATTTGCTCGCCCCCGTTGTCGTGGATGCGGAACGCGTGGCTGGCGCACTGCAGTGGGTGCTGCGCGAAATGGATTCCCGCTACAAGCGCTTTTCCAAAGAAGGAGTGCGCAACATTCTGGATTTCAACCGTAAAGGCGTTGACCATTTGCCATACATCGTGGTAGTGATCGATGAGCTGGCCGACTTGATGTTACTGGCGAAAGATGAGACGGAACGCAGCATCACACGCCTGGCGCAGCTGGCGCGTGCCACCGGGATTCACCTGATCATCTCCACCCAACGCCCCTCAGTGGATGTCATCACCGGTGTCATCAAAGCGAACTTCCCTGCACGCGTTGCCTTCATGGTCGCTTCAAGCATGGATAGCCGCGTGATTATCGATAAGCCCGGTGCTGAAACACTGCTCGGGCGCGGAGACATGCTCTACCAGGCACCGGACGCACCCGCGCCGGTGAGGCTACAGGGAGTCTATGTTTCTGATAGAGAAATCCAGCGTCTCGTGGATGCCTGGCGTCTTATTATAGCCAACCGCCGCGCGGAAGGCGGTGAAGACCTGATCAACGCCACCTTTGATTATCAACCCTTGAATGTTCCGCTCAAGCAGCAATCCTTCTTTGGGGATGGTTATCAGGATGGCGATCCTGTTTTGAACGAAGCCATCGAGATCGTACGCAAAGAAGGCAAGGCTTCCATCTCCTTTCTGCAGCGCCGTTTGCGCATTGGCTACAACCGCGCAGCACGCCTGATTGATACACTTGAAGAACAGAAGATCATTGGTCCGCAGCAGATGGGCTCTCAGGTGCGCGAAGTACTAATTGCGGAAAGTCCTGACGAATCCGATGATACTGAATGATTTTATCAAATCGGATTACACATGAGGAAAAACTTCGCACCTCTGTTCATTTTCCTCTTACCGATTTTTTTTATTCTTCGTTTATTCGCACAGAACTTGACAGAAGTGGAATTCATTGTCATTCTGCGGCCGTTGTTAATCTTAAGTCTTCTCACTTTTTGTCTATATCGCATATTTAGGCTGTTCGTACCCGATTCAATTAAATCAGCAATCATTACATTTATATTAATGATATTGTTTCTGACCTATGGGGGTGTACACGATTTCCTAAAATCAAATCTGATTTTTGGATTCAATTTAAGTCACCATAGAATACTAGGGGTTTTGTGGGCAATATTGATATTGCTGAGTACGATATTAATCGTTGTAAAAAAGAAACCTTTTAACAATATTGTAGTTACTTTCCTAAACATCACTTTGGCAATACTTATTTTGATTTCATCTGTTGAGATTATTTCAGGCTTACCAGGAAAAATAACAGCCCGGAATTCATCATCAAACCGTGAGGTTAAGGCACAGTCTTCTTGGTTGGAGGATAATGCTCAACGTCTTGAGGTGGAAGCCAACGCAAGTTTACCTGATATCTACTATATTATTCCAGACATGTTTGCTCGGAATGATGCTATCAAAGAATTTACAGGCTATGATAATTCGCAATTTATTAGCGAGCTAAAAGACCTAGGGTTTTACATAGCTGAATGCAGCAGAAGCAATTACGCATCAACACAATTATCCATCACATCATCATTGAATGCCCATTATCTTGATGCCATTCAATCGGGAATGAGCGATCGCGGTATGCTCTACGAGCCCATGAGTAATTCACTTGTAAGATCCTCGCTTGAGGAAATTGGATACAAAACGGTTGTATTCAATAATGAATTCGGTTTACAAGAGGTCAGGGATCCTGATCTGCTCATATCTCAAAAGCAACGTTTTTTCTTGTTTCGTCCATTTTCTCCTTTTGAGAATATGCTAGTTTATGGATCATTTCTCCGCATTGGCTATGATGTAAATTTAGGTTTTTTCTCCACACTATACGACAGGCTTTTTTTCCCTTATCGCGGATATGTTGGTGCTCAGATGAATATTCTTGAGGAGCTACCTCTCCTCACTGATATTGAGACTCCAAAATTCGTTTTTGCGCATATCATGGTTCCTCATCCCCCCTTTTTGTTTCGAGAAGACGGTTCAATTGAAACAGATTCTGATTATTATCGCGAAGCCTTAGGGCAGCCTGTTACTATGGATCTTTACATCGAGGGATACAGACGTCAGATTGTTTTTATCGAGGGAAGGTTGATCGAGATTGTTGAGGAAATAATTAATAATTCAGACACTCCACCAATTATTATCATCCAGGGAGATCATGGTATTGATCGTTCCACTAGGATGGATATTCTAAATGCTTTTTATGTTCCTGACGAAGTGAAAGACAAGTTGTATCCAACAATCACACCGGTAAATACCTTTAGAGTTATTTTTAATAATGTTTTTGGCACTCAATACGAACCCATTCCTGACCGGTCATGGTATTCTGTATATCCAAATTGGTTTGAAATCGAAATAGCCAGTGAGAATAACCCTGGTTGCGTTCTTAAGGAGAAATAATCACCCCTTTGGCGTCGAAAACAGCCATCTTTTCTGTTTAAAAGCCACGGTTCTAATTTGAGATTTTCTAAATTTTATTCCATGTTCTTTAACCGTAGGCGCATCCGGCAATCTGGTCAGTTAAAAATATGATATATATGGTAATATTTACCTTAATAAAATTACTGGTGCGCCATCGCATTCATAAGTCTCTTTGTGTGGAATAAGGAGGAATGATGTGCGATCAGGCAATCTCATCAAATTGCGCCATGCAGACCCGGGAAGTGTAATCCTCGATCTATACGTTTCCTTACGTTACAGGTTTGAACGTGCGTTTAAAGTTGCGGTAAATGAATTACGAGGGCGTTCTGCCCTCACATTCTGCCCTCTTCGTTGTATTGAATTTTAGTAATGTAAACGGTATAGATGGCCATGGACTAGAACAAGGCTTATCTTCTGCACCCAGATGCGAAAGTTCAACCGCAGGCTTGCTGCGTTCGGCGTCAACCAGCAGGTTTGCCGAGAGGAACCCTCCTTCGACCTCGGTATTGATATAGTCTTCACCCGTGAGGCTGAATGTGCCCGTTACCGTTCCGGAACGGAAATCGATGGTCATCACCAATGGGGCGCCGCCAACGTCTCCTTGATAGGTTATCGGCGTGGATGGCCACTGCCTGCCGGGGGTTGCACTTGGGAGAAGAGGCGCGGGGGTGATTTGGGCCGCCGGTTGCTGTACCGGCGTGCAGGGTCCGGGCTTTTCACCGCTGCCCGCGGGCGCGGCCAGGTCAACGCTGACGGCCAGCTCCAGCGCATCATTGGAATTGGCGTTCAGCTCCAGCGGGACGGGGAATATGGCGTGCGCGTAATCGGTGATGCGGTCGCCGTTGGTGTCGCCCAGCTCCCAATGGTAGCACCAGGTGTAGGTGCCCAGCGGCAGGCTGAGGTAGCTGCTGGGGTTGCCCCCGGGGAACGCCACAGTGGAGGTGTTGGCGGGCACCCCCGCAGAGCCATCCGGCAGGGTGTAGCTGGCGGGCATCACGGTGTAAGGCAGGCGCCCCAGGTTGCGGAAGCGCACCGGCTTCTCGCCCAGCCCCGCGCCGCTGGAGGGGGCCGCGGAGGTGATGACGATGATGATGGGAGTGGGATCTTTGATGGAAAAGCTGCTGCCGGGGACGTTGCCCATGCTGCCCGGGGGTTCCTTATTAGCCGGTGGTTCTTTGATTGGCGGGAACGCGCCTGGTCCCAGTTCTTCCTTCAGCCTTTCATAATCTTCCTGCGACATGCCATACTGTTCCCACGGTTTCGGTCCGCAGCCGGCGGCGATGATTATCAGCGCCGCCACCAACAACCACGCCAGAGGTTTCCACAACTTGCGCATATCCCCTCCTGTTTGCCCGCTGACGATGTTTGCCGCGATGGATTAGTCGGCTCAGGTATCCACGCCGTACTTCCGGCGGTTGCGCATGCGCTGGATGAGCAGCACCACCAGCGCGATGTAAAAGATGGCCAAAAAGAATGCGCCAAGCAGCACCCCCAGCGCCAGCAGCGTGCGGTCTTTCACCTGCTGACCGGAGCCGTCAATGCAGTAGACGCGGAACTGGGTGCCTTCGCCGTCGTACCACTCGTCAAATTGCATTTCACTGCCGCGCGGACAGGCGATGCCGGCGGTGAGCCCGAAGAGCACGCGCGGGAATATTGCCGCCAGCACCCCCGCCGGAGCGCCGAAACCCACCAGCGCGATGAACGCCGCCTTGAGCACCAACTGCAGCAGGCTTTTGCGCCCCGCCTGTTCCTGTATCTGTTGTAGTTTGATGCTGTTCATCCCTTTCATTATTGCACAGAACAGTGGCTTTCTGACCCGCCAGTTCTATACCATAAATTTACCACCGGTGTCAGCCAATGCCTATAATGAGTATCAGATGACCGGACGGACAACCGGACATTTCTTCTCCTCCTTTGATCCGCTGAGCGCGGGCGGGGCCTGCCGAACCCCCGCCCGTGTTCTGTATTAACCATCAGCCGCTCGCCCGGCGCGTCATTGTGCGCTTTTGCCTTCATCCTCAGCCGCGGTTTTGCGCGGCTTGCGGCGGGTTATGGCTACGGGTTGTGGTGGCCCGCTTTCGGCTTTATTCTCGGCGATCTTGGCGCGCAGGCGCGCGGCGGCTTCGTGGTCGCCGCGTTCATCGGCCTGGTCGGCGAAGAAGGCAAGGAAGCCGTCGACTACCTGGCGCACGGCTTCTTCGCGCTCGAGGGCTTCATCGGGGCGCAGGTAGATGCGCTTTTGAGTGGTCATGGGCGCAACTCGCCGGTTTCTTTTCCGGTTGCATGCGGTTGTTCCCGATCTATTTGATTCCGCCAGACCTTGAATGCCCGCAGTTCTTTCGAGGACAGCATACCCGCCAGGTACTCATCCGGAATGCCCAGTGTGTGGATGATGACCCACCCGGTTTCGATTGTGAAGGGACGGGTCTTATCAATTGCCACCACGCTCATGATGCACCTCCTTCATTGTTTCGGGTACTTTGCCTATTGCGGAGGTTGGCGGCGCAAAGCTCGGACAGCTCCTGCTCCATCACGGCGGCCAGCCGCCGGCTGGGAGTGCGATCGATCTCCTGGCGCAGCGCGCAGGCGCGGGCGTGCCAGGGCTCAGCGGCGTGCGGACAGGTGAAGCGGTCTTGCGGACGGCCGTGACGCGACAGCGCTTCGGCGAAGCAGGTGGGGCCGT
>DHGL01000025.1:0-406 GCA_002402725.1 Anaerolineaceae bacterium UBA4799
CCCCAGCCGCGCCAGGGGAACTCGAAGCGTCCTGTCCACATATCACGGCGGGCGGGCATGCACGGGTATGAGCCGAGGTAGGCATTCTCGAAGACGACACTTTTCTCTGCCAGCGCGTCGATGTTGGGAGTTTTGATCCAGTCGTTGCCGTAACAGCCCAAATGGTCACGACGCAGGGTGTCTATAAGGATAAAGATGGTATTCATGGGTTGTCCTTTTGATGCTGGATTTTAATAATCTCCGCCGCCGGGCGGTGCTGACGGAGCAAGTCCGCCATGATGCGCATGGGTTTGTCCACGTGGGTAAAGAAGGCTTTGAATCCTGCGCACAAGTGATTGAGTCCCGCCTGGCCGTCAGCCGTGCGGTCGGTGTGGTCTTTGGGGCAGCCGCCGTTGCAGGCAAACAG
>DHGL01000025.1:444-10722 GCA_002402725.1 Anaerolineaceae bacterium UBA4799
TAACGCGGCTCGACGAAGTGGTCGCAGGAATACAGGTCGCCATTATGTTCCATCGCCAGCGCCAGCCCGCAGGTCTCCTGGAAAACACACAGGCCGCCAGGCGCACCCAGCCAGCGTCCCAGGGCGGTATCGAACATCTGCACGAAGACCCTGCCCACGTCGCGGCGTACCCACTCATCGAAGATGGTGATGAGAAAATTGCCGTATTGTTCTCCGTTAATGGAGCGCGGCGAAAAGCCCGCCCCGTTTTCACGCTCAACGATGGGAATAAATTGAATGAACTGCGCGCGGATCTCGTCACGCAGGAAGCGGTACACTCGCAGGGGTTGATCGACATTCGCAGTGCTGACGCAGGTCAAGATGTTGAAATCCACCCTGTGCTTTTTGAGCAGCTCGATCGCGTGGAGGACATGGTCGAAGGTGGGCGACCCGCCTTTGTCGCGGCGATACGAATCATGCGCTTCACGCGGACCGTCGAGGCTGATCCCGATCAGGAAGCGATTCTCAGCGAAGAACCGGCACCACGCATCGTCCAAGAGTGTGCCGTTGGTTTGCAGGGCGTTTTCAATTCTCGTGCCGGGGCGGGAGTACTTCTTCTGGTAAGCCACCGCCCTGCGGAAAAAATCCAGCCCCATCAAGGTCGGTTCGCCACCCTGCCAGGCGAAGTTCACTTCGGGCATGCGTTGGCTCTGGATGTACTGGCGGGTGTAACTCTCCAACGTTTCATCCGACATGCGGAAGGATGCGCCAGGATACAAATCCTCCTTGCGGAGATAAAAACAGTAGTCGCAGGCAAGATTGCAAATCGCGCCACGCGGTTTGGTCATCACATGAAAGGCAGGGGGTGCAGCAGCAGGGCTCATTTTATTCGTCAGCCTGTGCGTTCATGTTCCGCTGAGGGATTATCACTGGTGCGTAAGTACCAATAGAGCAATCGCTGCCGTAAATCATCTTGAATCTCGCGCAAGGCTGGATCATCCATCCGATTTTTCAATTCAAATGGATCGTTTTTTAGATCATACAGTTCTTCTTTTCCGGTGCTACGGATGACCAGCTTCCATTCACGCGTGCGGATCATGGCAGCGCGCGCAACTGTGGCGGGTTTTTCCAGTTGAAGTCTGAGTTTTTCGTAGTAATGACCCATCAGGGGGTCATTGGCGGATTTTACCCCTGTTTCAAAGGCTTGTGGTTCGCGTGGATCGTAACCTCCCACTGCGTACACCGCATCCCTTGACTCTGCTCCCTCGATCACGGATGAAAGCGGCTTTCCAAAATGCGTATATACCGATTGAATCTCCGCCTGTTCTAGCAGGGTGGGGAAAATGTCCAGCGATTGGGTAAACTCCTCTACCCGCCGTCCGGCATGTTCATTGTTGGGAAACTTGACGATCAGCGGAGTGTGTAACAACACATCCTGGAAACCCGTCGGCCACTTTTCTGGCAGTCCGTAATCCCCGGCATAATCACCATGGTCGCTTAGGAAAATGATAACTGAATCATTGTACCAGTCCCGCTCCTTGAGCGTGCTCAGTATCTTTCCAATCTGTTCGTCCAGCTTTGCGATCATGCCGGCGTAAACAGCGCGAATCTCACGCCAATCTTCTTGGGATAGTTGAGCCATGCCATATCGGTCATATAGCTCGCGCATGAAATCGGCTTTGTCGTCAGGCTGAGCAGGTATGGGATCAGCCACGGCGGCGCGATTCACCTGCGAAAAGTAAGGTTCGTCCACCTGGTAAGGGGTGTGGGGGAGTGTGGCAGCCAGGTAGAGGCAAAATGGCTGAGGAGCCGCAGTGCTCAGCCAACGGGCAGCCTCATCGAAGATAAGGGGATCCATCCTAGCGACCACCGAATCCGGGTCTGCTTTTCCAAAGTAGAACGAATGGTACAAGCGATGATGAGGCGGGAATGGGTTGTGAAAAGAGGGCATCAACTCCTCAAACTCCTTAAAGCGGGGGTCGCCGATGAGCGAATCGTATGTTATTCCGTCTTTTCCCAGGTTCGAGGCCACCAAATTGAGAAATTTTAACCTTTTGCCAATGGGCTGTTTCCTTACTCCTTTGCGAACGATTTCCAGGGAAATCATTCGCGGATTAGCGAGCCGGCGGTGGAAACTTTCATGGATCGCTGGCGCTGTCATCAGGTCATTTTTCCCGGCCATGACCGTATAATAGCCATTTTGCTTCAAAAACTTGAAGAGATTCTCCTCATAAGGTTTAAGCAGCTGGTATAACGAACGATGCCCGTTGACCTGCGGGTATAAACCGGTGAATATTGCCATACGCGATGGAGCGCACACGGGATTGACGGCATAATTTTGCGTAAAGGTCACTCCATCCGCTGCCAGGGAATTAAGGTGGGGCGTGCTGACGAGCGAGTCATTCAGCATGTCAGCGCGCATATCGTCAGCGATCATGACGACAATGTTGGGGTGGCGTGGTTCTTGCCTCTTCGAAAGATTCGGCGGCAAACAAACCTCCTATTTGCCAAGTTCTAGTCTGCGGGCTGCCAGCTGATTTTCCAGGGCGGCCCGGTCGCGGTGATAATAAGGGTAGAAAACAAACCAGGAAAGCGCGCTCAGGACGAGGGAAACAGTCACTGCCCAGAAAAACAGATTGGTGAGCGTAATCTGCTGGCTGGCAATGCCCACCAGCGCGGCAACCAGTGCCTGCATCAAGCCGTTCGCCAGACGATTAATCGCGTAGGCGGTGCTGCGCTGTTCGGGCAGGTTAACGGCGGCGATCATGGGAGCGATGGCTCCTGGAAAAGCCATGTCCAGAAATAAGCCAAACAACAGGGCAAAGGCTATAAAGGTCCCCATGCCACCGGCCGCTTGCTGAAAGAACAAGTAACCCATCAAAGCCATTATCGCGCGTGAGCCTTGAACCACGAACAGCCGTCCATAACGGGAAAATCTGCGCTCCGCCCAGTCGCCGAGCAGTCCGCCAATCAGGGTGCTCACCGCGGAGCCGATGACAAGACAGCTCAAAATGGTGGTCGCTTGACCTGGGCGGAAATTTCGTTCATCCACCAGCCAGGTGACGGTAAACGTCAAGACCGTGATCTGCACTGGTACGCCAAAAATTTTTTCCAGGATGAGCAGAACATTGGTCGGAACGCGGAAAATCCCTGCCAGATTTTTCCAGCTGAAATTAAAGCGTTTGTCGGATAATTCTGCCACACCGCTAAGCGTACTTTCAGCCGCTCCGCGTGGAGGTTCTGTGAGGAAAATGGCAAAGAGTAAACCGCTCAACATGCTCAATGCGCCGAAAGTGACAAAGCCGATACGCCAGCCGGTTTCGGGAATCTCCGCCAGCCGCCCGAAAAACAGGATGCTGATGATAACCGCCAGCGAGGAAATCATCCTTAGAATGCCGAAGACCTTGCCGCGGTTCTTTTGCGGAAATAAATCGGTGAGCATTGAGTTCATCGGCGCGCCAAGCGCTACCAGACCGATGGCGGCGACCATGCGCATGGCAAGCAGCATTTCATAACTGGCCGAGAATCCAATTAAGAGCGTCCACAAACCCCACAGCCCCGTGCCGATGGTCAGAATTCGCTTGCGGCTGAAACGGTCCGCCAACATTCCCCAGATGGGACCAAAGATCATCTCCACCACCTTGCCCAGGCTGGTGATCGTACCGAGGTGGGCGGTGGTCATGTTCAACGAGGCGCGTATGGCCGGAAACATGGATGACATAGCCTGATCTTCGCCGGCGTCCACAATGCCGGCGAAGGCCAATAACACGACGTTTCGCCAGCGCCCCTTAACAGGCGCGGCTTCGGTTGCTAATGGGGTAGATGTCATGGCAGCTCCTATTCCTGGATAAAAATGGATTCGTTTAATTTTCCAATTGCTGAATAAACCGTGCGACACGTTCGTAAACGATATCGCGCTCCACATCCAGTGTAATGACGTGCCCGCTTTTTTCAAGCCAGAGCGTTTCCTTTTGCGGTGTGACCATATGTTCGCTCAACCTATCCAACGCATCGGGTTCAATCACCTTATCACTGCGGGATTGAATGAGCAGGACAGGCACATTGATCTTTGCCAGTCCTTCCTGCATGAGTTTCGCCAGATCAGCCGCCTCGGCGACTGCATGCGTCACATAATAACGGTACGATGTTTCGGCGGCGTTGCCCACCGCTCCGGGCTTTTTGACTTTCGGGATAAACAGGCTGATCGGACGCATAAAGCGGATGCGCCAATCGGTGGCCAAATCATAGGGCGTAGATAATGCCGCCGCTCCCCGGACCTGATAACGGCTCGCCGCAATCAGGGTGAGCACACCGCCCATGGAGAGCCCCGCCACATAGATGTGGTCGCTGATGCCCTGCAGTAAATTCAGGCCGTCTTCCACAGATGCGACCCAGTCGCGCCAGGCGGGACGGCGCAAATCATCCACATGTGTTCCGTGCCCCGAAAGCCGGATTCCCAGCGTGGAATACCCCAGTGTTTCGTTCAGGTATTTTCCCAGCCCGCGCATGCCGGCGGGGGAGCCGGTGAAGCCGTGGATCAACAACACCCCCGTGCGGTTGCCGGGAAATATAAATGGCTCCGCGCCTTTCATGGTAAGCGATTGGCCCATGATTATTTCTCCTCTTTTAAGGGTTGAAAACCGCCCCCTAACACTTCCTGTGCAGGTAAGACCGCTACAAATGCTTCCGGATCTTGCGAGCGGACAATAAATTTCAAGTGAGCCACTTCCGTTTCTGCAAGCGCTATCAGCAGGTCCGCGCGCTCCTGATGCGAGTAAATTCCTTCCCCTGGCACAGAGTGCCGCCGCGCTTCATCTCCTTGATAATTTTATCAGAGATGGCTTGAGGGTCCTGGGTGACGATCGCCCAGTTAGTCGTGTTGTCTAACCTCATGCGCCATGTGTTGGAACGTTGAATCTCGGCGCGGTAATAATGCAACATGGCTGTCGCGAATTCTGACGGGCGCAGGTGGTAAACACGGGAAGACCAGATGGATTCGTCTACGCCGGATAAAGATGTTTCTTCAGTCATTACAGCTCTTATCCTTTCAAGGCGCCCAGGGTCAAGCCTTTGATAATGAAACGTTGAGCGAAGGCGACCAGCAGCAGGGCAGGGATCATGGCGAAGAACGCTCCCGCCGCCATTTCGCCGTAACGGATGCTGTATTCCTGCACAAAACTGGAGATGCCGACAGGAATGGTCATGCCACGCGGGGTGCTGGTCAGCGAGAGGGAAAAAAGGAAGTCGCGCCATGAGAAAATAAATGCCAGCGCGCCGGCAGCGGCGATGCCCGGCTGGATCATTGGAAGTAGCACCCGGGTCAGGGATTGGAAGTGGGTTGCCCCGTCCACCATAGCGGCTTCTTCCAGCTCCTTTGGAATTTCCGCGAAGAAGTCCAGCAATATCCAGGTGGCGGTGGGCAGGTTCAAAATGATATGTCCCATGATAACCGCCAGGACGGTATCGTAGATATTGAGCGAACGGGCGATCAAATAGAATGGTCCCAAAAATGTGACCGGCGGAAGCATGTGGATGAATAGTATCGTTCCCAGCAGCAAGCCGCTCCACAAAGGGCGCCAGCGAAACCGGCTGAGACTGTATGCCGCCAAACTGGCAATGACCAGCACGATTACCATCGTGCCTGCGGCGACGACAAGGCTGTTGAACGTAAGCCGGACGAAGTTGCTCTGGCTGGGGTCGAAGAGCCGCTGGTAGTTGACCAGCGTGGGCGTAAAGGTCAGGCTCCCGGAAATGATATCGCGGAAATATTTGAAGGAGGTCGCCAGCGTAAACAGGATCGGCACCAGTGTGAAAGCCACCACTGACATCAAGTAACCGTGTCGAAAAATAGGTTCGATTGAAAATTTCTTCATGACGATTCTCCTGCTATCCCTGGGCGCGCCGCCCGATGCGGCGGTAGAAGATTACAAAGAGGGAGATAATGAGCGCCAGCCCGAGTGCAAGGAACGAGGCGTAGCCCAGACGGAACTGCTTGGAGAACACATCGTATATATACAAACTTACGACCTCGGTGGCAGTGCCTGGTCCTCCACCGGTAAGCAGGAAAATCTCATCAAAAACCTTGAACGCGAAAATGGTTCGAAGCATCACTGCTGTTACCAGCGTGGGGCGCAGCAGGGGCAGGGTGATATATCTCAGGATTTGCGATTCAGATGCGCCGTCCACGCGGCCGGCTTCGTTGATCTCCTGCGGCATTGATTCCAGCCCCGCCAGAATGATGAGGAACATAAAACTGGTCCAGTGCCATAGATCCACCAGAACCACAGAAGGCAATGCCAATTGTGGGTCAGCGGTCCATGTGGGGAGGGTGACAATGCCAATTAATTTTAATATCTGATTGATAAAGCCGTAATTGTAGTCATACATCAGACGCCACATGGTGCCNNACATAAAACTGGTCCAGTGCCAGAGATCAACCAGGATGATGGACGGCATTGCCAGGTTGGGGTCCGCCGTCCAGGTGGGGCCGGATATTCCGATCAAAGCCAATGCCTGATTGATAAAACCATAGTTGTAATCGTACATTAACCGCCACATGGTGCCGATGGCGATGGGCGGAACCAGCATGGGAATGAGCATGACCGTACGATAGAAACCCACCAGATGTTTGCTGCGGCTGACCAGAAGAGAGATGATCAGGGCAAGAAAAGTCTCGATGATGACGACAGCGATGACAAAGACGAGGGTATTCTTCAACGCCACTGGTACGACCGGATCCTGCATCGCCGTTTCAAGATGTTTCAAACCGACAAATTCCCAGACTGTTTCCCCTTTGACAATGTCCACCTCTGAGACGCTCATGCGGATCAGTTGAATGCTGGGGTATGCCACCAGCAGGAGTAGGGTGATGATCAGCGGAGCGATCGTCCAATACTGGAAAGTGCGGTCTATGAAGTCGCCCAGGCGGTTAACGCGAACCGCCTGAGAGGATGCGGGAGAAAGATTGGAAGGTTTTGTGGTAAATCGCATGGATTATCCAGAATGGATGATAAGGGGAGGTAAACGAACCATTTACCTCCCCTGAAAAAGGCTTATTCAGCCAACGGTTTGACCTTATACCCGGCGTCGGTCAAGATCTTATGAATCTCTCTGGCGCCTTCCAAAAGCGCCTGTTCGGGCGTGATTTCAGAAATCAACGCCTGACTCAGGCGGCGATCCAAAACTTCGATGATTTGAGGGGTTTCCGTAATGCGCGGCTGAGCATGGATAAACCGTGTGGAGTCAGCCATAGCCTTCATCCACCAACCCAGCTTGGGGTCGTTTGCCATCTCCTCGTAAACATCCTGGCGCACAGGGATGGCACCGGATTGGGCATAGAACAATTGAGCATCCTTGGTCAAAGCCCAGTTCAGAAAGGCAAGCGCGGCCTGTTTGCGCTCATCCGGCAGGTTGTGGGGAATGCCCATCACCCAGATGCCAGACATGGTGGCGTTCGAACCAAGTGTTGCGCCAGGAACAGGCGCAGCCGCCACGTTTCCCACCACGATGGACTTTTCGGGATTGTCAAAGTCAGGAGCGGCGGCGCCTACCAAAACCATCTGGGCAACCTTCCCACTCGCCATTAGCGCGATCATTTCAGCCTGACCGTTATCTGCGTAATTGGCGGGACCATACTCGCGGCCCAGTTTGAGCCAGGTGTTCAGGGCTGCCATGCCTTCGGGGCTGTTGAGGGTCACTTCCCACTCACCGGTCTGCGGGTCCAGTTTGATCACATTGCCGCCGTAGCTGGCAAGGAATGCCTGGAATTCCCAGTTGGGTGGGTTGGCACGCACAACATATCCAGACATGTCTCCTGTCTTCAGTTTCTGAGCAGCGGCTTCCACCTCTTGCCAGGTTTGCGGGACGGCTAAACCGTTCGCCTCGAAGATGTCCTTTCGGTAGAAGTAGAGCATGATGTTTCCATTGATGGGCAGACCATACAGTTCGCCGTTCTCCGAGGAGTAACCCAACTCGGAGTCCCAGCGCGTTGCCCATTCATATTCGATGATCTGCGGGTCGAGTACAAAGTTCGGGTCAATTTCCTTGATGGGCGTCACCAATCCGTCGGCATAAAACTGCATGTACCACTGCTCGTTCAAGGTCAGGATGTCAAATTCGCTTTCGGAGGCTTGCACGGCATTGCGCGATTTTTCCAACATGCCGTTGAACGGAGTGCGGTTCAAAGTGACCTGATTGCCGGTCTCTTCCACGTACTTGTTGACCAATGCTTCGAACCCGGCCAGCCAGGGTGATTCATTGATCAAGATCGTGATGGGGGGGAGGGGCTTGGATTCTTCGGTTGCGGTTGGGACTGGCGCAGACGTTTCTGCAGCAGGCGGTTGTGTCACTGCAGAAGTGGGAGCTGGCGGTTCCGTGGTTGCGGCTGGTCCGCAAGCAGCCAGAAGGAACGAGGATAACACCAGCAGGCTCATTGCCATGAAAAGGCTGCGTTTAGTCATTTTCAAAGAATGCAGGTTCATTTTTTTCTCCTTCTGTTAAATGGCTACGATTGAACGGTTGGAAATCTCTTCACAAGTGACTCGAAATGCCTCCTTTACAAATCATGGTTTATCTATTGTTCACTGGCGCGGTGGAATTTCTGATAACGAGAGTGGTATCCAACATCATTTGCATTGGAATCACATCATCCTTTTTGCGAATCAAGGACAATAATGTCTCTGCGGCGATGCATCCTTTTTGGTAGGTGTCTTGCCGGATCGTAGTCAGCGGCGGGCTGGAAAAGCGCGCCAGACTGATATCGTCAAATCCGATGACGGAAACGTCCTCAGGCACGCGATACCCTGATTCTTTCAAAGCCTGCATTGCGCCAAACGCCATCATGTCGTCGCCGCAGATCAGGGCAGTGGGGGGATGCGAAAGATTCATCGCTTGAACTGCCAGGGCATATCCCGATTCAGATGTAAAATCACCTTCCAGGACATATTGATCCGCCTGTTCCAGGTTATATTTCATTAAGGAAGTACGATACCCCTGTTCGCGCAAACGTACAGATACCAGGTCCTTGGGTCCTGTAAGAAGCGCAATACGACGATGACCAAGAGAGATTAAATGGTCCATGGATTGTTCTACACCGCCTACAAAATCTGCATCAACCCAGCGGCTCGAATCATCGTTCTCAGCAATACGACAGGTGCCGATGAAAGGAACACCACTTGCGGCCAATCCTTCCAGGTTGGGATCGCCAAGTGGAATGCTCATCAAAATAATGCCGTCCACCTGCCGTTGCCTGTATAAATTAACGTACGGAGATTTCCGATGTGCGACCTGGAGGAGCAAATTCACATTGTTTGCGCTTAGAACTTCTGCGATGCCTCGCAATACTTCTGTGAAAAATGAGTGGGAAAAAATGTATCCTGCTGAGTGCGGAATGATCACGCCTACCGTATTCGTTTTTCCGTTGGCGAGGTTGCGCGCAGCGGTGTTCGGTTGATACCCCAGCTCCAAGATTGCCTGCATAACTTTCTGGCGTGTTTGCGGAGAAACTTCCGCCACATTGTTTACCACCCTCGAAACCGTCTTGATGGAAACATTTGAGAGTTTTGCGACATCCTTGATGGTTGCCATTGGCACTTCCTGCATATTGAAGGTACAATACGTAACAATAACATTAATGACAGCGTTGTCATTATATTAATGTTTTTTTAACTCTGTGTCAAGATGGTTGCAGCGGATTAATCATGACTGATGACATTCCCACTACTCTTCTCGAAATCTATGAATCCCACCTGCCGGGTTTTAATCCACTGGTTGATTCTGTTCACTGGTGTGTAGCGCTTTTGAATTTTGATCCTGACCAAACCCCACAGCATCTCTCTGAATTTCAACGCCATAATGAAAGCGAAGAGGTATTCGTTTTATTGAGCGGCCGTTGTATTCTTTTTCTTGGAGATGGCGAAAACTCCGTCAGGCATATCTTTGCACAAGATCTGGAGCCTTTCAAACTGTATTGCGTCCAACGCAGGACCTGGCATACACATGTGCTCAGCGTCGACGCAAAATTGCTGATCGTGGAAAATCAAAATACATCACGTGATAATTCGCCACGCACAAATATCAGCCCTGATCAGCATGCGGAGGTTCTGCGCCAGATACATCTTTTCTGGGGGGATGAGGTCGGTGGTGATGAATGAATTCCTTCATTTGACTGACAATGCCTTCTGTCCTGCGATGCGAACCATCGTCATTACGCATAACCCAATCAGCAGGTTCATCGCATCCTTGTGGATCAGCGGGTCGTCATCCGCCAAGTCCAGTGGGTGACGAACCCCATGACCTGGC
>DHGL01000025.1:10759-10991 GCA_002402725.1 Anaerolineaceae bacterium UBA4799
CTACGTGGCAGCAGCCTTCGTGACTGAACCTGAATGCGCCCGGGCGATCCCCAACCACGTGAGTGAAAGCAAGAGTAACAGAAAGCGAGAGAAAACCAAGAGTAACCAAGAGTAACCTTGACAATGGTGGGGCAAGGTTCTAAAATTCGGCTAAATTTTGGTCTTTTTGGATATTTGCCAATGAATCTTACCCGCCGACAGGAAACTTTTATTTACAAGCTACTTGACCTCT
>DHGL01000048.1:0-13516 GCA_002402725.1 Anaerolineaceae bacterium UBA4799
TGAATACCATCATGCGCATCTGGCACCCCAAGACCTTCGCTGAAGCCAATGCCAAGCTCATCAAGGATTTCGGCAAGGATTGGGACCAGCTCTATCCACTCAAAGACTTCTACCAGGATATGCACCTGAACCTCTTCCCGCACACCATTGTACACGCGGAGAATCTGGCCGGTCAGCTCGCCACCGCCAAGAGTGGACGCTACTACATCGGCTGCTACCTGCAGAAAGCCATGGAAGCAGAATCCATGTGGGGTCGCTTCGTAGCCTTCAAAGAATAGTTACAGGGCTCTAAAATTCTTCAGGGGAGAATTCTCCCCTGAAGAATTCGATATCTTATGTGTTTTTACTTTTTCCGGTAAAATCCTCTACGAAGCCCCAAATATTCTGAATCCTCAATCTAACAGGAGGTTGTAATTAATGAAGCCAGTTAATTTTGATTATTATGCTCCCTCCAGCGTTGATGAAGCGCTGGATACGCTGGCAGAACTTGGTTACGACGGAAAGGTCCTCGCCGGCGGTCAAAGTTTGATCGCGGCGATGAACTTCCGCATGGCAAGACCAAGCGCGCTGGTAGACCTTAACAATGTACCGGAACTATCCTACATCAACCCCACTGCGGATGGCGGACTGGCGATTGGCACGATGACCCGCGTCAGCACCGTGGAATACAGCCAGGAAGTCATCAAGCGCTTCCCACTGCTCATCGAAGTGGCCAAATACATCGCCCATCCTCAGATACGCCGCCGCGGCACTTTCGGCGGTGCTATCGCCCACGCCGACCCCGCCGGGCAATTGCCCAGCATTTCAATGGTCATGAATATGCAGGCGCTCATTAAGGGCAAGGGTAAAGAACGTTGGGTGGATGCGCCAGACCTGATCATTGGACCCTTTATGACCGTCATCGAACCCGATGAAATGCTGGCAGAACTCGTAATCAAACCACTTCCGGCGCGCACCGGTACAAAATACGTGCAGGTATCTCGACAGAGCGGGGGTTATGCGCAATCCGCTGTCGCTTCCATCGTCACTCTGGATGAAAACGAAACATGCAACGATGTGCGCATGGTGTTGATGAGCGTGGCGGAAGTACCCATCTTATCGGAAAAAGCGCGTGAAATCCTTATCGGTAACAAACCAACTAAAGATGCCATCGAAGCGGTGGCTGAAGCCGCAGCGACCGGTGAGATTGACCCGGCAACTGACTTGCACGCCAGTGCCGATTACCGCCGCAGCATTACCCGGGTATTGATCGTGCGCTGCCTCACTGAAGCCTTCGAACGCGCGAAAAAAGGAGGTAAATTATGAATAAACTCTTTCCCCTTACCGTCACCGTAAACGGAAAAGTCTATGAACGCCAGGTCGAAGCCCGCCTGCTTTTGAGTGATTTCCTGCGCCATGACCTGGGCCTGCTGGGTACCCATGTGGGTTGCGAGCACGGCATTTGCGGCGCCTGCACCATCCTGTTTGATGGCGAAGCCGTCCGCTCTTGCCTCATCTTTGCCGTCCAGGCCAACGGCCATGAGATTCGCACCGTAGAATCGCTTGGCACCCCCGAAAACCTGCACCCGCTGCAGCAGTCCTTCACGGATAAACACGCGCTGCAGTGCGGTTTTTGTACCCCTGGTTTCCTGATGACCCTCGTTCCCTTCCTTGAAGAGAATCCAAAACCCACGGAAGACGAGATCCGCAAGGCCATCGATGGCAACATCTGCCGGTGCACAGGATATGAGAAAATCGTCGAAGCCGTGCAGGACGCGGCCGAGAAGATGTCTCAGAAAAAGTGAAACGAGGTGATACTGTGACTGGAAAATATTTCGGACAACCCGTAAAACGTCTTGAAGACAAATACCTGCTGACCGGTAACGCGAAATTTATCGACGATATCGAGCTTCCCGGCATGCTTCACGCCGCTTTCCTGCGCAGTGATTACGCCCACGCCAGGATTCTTAATATCGATTACAGCGAAGCACTGAAACGCCCGGGTGTGGTGGCGATTTATACCGCGGAAGACTTTGGGGATTTCTGGAAACCCGGCCCTTTGCAGGTGCCCCCGCCCACAGCCATCCCCGGTTCTAAGTTCAACGCGCGCACGCTGGTACCTATCGCGAAAGACAAGATACGCTTTTCTGGTGAGCCCCTGGCAGTGGTAATCGCTGAATCACGTTACATCGCGGAAGATGCTTTTGATGACATCATCGTGGATGTCGAACCCCTGCCGGCGGTTGTCGACCTTGAAAAAGGCTGGGAAGACACATCGGTATTGGTTCACGATGACCTGGGCACCAATCAGGCCGCCCTGGTAAAACAGGAATCAGGCAGTTACGCTGAAGCCAAAAAACAGGCTGATGTGGTGGTCTCAAAACGCATGTATATTGAACATGTCGCGGCCGCCGCCATGGAAAACCGTGGCTTCGTGGTCAATTGGGATGAACGCAACCAGGAGATGACCGTTTGGGCAAGCACGCAATCCCCGCTGACCATCCGCGGTTCGATTTCGCGTGCGCTAGGACTGGCCGAGAGCCAGGTGCATGTTATCACTCCGTACATCGGTGGAGGTTTCGGTCCCAAGGTGATGAGCTCGCAAGCGGATGATGTATTGCTGCCGTGGATATCCAAACAGTTGAAACGCCCCATTAAATGGATCGAAGACCGGCGTGAGAACTTCCTGGCCACTACCTCTGAACGCGACCAGGTACATCATTGTGAAATTGCCCTCAAGAAGGATGGCACCATCCTCGGATTCAAAGATGTCTTCTATCACAATACAGGTGCTTACGATTCTTATGGAATGACGGTTCCACTGAACACGCAATCCCACACAGTGAGCAACTACCGTGTTCCCAACTTCTACACTGAAATCCGCATGGTTTTCACCAACCAGATGGTAGTCACCCCGGTGCGAGGTGCCGGGCGTTCAGAAGGCATTCACGCCATGGAACGCATGATGGACTTCGCCGCTCGCGAAATCGGCATGGACCCCGTAGAGTTGCGCCTGAAGAATCTTCTTAAGCCTGAGGAGTTCCCCCTCAAGACCGGTATCATTGGCCAGGATTTCGTCGAAGGTGTACTGGACAGTGGAGACTACCTGGGCAATATGAAGATGTGCCTGGATATGGTCGAGTACGACAAATTCCGCAAAGAGATCCAACCCAAAGCACGTAAGGAAGGCAAACGGCTGGGCATCGGTGTGGTGGCCTTTACGGAAGGGACAGCGGTTGGCCCTTATGAAGGCGTCAAACTGACCGTGAGCAGCAATGGCAAGGTTACCCTCGCCACTGGTTACAGTTCACAAGGACAGGGACATTTCACAGTGTTCGCCCAGATCGTGGCAGACGCGTTGAATGTAAAAGTGGAAGATGTTAAGGTGATCACTGGCGACACCCTGCACTTCGCCTGGGGCGCGGGTACTTTCGCCAGCCGCGGTGCCACTCTGGTGGGTACGGCGACTCACCTGGCCAGCCAGAAAGTACGCGCCAAGATATTCGCCACCGCCAGCAAAGCCCTGGGTGTGCCTGAAGACCAGGTGGAGTTGTGTGAAGGCAGTGTATGTGTCAAGGGGAAACCCGAATCCACCATATCACTGGGAACATTAGCCTCCATGGCCAACCCCATGCGCGGTGTGGTTGAACCCGGTGTGGAGCCAGGACTGGAAGCCACCGCTTACTATGGACCTCCTCACGGTGCCACCGGTTCCGGCGCCTGCGCGGTCATACTTGAGATCGATCCGGAAACCTGCAAACCAAAGATTGAACGCTTTGTGCTCGTTCATGACTGCGGCACGGTCATTAACCCGCTACTGCTAGAAGGGCAGTTGCAGGGTGGCGTATCAATGGGCATCGGTAATGCGTTTTACGAGAAGATGGTTTACGATGAAAATGGGCAGATGTTGACCGCCTCCTTCATGGATTACTTGATGCCGCTGGCAACGGATATGCCCAAGAAGATAGAAATGGGGCACCTGCACAACCCCAGCCCATTGAACCCGTTGGGCATCAAGGGTGTGGGAGAAGCCGGGGCGTTACCACCGCCGCCAGCCTTTGCGCAGGCGTTTGAAGACGCGTTCTTTGACAAAAAGTTGGAAATTCTTGAATCCAACCTTTCACCAAGCGTGATTTACGGCTATCTTAAAAAAGCTGAGGGCAGGTAATTCAGGTGTAGAATTAATTGTTACCTGAAACCGCAGCGAAACCAATTAGGAGGAAGTGTGTTATGAAAGTTGAAGGCGAACATCTATTTAAAGCACCTCGTGAAGTTGTGTACGAGATGTTCAACGATCCTGATGCGCTGGGAGCTGCAGTTCCCGGTATGCAAAAAATGGTCAAGATTGACGAATCTCATTATGAAGCTGTGCTGGGTATTCGGGTTGGTCCTGTTTCTGCCAACTTCTCCGGTAACCTCGCCCTCACCGATGAGGTTCCCCCCGAAAGCGTCACCCTCATCATCGAGGGCAAAGGTGGAGCGGGTTTTGTTAAAGGGGTCGGTTACGTGAAATTTGAAGACCTTGGAGATGAAACCACCATGTTGAAATACACAGGTGATGCTAATATTGGCGGTACTCTTGCCAGTGTTGGGCAGCGGATGATCGACAGCGTCGCGAAATCCATGTTCAAAACTGTGTTCGNNTTCGAGAAATTAGATAAAATTTTGGAGGAAAGATGGCAGAAGAAGTAAAAGAAACAAAAACCAGCACAGAGGAAGAACCCAAGAAGAAATTCATGGAAATTGCTGAATTCCGCATGCTGGTCTACGTGATTCCGGTCGCGTTGGTTGTTTTAGTCCTTGCTTTATTGCTGGGAAAGTAAAACAAATAGTGGGGAGGAGTAATCCTCCCCACTCCCCCACTACCCCTATTGACAAAATGTTGTATTATTAAGTATCTATATCAATTCATTTTGGTTTAAACATAAAACTGAACAGGAGGTGTTTATCGGAGAGAGCTTTTGGTACATCAGGCGCGAGCAAAAAACACGAGGATTCATTTTTTTTGACGTTTTGAGCTCAAGCCAGGTAATAAGTATGAGATCGTAGAAAAAACCAAATCAAAGGAAAGAAGGAAAAAACCTATGGCAACTACTTCAAAAGTGTTGGGTTACCTACCACAGGATACCCCTCCATTTGGTAGAATGTTATTGCTCGGTTTTCAGCACGTACTGACCATGTTTCCAGCCACCGTGCTGTGCGCCCTGCTCATGCACTTTGATGTGTCCACCGTTTTGACCATCACCGGTCTCGGCACTATCATCGCATTACTTGGATCAAAATTCTCGATTAATACCTATATTCCCCTGTACTACGGCTCAAGCTTCAGCTACATTGCAGCCGTGACCTCGATTGTCGCCGTTCTTGAACCTGGACTCTCCTTTGGCGCTCCTGCCAAACCTGAGACAATCTCCGTTGTTACCGCTGGTTTCATCGTCACCGGTATCCTCAACATCCTGGTCGGCCTGCTCATCCGTGTCACCGGCGGTAAGAAGGGTCTGGATAAGATCCTGCCCGCTGAAATCACCGGTTCAGTCGCCATCACCATCGGTATCGGCCTCGCCTATACTGCCCTGACCATGGCCTCCGGTACCTGCTGCGGTGTTGAAGCCAACATGCCCCCGACGCTAAAATGGTGGCTGGCAGCCGCCCTCACCTTCCTGGCAGCGGTTATCTTCTCCGTCTACCTGCAGGGCAAGGGCTTCATCGGTATGCTCCCCATCCTCCTCGCCATGATCTTCGGTTACATCGTCGCCATCCCCATCGGCCTGGTTGACTTTTCAAGCATCGGCCAGAGTAACCTGTTCATTCTCCCGAAGATCGTGTTCCCGGTCTTCAATAACGCGCTCACGGCAACAGCGATGATCGGTATTGGCGTCATGGCCATCGCCACCATTCCTGAATCCACCGCCCACCTCTACCAGATCAGTTTGTATGTTGACCACCTGGCAGAGGAACAGGGACGCGAGAAACCCGGCCTTTCCAAGCACATCGGCCTCAACCTGATGCTCGATGGCTTGAACGACCTGGTGAACGGCCTCTTTGGCTCCACCGCTGGTACCAACTACGGTGAGAACAACTCGCTGATGGTGATCACCCGCAATTACTCCGGTCCAGCCTTGATCACAGCTGGTTGTATCGCTGTTATCCTCGGCTTCATCGGCCCGCTTCGCGATGCCATCTACAGCATCCCGACCGCGGTTAACGGCGGCCTCGCCATCTACCTGTATGGTGTCATCGGCGTACAGGGCATCGCCCTGATGATGGCCGAAAAGGTCGATCTGTACGATCCAGGTAAACTGGCGATCGTCGCCCTTATCCTGGTCATCGGTATCGGCGGTAACATCGGCTACGGCGGCAACCTGCCCATCCCGCTGCTCAAGAGTGTCTTCCCCTTCGGTTGGCCGGCGATCGCGGCTGGAGCCGTCTTCGGTATCCTCGTCAACCTGCTCTTCCTGGCCTGGAAACCACCGAAAGTGCGCGCTGCTGACGTCCTGGAGTAATCCTCCTGTAACAGTATTTTATAAAAAACTCCTCGATGGTAAACATCGGGGAGTTTTTTATATTTCATCGATTATAATCAGGGAACGTTAATTCATACTGGAAGAGGGAATACCTATTGATCTTACTAACTGGTGCTGCCGGTAAGACCGGTAAAGCAATCCTGAACACCCTGATCCCACATGGAGTGCGTGTGCGCAGCCTTGCGCGCAATGAGAAACAGGAGAAAGAACTCAGGCAATTGGGCAGCGCAGACGTTGCCATAGCTGACCTTCGTGATACTCAAGCCTTATCCAAGACATTGGATGGAATCAGTAAAATTTACTTTATTAGTCCCAATATGGCTCCAGACGAGCTGGAAATTGGCAGATCACTCCTCTCTTTGGCAAAAGAAAAAGGTGTCACACGCTTTGTTTACCATTCCGTGCTGCATCCACAGGTGGAGGAGATGCCCCACCACTGGCAAAAAATGCGCATGGAGGAACTGCTTTTCAAATCAGGGTTGGATTTCACCATCTTGCAGCCCTGCGCCTACATGCAGAACATCTTATCAAACTGGAAGTCCATCGTCGAGAACGGCATCTTCTCCGTGCCTTATGCCACCACTGCCCGCATCAGTGTTGTTGACCTTGAGGATGTGGCAGCCGCTGCCGAGGTGGTGCTTACGCAGGTGAATCATTCCCATGCCATTTATGAACTGGCAGGACCGGAAGCTCTCAGCCAGGACGAAGTTGCGGATACCCTTTCAAGTGAACTCGGAAAGTCAGTGCGTGCGCTCACGGAAAACCGTGTAGATTGGGCAAATAATGCCAGGAACTCCGGTTTGAATGAAGGCTCGATCAGCACCCTGCTGAAAATGTTCGAATATTACGAGAATTACGGACTTCAAGGAAATCCCAATGTTCTAAACTCGCTCCTCAAAAGACCAGCCACGAAATTCTGCGAATTCGCCAGGCGCATTAACAAAACACAGCTGCGTTACGGCAGCAACGGTAAAAATGGTTTCAATCACAGCAATGGGAAATAGGATATGGACAAAAAGAAAAGCCACCAGTGGAATTTCGTTTTTGAAGCATTACCCGCCCTGTTTCATGGTCAGACAGATGGGTTTGTCAAGTACCTGGACAAGGATGGCTTGAAGTTCTTGAAGTTCTGGTGGGACCACATCGGGGATAAACTTCCCGAGGAGAGAAGGGTTTCTGCAGCCGGTCTTACTTTTGAGAAAGAGGAGCTCAATCCGAAGACCAAGCTGATCACTCTCACGCTTCCCTCCCCCAGGGAAGATGGTGATGTATATTTTGTCGGTCTGATCCCCCGGCCTGAGCGTCGTTTTGCCATGGTACGCTTTTATACATCTTCCATGTTCGTGCTCATTAGAAAAGACAGTGTGGACCATCCCAACCGCACCAGTTTTGGCGAAGTCACCCCGAAAGGCAATTATCATGAACGGGGAATTGGTTTGAAACCCACCCATCAGGATTTTAAGAGAATTATCAAAAACAGATTGGAGAAGAAGAAAAAATGAAACCAATCTCCACGGAACTGATCGTCGTCATCGTCGCCATTGCTGTGTTTTACCTGCGCATCGCCATGCTTAGGGGTCAAAAGAAACGCTACGAACGTGAACTGGCGCTCAAGCGGCGCAAAGTTAAAGGCAGGTCAAAAGGCTCACCATTGCCGCAGCAGCCTAAGGGAACCCCGCCTTACACCGTGCGCAACTGGGTATTGGTAGCAATCTCCATCCTGCTGATGCTCGCCGGAGTGATTGCTTATAATAATTTCTACTTCTTGGGCTGGCAGATCGTTCGAGATGCCGCTTTCGTAGACGCTTATGCAAAATTTTGGTACCTCCTCGTCTCTGGCGGCGTTATCCTGTTGGCCTTTACTGTAACCATCCGTAAGCCGATAGATGATACCCTGGAGTAGGATATGAGAAAAATCGCCGTTACCGTTTTATTGATTGTTCTACTGCTGGTGACCCTTTCCGCCTGCGAAAAATCGGAAAATCCCGAATCCGTTGTACCTGTGGTGACGCCTGCCCAGGGAGAGACAGGCATACCCACAGCAGCACCGGTGATTGAAACTACCGAGCCGACACAACCCGCGGTAGAGGCACCCGGCCCGCAGCAGCCACCCCCGGTAGCGCCAATTATCGATGGCTAGTAGCTGCTTGAATTACATTGTTCCGGTAATCATAAGGTTTCTCAGGTAACAACCGCAACCGCTACAGCCGTGGAATCGGATGCCATCGTCACCAAATGATAGCCAAGGGAGCCAACCTCACAGAAGAGGAAAAAACCATACCTGTACAGTACCTGGCTGAGAACTAGAAGTAACGTAATGCGGTATCACACGAACGGGATCCCTTACCGGGATCTTGTTTATATTAAGCAAACAGCTACTGTAGCGGCTCAAGCTTTATCCAGGTCGTCAGGTGCATACCCCAAGGCGGATTGTGAAACAGCAGCAGCTATGAAAATCTCC
The DNA here is from genome assembly GCA_002402725.1 of Anaerolineaceae bacterium UBA4799. The sequence continues at coordinate 8,965 of DHGL01000048.1, forward strand.
GCGCTCTGCTGTTGTATGAACAGCGCGGGATTGAGCCGGCTTTCTAACCCTTGCGGGTGATGCGGGTTTTTTAGCAGCGTCGCGCCAACTTCTACCAGTCCATCCGGCAGAATGATGACTCGTTTCTCGCGTACGGCATGCCTGGTAATGCGCGTAATCCACCACCCAGGTGAAGTTTTCTCCGTCTATCGGGTAATCCACGCCACCTCCGCCCTTTTCCACGACTCTGCCAATCACCCGCGCGAACTGGTAAATAGAAACGCAGGTGATACAACCACGTGGGCAAAAAAGTGGTATTCGCGACGCGGCATAACGAACCAACATTGTCCAAAGTTGTCCACAGCGAAGCATGATGCCAAATATGGTAGGCAATTCTAGTGTGTTCACTGCCATTTTATCTCCACCTGCTTCCAGCGCGGGTGGGTTTACTCCACCTGGCTGCGTATGGACGTGCGATACAGGGTTAACTCCACATACGCCTACAGGCGATGAAAATAAGCAAAATAGAACCCGGGATGATGAACCGCTTCACACCACCTGCCGGTTGAATGCCTCCAGGCGCCTGACGGGTATCACACATGCTAAAAAAGATAGGATGAGCAGAGGATTTAGGTGGGAGGCGGGGTCATCGACACCGGCAGCAGGCGCCACCTCGTCCTCGCCACTCAGTCCGCTGGCAAATTCCCATCCTGGATTGCGCTGAGGCACTGAACCAGGATCGGTGCACTCCCCAGGCAGAGCCCTGTTGTGGGCAGCAGCGGCAGCGTCTGCGGGCTCAACCGGTGCCCGCGGGAAAACCACTTCAAGGTCGCGTGGTAACCCAATGAGCCTGCACCGCCTATAACCAAAGCGTGCATGCGCATTCTCCTGTTGTATTTGGTTTTAAGGTCAGACGATTGTCACCGAATCCACAATGCCCACGATCACTGAGATGATACAGGCATCGGGATTATGCAGCACCTGCCGGGCGCCATTTCCTTCACGATTGATAAGTACAGTGTCACCGATACCAGCGTGCGTATTATCAATGGCTATAAAATCCTCATCAGTATTTTCCCCCTCAGTTACCAACGGCTGGACCACCAGCAGCCTGCGGTGCTTGTAGTGCGGGTGGCTGATGGTGGTTACGACCGTGCCAACGACTTTTGCCAGAATCATGATCTACCTAAGAATATCCGGTGGTGCCTTTTCGCATCACCAAGTCATGCATGCCATCGGGTGTCACGCTGAGTTCATCAACAATGCCCACCAGCGCCAGGTCTACAGGCACGAACTTCACCTGCGGCATAGCCAGCGCGGCTTCACGCGAGCGCACCATCACGCACAGATCACCGGCTCCGGCCTGCACCACATCGACTGCCACCTGCAAAGGTCCAAGCGGTTCGAGTCTGCGATTGAGCGGTTGAACCACCAGTAATTTCAAGCCCTCCGTACCCGGAATCTTGACCGTACAAACAGCAGTACCGTGGACGCGACCAAATAGCATGGTTACTTCATACCCACGTTGTCCAATACCCTGGTAATAATGGTATCCAGCAATACCGGGTCCACCTGTGTGCCCAGCCTGGCGCTGACTGCGTCGCGGATGCGCTGCCGCAGGTCAGTTTCATCGGTCTTCTGTGGCGCGTTGCATGCAGAGCAGGAGTTCAGCGGCTGCGAAAGGTAAGGTCGTATCGGTGCTGCGGGAGGCAGTTGATGTGCCTGGTGCAGGCGCACACCCAGGCGCTGGGCTTTTTCATAGGCCAACTCCGTCAACACCACATCTTCGCTGACCTCCAACATCAGTTCGCCGCGCGCGGCCATTTCCTCGATATCACGTTCTGTGAAAATTTTTTTAGGCATAACTCACTCCTGCTGTCCTTATTTCCGTGCTACCCCTTGATACCTTCGAGGCTCTCAAGCGCGCTGGTGGCAGCGTTACGGGCGTTAATGATTTCAGCCTCGCTGCCGCTGAGCCACATCCTGCCAAAACGTCCAACCGAGGAGACATGGATGATCTTGATGTTGGCTTTCTTTTCGGCTTCATTAACCGCATAATTGATGTAAGCAGCCGGAGCACATTCCAGCACCAGCATCGTTTCTCCCGGAACCAGCATGCTGCCGCGTCTGAAGCGGTTGATGAGTTGCGACTGGTAGGGGTCAATATGCGTGATGACCTGGGTGGAGACCACTTCAGGCTTGATGCGGTCTTCCTTTTTTAATCCCAGCCTGTCCAACACCACCTGCCCGGCTTCGATCACCGCTGCCTGGTTGAGAGAATGAACTTCAAACATGCCGAATTCGCGTTCCACAATCTGCGCGCCGGGTTTGGCTTCAGTCGCCTTCACCGCAATATCCACTACACGGAAAACCTCGTTGCCGGGTGCCATCTCTACATAAAGCGCTGCCATCCCCTCCACCGGCAGGTCTCCCTGGGTGATTGTGCCCACAAAAGCGGCGTATTGCGCCTGCATGCGGTCAATGAAGCAATAACAACGTAATGAAAAATCTTCTGCCATCCTGCCTCCTTGGATCAATAACCGTAATCCGAAAGCGCGATTCCTAGCGGGGTGATGAACATGGGGTGCGCCGGGACCCGGGTGGGGATGCCTGTAACATCCTCCACCACCTCGGCCATGCCCGGGAAGAGCGCCGTGCCGCCGACCAGTGTGATGGAGGCCGGGTTGCTGCCGCGGATGTGACGCAAGATGATGGTACCCACCTTTTCCATTACCGGCCGCACAAGCGGGAAGAGCCCGGCTTGTTCAGATGCGGTCTTTTTCAATTCCTCTGCCTGTTCAAAGCTCAAACCGGTAGCCCCGGCGATAACTAATGAAAAATGCGTCCCGCCGGTGGCTTCATCCGCCGTGTATACCACCTTGCCGTTTTCCAGCACGGCGATGCCAGTTGTACCACCGCCAACATCCACGACCACGCCATCGCGGATTCCCAATACCTGGTTGGCTGCTTCCGGTTCCGCAACCAATCTCTCACATCTCATGCCGGCTGCTTCCACCACGTGGGCGGTGGCGCGCACCTCGGCTCGCGGCACCCCGGGAGGGTAAGCGCTGACTGCCCTGGTGAGCTGCCTGCCAAGTCTCTGCTCGGCTTTTTCTTTCAATGTTTTCAACAGGTTAACCGCGCCGAAATAATCCACCACCAGCCCATCTCGTACCACCTGGGCAAACTGGTATTCGCCGGCAAGGAGATTTCCCGCTTCGTCCAGCACCACCAGCACGGTGTATGCCGTTCCCAGGTCCACACCCACGCACAGAGTTCCTTCAGGGGGTGAAACCATGGATGGAGCCCTGCCATCCGGGTTGAGGTGGATGACCTCTTCAGCGCGTGAAAGCCAACCCTCCGGGTCAGCTCCCGCGGTTTGCCAACTTAATGCCATCACAGTTTGAAGCCCGGCTTACTTTTTGGCTTCAGATCCGCGCCCGCCGATGCTGCCCTTTGTACTCTGCGGCAGGATCATTTCAACATCCTGATGCGGGCGTGGAATGACATGCACCGAAACCAGCTCGCCCACGCGCTTGGCAGCGGCTGCGCCGGCATCTGTAGCCGCTTTCACCGCGCCTACATCTCCGCGCACCATTACGGTCACATACCCGCCACCTACATACTCCGAGCCAATGAGGACGACATTTGCCGCCTTGACCATAGCGTCGGCGGCTTCCACTGCCCCGACAAGTCCTTTGGTCTCGACCATTCCCAACGCGATCAATGCTGTATCTAATGCCATTTCTATATCCTTTCTCTATCCGAATTTAGGTTTTTAATGTCAGTATCTCTTGCACAACCTCCCGCACCACCTGTTCGATCTCATGGGCAGACGCTCCTTGTTGAGCGGGCCCAGCGGAGAGCGCGGCAGGCGGAGGCGAGGTAATTTCATAAGCGAGACGTTTCACATTGAACAGGTGAAAGGTGGTGATGTTATCTCCCGTTATCGAACCGCCCACCCCGCCCGCCCCGAGCGTCAGGGAGGGAAACACACCTGTGGTCAAACCAATGGCGCCCAACGTGGACATGGTGTTCACCGCGATGCGGAAAACCGGTTTTTCCAGCCCGAAGGCCATGATGACCTTTTCATCTGTGGCGTGAATGACCAGGCTGTGCCCGCGCCCGCCGAACTGGATCAGTTCGATGCAGCGCTCACAACCGGCCTCCCAGCCATCCGCTTCATACCAGCCCAGGACGGTGGTGAGCTTTTCACGCGAAAGCGCTTCTTCTTTGCCCACGCGGGTCAGTTTTGTCACCAGCACGCGCGTTCCCGCTGGAACATCGAACCCTGCCAGCCCCGCCAGGTAGGGCGCCGGTTTGCCCACGGTCGAGGTGACCATGGCGCCTTCTGGGGTGAAGAGCAGTTTACGCAGCAGGTTGGTCTGGGTTTCGTCAGTAAAAAACGCGCCTTCCTGCTCCATCAAACGCTGCAAAGAAAGCGCCACCGGTTTATCCACCACCACGGCCTGCTCAGTGGCGCAAATAGTGGAGCAATCGAAAGCCTTACTGGCGGTGATGTAACGCGCGGCCTTCTCCAGGTCAGCGGAGCGGTCAACATACGCCGGCACGT
>DHGL01000048.1:13525-32382 GCA_002402725.1 Anaerolineaceae bacterium UBA4799
GTACCATGGGCGTGCCACCGGTGGCCAGAATGAGCGCCGTGTGCTTGTGGCTCATCAGTTCCTGCGTCCCTGCCAGGTTGACGTGCTGCATGCAGGCGATTAACCCGGGCGGCGCGCCATTCTCTTCCGCTGCCTTGGCCATTAACGCGGCCGCCTCATAACTGCAGCGCGCTGCGGAGGGATGTGGAGCAATGACGATGGCATCGCGTGCCTTAACCGCGATGAGAATCTTATAAATGACGGTAGAGGTTGGGTTGGTGCTGGGAGTTAACCCGGCAACCACTCCCATCGGCCAGGCAATCTGGTAGATGCGCTTTTCCGGGTCGTGGTGGATGACACCGGCGGTCTTGATATCCTTGATGCTTTCCCACACGTTCCTGGCAGCAAATTCATTCTTGAGGCGTTTATGCGCCGGAACGCCGTAACCGGTCTCTTCGTGTGCCAGTTGACCCAGGCGGTCAGCGGCATTGAAAGCAGCACTCGCCATGGCAGCACAGACGCGGTCCACGTCCTGCTGCGAAGCTTTCGCCCACACCTTCCAGGCCTCAAACGCCTGGCTGGCGAGGGTGCGCGCTTCTTGAATCGAGAGAAGGTCCTGGTCAAGGTCTGGCATGGTTTCCTTAGCTCTTCCGGAAGGTGACCACTCCGTCGACTTCCAGTGAATCGATCATCGCCATAATCACCGTGTCCACCGGGGTGTCTTTGGTGATCGAAGTCTGGCGGGCGCTTGATCCTGCCGCGGTCAGCACCAGGTCGCCAACGCCTGCGTCTACGGTATCAACCGCCACGTAAGGTTTTCCAACCGCCTCGCCGTGCTCGTCCGTCTGGCGCACAATGAGCAGTTTTCGCCCGGTCAGTTTTTCATCTTTCACAGTCGAGACGGTCGTCCCGATTACTCTGGCTATGAGCATTGTTTCCTCCTAATAGGCTTTCGCCTGAGGTGCAGCGGGTTGTGGTTTGGCCTCGGCCTGTTCCGCCCGGATAATCTTCACCCCGGCACTGGCACCGATGCGCGTGGCTCCCGCTGCCACCAGCGCTTCAGCCTCTTCATGGGTGTGAATACCCCCTGAGGCTTTGACCCCCAGGGTAGGACCAACCGTGCGGCGCATCAGCGCGATATCATGCACGGTGGCGCCACCGCCCGAGAACCCGGTCGAGGTTTTTACATAGTCCGCGCCGGCTTCCTTCGCCAGCAGGCAGGCGACCACTTTTTCTTCATCTGTGAGCAGCGCAGTTTCGATAATCACTTTCACCAACGCGTTGGCTGCGTGCGCCACTTCCACCACACCGTGGATGTCTCTGGCGGCCAGGTTGGTATCACCAGCTTTAAGCGCGCCAATATTGAGCACCATATCGATTTCGGTCGCGCCGTTGTCCAGCGCGTTGCGGGTTTCAAATGCCTTGACCTCGGGTGAAGTCGCGCCCAGGGGAAAGCCGATGACCGTACACACCTTAACATCGGAGTCTTTGAGCAGGTCAGCGCATAATTTCACATGGGTGGGATTGACACACACCGAAGCGAAATGGTATTTTTTGGCTTCGAAGCATAATTGGGCAATCTGATCGCTGGTAGCATCCGGTTTTAGCAGGGTGTGATCGATCATCCCCGCCAACGCGGTATCCTCAGGAATGACGCCAACAGTCGAGGTGAGGCGTTCTGCGCCAGCGCTGACCACGTGCCCGGCGTTATCAAAACAGGTTTTCACTTTTACCCCGTTAGCAACCTCCACCACACAGGTAGCGCCAGGAGGGTTTTTAGATTTCTCCTCCTGCTCAATCATTGCCAGCAACACCTCGCGAGTGATAATCTCCACCAGGGTTTCAACTGTTTTTATGTCAGGTGTCATGTTACCTTCCCGCCACCGAGAAATTGCTTCTCGATTTTCATGATCTTGTCCACGCGTTGGGCGTGCCTGCCACCGCCGAACTCAGTGGTCAGCCAGGTCTTGAGCACCTGTTTAGCAAGGTTGACCCCGATGAGACCGGCGCCGAGCGTGAGTACGTTGGCGTCATTGTGTTCGCGGCTGTTCAACGCGGTGGCGTAATCATAGCATAAAGCCGCCCTCACCCCGGGTACTTTATTCGCCGCTATGCACGAACCGATGCCCGCCCCATCGATCACCACCCCGCGCCAGGCTTTACCCTGCGAAACTTGAGTCGCTACCGCAAGCGCGATATCCGGGTAATCCACCGGATCAGTCGTGTCCGTACCGCAATCCACAACCTCAAAATCCATGTCGGTAAGTTCCTTGATAAGGATCTTTTTCAACTCCACACCGCCATGGTCGGTACCAATGGCCACCACACGACTTTCTTTTTGGGGGGAAATTGCCGCCTTGACTACAGCCGGGATGGGTGGTTGCGATTTTACGGTTTCGACCTGAGAAGGAGGAGCGCTGGAATCCGCGCCAAGGGTCTGGCGTACAATCCTTTTTACCATCTCATGGATGTCATTTTCTGAGACCTGGCTCATCGATCCTGATGCTCCACACTTGACTTCTCAAACAAAATGTTGGATAATGTAACTGGTAGTGACCACATTACCAGTAGATTAAATCATACCACTTTAAGCATAAATGTCAAGAACCATCGATCCATTTACCGCGATACCCAAGTACTTTCAACTTGCTTCTATTTTACGTCAAAAAATAGAAGATGGCGAATGGGCACCGCGCTCCCCCATCCCCTCGGAGCGCCAGCTGGAGGTGCTCTACAATATCAGCCGCACCACCATCCGCGAAGCCATCAACTCGCTGGTGCAACAGGGTTACCTCTACCGTGAGCACGGCCGCGGTACTTTCGTCTCACCGCAGAAACTGCAAAAGGGTTGGATGGAGCTGACCAGTTTTTCTGAAGACCTGGTCAAGCGCGGTCTAACTCCAGGGCAAATCATCCGCAGCCTGCAGCGCGTTGAACCCCCACCGCGTGTTTTGCAGCGCCTGGAGCTTCCCGCGGGCGACTCAGTTTATCGCATTGAACGTGTGCGCCTGGCAAACGGCACCCCCATCGGTTTGCAAACTTCCTACCTGGCGCTGGCACCCGGACAGGAGATCACCATGCAGGAAATGGAAGCGACGGGGTCGCTCTATCGCATCCTGAGCGAAAAATTCCACATCATTCCCACTGAGGCAGATGAAACCCTCGAGGTTACCCTCGCCACCCCTGAAGAATCCGCACTGCTGGAGGTCGCCACGGGTGCCCCCCTGCTGCTCAATGAACGCGTGTTGTTCTCGCAGGAACGCAAACCGGTGGAATACGTCAAGATCCTATACCGCGGTGACCGCTATCAATACTTTGTGCATCTAAAACGCTAGGTGATTATCTGAAAGTCCCTCTATCTGCCGGCGGTACCAGGTACGTATAAAAATCCCGGCCAGCAGCCAGCCCCTGGTGAAATTCGCTAAACCCATCCGGGTAGAGCGTCGTTAATCGGTCCCTTCCCTGCGAGTCATCCGCTTTCACAAAGAAGAGCTTTGGACCGCTCTGTTCCAGAGTAAGTTCAAGGTCATCCGCCCAGATGGCGTAATCCTGGCCAACATATCCGGCATTCATGGCCACCAGCCGCGTATCCACCCAGTGCGGTACCGCCACCACATACACGCTTTCAGCGTTGCCGATGGAATTGATGTAATCGCGGGCGATGTCACCCATTTGCCCTGAATTCCAGGAGGCGTTTTGATACTGCTGGCGGTACTGGCGAAAAACCAGGTCATAATTCTGGTGCGCCGACACCAGCAGTAATACAGCGCCCAGCGTCATCACCAGCGCCCTGGCGGACCAGCCACGCGCAGTCCGCCACAAACTTTTCAGCAGGCTTTCGAAGACAATGGCAGCCACGAGCAGGATGGGGATCACTGCGCCTCCCGCCCGGCTTAAAGAAGGGTTTTCGATGGGAAACGCCAACGCCAGCATGGACGGCAGCATCAGTACCGGGATAGAAAGCAGCAAAACCAGGTATTGCCAGGCATGTTGTCTTATCCAGGTATAAACACATATCACCACCCCGCATAAGTAGAAGGCGGCTGACACCAGGTCGAGAGCAGGTCTTCCGGGTACTGAGATGACCCAGGTGTTGCCATCGCGCCAGAAAGGCATCAGGATGGCATTCCAGAAGTTCTGCAGAAAAACCAGCAACACCGGTCCGGCAATCGCCTGTTCAGCGCCAGTCATGCGCGTGACAGTGCGCATGGCGATGAGCTCAGGGTACTGATAAGCAAAGCGTAGCAGCGGGAGCGCGCCTATAACCGTGAAAAGGATCACCACTACCAGCCCGGCAGCCAGACTTTCGACATGGTGATGTTTCTTATCGTACAACACGAACACCACGAATGTCAGCAGAACAACCAGCGGCATGATGCGGAATGCAGAATATCCCAGCAATCCGAGGCCAAGGAATATACCCGCCAGCAGGAGGTCATTGCGCCGCGACAGCCGCAACCCGCGTAGCAGGTAGAAGAGCACTGGTGCCACAAAGACCGGCGCAAGCACCAGGCGCATCCCCGAGCGTGCGAGGATATTCGCCCACGATGCAAAACCGACGAGCAGCATCGCCAGCAAGCCCGTCCACCGTGAACCCAATTCATCCCCCAGACGATAAACATAGATAAGTGACAACAGGAAAGCCAGCGCCATTCCCAATTTGAGCGTGGTGAACCCCAGCGGCAGACCCAGGTACTTCACTAGAGCAGCGCTGAGGTAGAACTGCAGCGGTTCGCGGCCTGAATTACGCGGGAAGAAAATCGAGGGATTGCCGTTCAATACCTCGTTGATATCCAGCAGTTTTTCGGCGTGGTCGCTGGTCATCTCCAACGGGACGGCGCTAAGCTGGCTGAGATGGAACCAGGCGCTGATGATGAAAACCACCAGCACAAGCAGGTGCCACCAATTCAAGCGTAAAAGTAGATGATCTCCCTTTAAAAAAGCCGTGGTTGCATTTTTCAGTTGTTGCCAGTTACGTACGTTATTACCGCGCTGCCAAAAAGCCCATAACCCGGTGATAAAAGTGGCAGCCCACAACACCAAAGCGAGTGTCGTAAAGCGATTACCGCTGAAGGAAAAAAAGGTGATGACCAGCAAGGGTACAAATATAAACAAGGGTGTTTTTCGAACGGAGGTGATCAAGCGCTGGTCATTGACAGGCTTCAAAGACGGCATTCCCCACTCGCGTTTGATCAACGCCGTGATGAGCAGCCCTGCTGCGACCAGGTAAAAACCTATCCCCAACCTGGGTTGAGCCACACCCGGTTCAAAGAAGCGCTGACCAGCAAGTGCCAGCGCCAACGCCAGCAGGGAACGCCACGGCAGCGCCGCCAGGTTGGAGTGGCGTGTCGGGGGCGTCTCCACCTCTGCCAAGGGTGCCGCGGGTACAACCAGCGGGCTCTTCTCGCCTTTGAGCAGGCGGCGCGGATTCAATCGGTCCTTGAGATAATCCAGAAGGCTGGGTTCATCCATCATTAATTCACGCCAATTCTTTTTCGAGCAATATAGAAAGTATACACGCCATCTTCCTGTACCGAGGCTTCGTTGTATGAGTTGATGGTGATCAAACGCGTAAAGAACAGGCTCCACTTCCATGGCGCGATGATCCACCTGCCAGACAACAGGCGAATGAGCAGCGAAGGCAACCCCAGATAATGCCCCCATTCCAAGACGCGCAGTGAGCGGGGGGAAAAATAATCCCAGCAGTCCACCAATTCAAAACCTGCGCGCTCCAGGCGTTGCTGCCAGGCCTGTGCGTCGTCACAGTGGTGGTGCCGCGAAATGTGATTGAAAAAACGCCGGTACAGGTCACCCAAAAATCGCAAGTGCAGACGGTCACAAAAGCGACCGATGGAAAGTGTGCCCAGAAAGCGCTGGTTGGGCACACAAAAAATGAATGCCGCCCCCGGGCTTAACACCCTTGCCAGTTCCATGAGCACGGGTTCAAGCGCCGGGATATGCTCCAGCACCGAATTGCTCACCGCGCTGGCAAAATACCCATCCGGGTAAGGGATCGCGCTGGCCTCGCTTAATACAACCTTCTTATATACACCCCGCGCTTCTGCTTCACGCAAAGGCTTCTCCCAGGGGTCCAGGCCGACCTCGAGTACGCGGTCAAAAGCCAGAGAAGCAAAGCTTCCGTCCCCGCAGCCCAGATCGAGCGTAGGCGCACGCAGGTTTATGTTCTCATAGAACCGCGCTTCCACCGCCCTCAGCAGAGCGCGGAAGTATGGCAACGAGCTGATTTGCCGCCACAAGTGGTCCTTGCGGGCCGACCTGGCTTCAACGGGGGTGTGTCGATGCAATGTCACGCATACTCCTGTGAAACATCCTAAAAAGATTTAATTCGTGCGGATTTCGTTTTACGGGGATTATTATAAACGTTTTGGAATTCATCCTAAAAGATCCCAGCAGTAAAGTACCAGGCAGCAACAGGAAATTTCTATATAATCCTGACAAAGTTTCCGGCAGTTGTGTGAACTGCCGGAAACGTGCTGTCACATCTGACTATATAAAAATTCTGCGGAATCACTTGCTCATTTGGGCAAGAGCCTTCAGCAAGGAGTTCGCTACCAGTGTACCGGATTGAGCACGGTAATCCTGAGTACCCACGCGGCTGCCAGCCATTACTGCGCTCAAAAGGGCGTTGACGTCACTACTACCGGCTTGCTTGGCCTGCATATAGGCCATGCCGGCCTTCAGTAATTTGGCAACGTCGATCTTGCCAGATTTTGAACTGCTGGAACCAGTGGCGCCGGTCAACCCACCTAATAGCGACCCTAACAGATCATCGCCGGCGCCGGTGCTTGCGGGTGTCTGTTGCGTGCCAGTGAGCCCGCCAAGCAGCGAACCCAAAAGGTCGCCATCTGCTTCAGCACCTGCGGGTGCCTGTTGTGTGCCGGTAAGCCCGCCGAGCAGCGAGCCCAACAGGCCAGCACCTGGCTGCTGGGTGGTTGGTTGTTGAGCGTAGGTTTTCCTGGCCTGGGTTTGCAGCGTTTGCGGGGTAACCTTCTTCTGTGTTCCCATCAACGCCTGCAACAAGGTGACTGCGTTGTTGGAGGTAAGGGTCTTTTTACCCCCTAGTTTGGCTGAAGCATCCTGCAATCCCTGGGCATAAAGTTTTGCGGAGCCGCTCTGACTCTTCGCTTGAAGCAACTGGCTGGCATACGCCAGTTGCTCAGCCGGCGTGGCTTTGCTTTTTGCCTTCATTGCCTGGGTAATCACCTCAAAGATCTCAACCATGTTGTCACCATGATTGTGATTGTAGGTATCCGCCTGGTTTAAGGCGTCTTTGTTTTGGTCAAGTGCAGAAACTACACTGCCAAAAAGTTGTGCCAGATCAATACTCTGAGTTGTCATTTTAATTTCCTTTCCCTATTTGGTAGTTTATTATTTTTATTATATCCCTGATTCATTGACACCCTTTTCTCGATGTGTTATTATATATATATTCAATATTTGAATAATCATATTATGAACTCTAAGAACCTCACACTCAATGCTTCTGAATACGCCCTGCTCGGTTTTCTCGCAGCAGGACCCTCTCATGGATATGAGTTGCACCGAAAGCTCACCGATCCGGAAGGCGCGGGAATGATATGGGGTATCAAGATTTCAAACATGTACGCCCAGCTGGAAAAATTGGAAAGGCGCGGGTTGATCAGCGGCCGCCTGCTGGAAAACGAACAACGCCCGGCGCGTACGGAGTATTCTCTCACCGCGACAGGAAGAAATCTGTTCCATCACTGGCTGCATCAACCGGTGCAGCACCCGCGGGATTTCCGCCACGAGTTCTTCCTGCAATTGTATTTTGTGTCTCAATATGAGCCTGATGCGCTTGATTCACTGATGGACAATCAACTTGAACTCTGCCGTGTGTGGCAACAGAATTTATCGGTAAAAAAGGAAGTTGCTACAAGCACAATCAACTTCACTACCCTGACCAACAGTTTCCGCTCCTCGCAGATCCAATCGATGATCGATTGGTTGCTGTGGATAAAGAATGAAAAGATAAAAATCAAACCTAAACGAGGTGAACAATGAAACGCTCCATACAATTCGTATTAGTATTTGTACTGGTGGCCAGCCTGCTGGCTGCCTGCGCGGCGCCTGCGCCAACAGCGGCACCCATTCTCACTGAACCCCCGGCTACCGAAGCTCCACCAGCAATTGAAACAGCAACCCCCACCGAACCGCCAGTGGTTGAGAAGATCACTGTTATTGATGCCCTCGGCCGGGAGGTTGTGTTTGATCAATACCCCTCGCACATTATGATTGTAGGTAAGGCGGCGTTTATGCTGCTTGACGCGGCATTCCTCTTCCCTGAAGCCCCGGAAAGGATCATCGGGTACGAACTTCGTTCTCAAACCGGGCTGAATTTCATTTACACAGCGTTTCCTCAAAGCCGTAATATGACCGTACTTGAGACTGATGCCGGGCCAGAGCAGATCGCCCCGGTGAACCCCGATCTGGTAATGATGAAGTCATATCTTAAAGAACAACTTGGCGACCAGGTGGAACTGCTGGGCATCAAGGTCGTCTACCTCGATCTGGAAACACCTGAGGCGATCAATAATGACATTCGCACACTCGGCACGATCTTCGGTAATGCAGAACGAGCCGAGCAATTGGTGAGTCTTTACGACCAGGCCCGTACAAGAATCACCGATGTCACCGCCACCATTCCCCCTGAAGAGAAGCCCTCTACCCTGCTCATCCAATACTCCAATAAAGGCGGAGAAACCGCCTTTAAGGTCCCCACAGGTAGTTACCTGCAAACTCAACTTGTCGAAATGGCAGGTGGCGAACCGGTGTGGAAGGATGTGATGGGAGAAGGCTGGTCAGTCATTACCCTGGAGCAAATCGCTGCCTGGAACCCGGATGTCATCATCGTCATTGATTACAGCGGAAAAGCCATGGAGACCGTGGACAGCCTGGAAGCAAATGAGAACTGGCAACAACTGGACGCGGTAAAGAACGGGAAATTGTACGCCTTCCCACTGGACTTTCAGAGTTGGGATCAACCTGATACCCGGTGGACATTGGGACTGGCATGGCTCGCGACCATATTACAGCCAGAGCGCTTTGAATCGCTGAAAATGTACGTGGAAATCCCGGCTTTTTACACGGATTTCTACGGGTTGAGCGAATCTGCGGTTGAGCAGAACATTCTGCCGTTGGTGAAGGGCAATTTTTCAGAGTAAGGGGGGGGTGGAAATTCACCCATTTATTGAGCCGACTTGAAAACCCACAAGACCCTCGTCACACTCGTGCTCCTGCTCACGCCATTGGTCGTTCTTTTGGTCTCCCTCTTCATTGGCAGATACCCCAAGCCGCTCTTTATGCCCTTGTCCGTATTGCTTAATGACCAACTGGGTCAAAACCTTGTGTACAACCTGAGGCTGCCACGGCTCATAACTTCCGCTCTGTTGGGTATGTCTCTCGCTACAGCCGGAGGTGTCATGCAAATGCTCTTCCGCAACCCGCTGGTTGAGCCAGGGTTCCTGGGTGTGACCCAGGGGGCGGGGTTCGGCGCTGCGTTGAGCATTCTCTTTCTTTCCACTTCTCCACTGGTTGTAGAACTGACCGCTGCCGGTTTTGCGGTCCTCGGGCTCATGCTCTCGTATTTCATCGCCAGGCGCATCCGCTTTGGAGGCTGGGTGTTGCGGCTTGTGCTCTCCGGTATCGCGGTTTCAGCAGTGTTTTCAGCCGGGCTTGGCATCCTCAAATATATGGCAGACCCTACCTCCCAACTACCTGAAATTGTCTTCTGGTTGTTGGGAGGTTTATGGTCGGTCACCTGGGCGGACTTGTGGTACATCCTGCCGGTGGTGGTGATTGGATTGGTCATTGTCTACCTCATGCGCTGGCGCCTGAACCTGCTTTCATTAAGTGACGAGACCGCTTTCTCGCTGGGAGTGGCGGTGGGGCGCGAACGTACGCTGCTGCTGGCGGCGAGCGTGGCAGTAACCGCGGTAGTGGTTTCAGTAGCAGGCATTGTGGGTTGGATTGGACTGATCATCCCCCACATCGCCAGACGCATCGCCGGTGCCAACGCGGCTGCGTTCATCCCGGTGAGCATGTCATTAGGCGCGGTGTTCGGCATCATTTGTGATGACCTGGCCAGGGTGCTTACCACCGGTGAGATCCCGCTGGGGATCATTACTTCGCTCATCGGCGCTGTCATCTTCCTGGTTATGATGACCTCTCAATCCATGAGGATCGCGAGATGAGTTCACCAATGATTCAGGTCAACGAGTTAACCTTTTCATACAGCCCGTCAGTAAACGCGGCTGTCAATAAAGTTTCGTTCGAAATCTTCACCCAAACAGTAACCGCCATCCTGGGACCCAACGGAGCCGGGAAAACCACCCTGTTACACCTGCTCTTACGGCTTAAATCACCTCTAACCGGTTCCATCCATTTACAGGGCAGACCGATCAACAGTTACTCACGCCATGAACTCAGTCAGAACATTGGTCTGGTGCCGCAAACGGAATACATCCCCTTTGAATATACCGCGCTGGAGTATGTGACCCTCGGGCGCGCTCCCTACCTGGGTCCACTGGAAATACCAGGTGAAAAGGATATTGAAATCGCCCGCCAGTCGTTGAAGGATGTAGGGATGTCGCATCTTGAAAATCGACCCATACCCGCCTTGAGTGGAGGAGAACTGCAACTTGTATTGCTTGCCAGGTCTCTGTGCCAGCAGCCTAGAGTTTTATTATTGGATGAACCCACCTCCCACCTGGATCTCGCCAACCGCAATATCACCCTGCAGATCATGGACCGGTTGCGCAGTTCAGGCACTACCCTGATCTTCAGTACCCATGACCCCGAAGCCGCCGCCTTGATCGCCGACAAACTGGTGCTGATGCGCGCTGGCCAGGTTTTGGAGGCCGGCTCATTGGATGAGGTTTTCACCACAGGAGCGCTGAGCCGTACCTACGGTACGCAGGTGGAAGTGGTGCAGGTTGATGGACTGCTCGTTGTAAAATCCATGGAACGGCTTGGCAGATAAATCGATGGCAAAGATAATTCTGTTGAGTGCCGAAAAAGGCAGCGGCAAGACCACAGCTCTCATTAAATTAAGAGAAAAACTTGCCAGCCTGACCTTGAGTTCACACGGGGTACTGAGTCCACCGGTGGAATTAAACGGGGAAAAAATTGCCATTGATTTGATGGACGCCAAAAGCGCTGAGCGCAGGCTCCTGGCTGTACCAGCCACTGATGACATCCCGGAGCCATCAGGATTGCTGTGGCGTTTTAACAGAGATACACTGCAGTGGGGCAACCAGCTTCTTTCTGAGGCCGTCCCCTGTGACATCCTCTTTGTTGACGAAATGGGTCCGCTTGAGTTCAACCGGAACGAGGGTTTGAGCAAAGGATTTTCCGCGATAGATTCCCGTGGTTTCCTGGCGGCCTTGGTGACCATACGCCCTTCGCTGCTGGAAAGCGCCCTTGCGCGCTGGCCTGATGCCAGGGTGTACAGGGTTGCCATTAAGGAGCAATCCCGCCTGGTGAATGACCTGTTCCGCTTGATCACAAGTTAATCTCATTGAGGCGCTGCCCGCATTTTGAGTATTTTTCACCAATTATGCGTATATAATAACGGTATGAACAACATCGGCGAATTATTCGATAAAGTAAAAAACCTGTTGCCGCAAAGAAAGGTAGGGTTAGCTTTAAGCGGCGGCGCCACCTATGGGGCTGCGCATGTGGGCGTACTGCAGGTGCTTGAAGAGAATGGTATTCACCCGCACCTGGTGGCGGGCACCAGCGCTGGCGCGCTCGTTGGCGCGGCTTATTGCGCGGGCATCCCGCTGAGTGAGATCGAAACCCTCTTTCGCACCATGAAATGGCCAACGCTGCTCAAGCTTTCCATCAGAAATTCTCTCTCCATTTTTGATACCCAGCCCATGGAAGAATTCTTACGCAGGAAGATTGGTGATATTGATTTTAAGGACCTCAAGATCCCCTTTGCGGCAGTTGCTTGCGATATTCACACCGGCGCGAAAGTTGTGCTGAACGCAGGGCCGGTCGCACCCGCCATCCGTGCCAGCGCTGCCATTCCGGGTCTGTTTTCTCCTGTCGAAATTAACGGTCGCCTGCTGGTGGATGGGGGCATTGTTGACAACCTGCCGGTAGACGAGGTGAGAGCCATGGGAGCGGGGTACGTGATTTCAAGCGATGTATCTCACCGCGGACCCCACACCAAGAAACCGGAAAATCCCTTCGAGATCACGCTGTCAATGGTTTACATCATGCAAACGCGCGCCGCCCTTCCCCATGAAGACGCATCGAATTGTTACATTCGACCCAAAGTATCTCAATATTCATCTTGGGGTTTCAAGGATGTTCCACAGGTTACAGAGGCTGGTCGGGAAGCCGCCAGGCAAGTTATCCCTCAACTGCGCAGGCAGCTGCGCATCCGTTAAAACCGCACAATGATTAAAGAAAATGGATGGCCCAAGTCTACGGCCATCCATTTCAGGATTTCCCCCTTCAGCGAAGAACTGGTATGCCTATACGCAGGCAATTAAGAAATTACTCCGGACTTCCTTCCTTGTCAAATAATTGGATGAATAATTGCACAACTTCCCTGTCATAGGCGCTCCCGGCGTTATCCAGCAATTCCTGCAGTGCCTCTTCATGCCCGCATTTCTTTTGATAAGGCCGCCCATCGGTCATGGTTGTATAAGCGTCGGTTACCGCCAGGATGCGCGCCCCCAGTGGGATCTCGTCACCGCGCAGACCCTTGGGGTAACCTTTACCATCCATGCGTTCATGGTGCGCATTGATAAGCGGCGCAATTCTTTCAAGTCCCGGCACCCCGCGCACGATTTGCGCACCAATTTCAGGATGGGTTTTCATAATAGCCCATTCTTTTTCTGTAAGGGGTCCTTTCTTCTTCAAAATCGTATCTTTTACACCGATTTTTCCGATGTCATGTAGCAGCGCTGCCCAGCATAATTCCCGTGTCTCACGGATGGAAAATCCATATTCTTTAGCCAGCTGCTCAGAAAGAGACGCCATGCGTTTACTGTGAGACGCGCTGTGTAAATCACGCGTTTCAAGCGTTTTCGATAAAACGATCACAGTCTCTATGGACAGTGACTCCAGCCGGTCGTTCAGTTGGGTCCTATAGATGGCACTCGCCAGTTGGTCTGCGATCAGGTCCACAAGGTAATAAGAATCAGGCGTCAGTACCGGTTCTTGTCTGCTGGCAACCTGCCCCAGGATAAGTATCCCGATACCGCTCGTTTCTACCCGCATCGGAATAACCCAGGAAATATACTCTTTGGATATACCCAGGCAATTCCTCTCTTTTTCTGAAAGATGGTCCCGCCCCAGGAATAATCTGGCGTTGTTCTCAGGATCCAAAAGCCGGTGACAAACGCTTTCAACCTCGGCCGGGTTCAAAGGTGATAGCTTGCCCGTTGGCGTTGCGTGCCTGGAATAGTGCGCGTGGCATCGGTAATGTCCGTCCAGGTCCATCAAGATGATCTGGCAAATATCCACTTCAAGGATTTCAGCAATGTGCCTGGAAGCGCTTTCAACCAGTTCTTCCAGGTTATCGGAATTAGCCAGGTAATGGCTCAGGTCTGAAAGACCATTCCATTTTTCCTGGGCATAAGCCGGTACCCCCGTTTCCCGTCGCCTGAAATACTGCGCATTTCCATCAATTGTCTGTGCCATGTCTCTTACCCTGACGGGTAGTCAGTAAAAGCGGACGAACGAAGCGTCCGTAGGGCTGGGTTGAGATGCTTGATTAATCCAGTTAAGGGATTGCGGGGCGGGGAGCCTCTGTATTCATCTGGCGGGCGAACTCAGCCAGGGTTGAAACGTGGATAGCAGCGATCCTGCGTGTTTCTTCCGCGCCAAGGTGGAAAGCCTCACCACCAAAACCGTTCTTGATGGCCATGCCGGGATTGGTTAAGAGCAATCTGCGAAACTTTTCATTGACAACCGCCGCTGTAAGAATGCGGCTGTACTCGCGTTCTTTCTGAAGAATGGTTTCATCGTGATGATGATAATCGTGAAAAATGTTACTCATTTTTTCTCCTATTGAGTTTCGCTCATTGGTCCACCCAGTGACCAGAGCAGCCAGATGATACCTGCGCAAATGATGATATCACCTGGACTGAATGCCACCTGATAGTTGAGCCAACCAGGTAATGAAAACCGGTCGCTAAGAAACCACAGGCGGGTGTTCTCCGGCAGCAAGACGATATCTTTGCTAAAGCCGAGGCGCTCACCAACCCTCCACGCGTTTGCCGCTGTGTCGGGTAGTAATCGTTGCACCATCGCCGGGCTGATGGGCATCCAGCCGCCATTGAGCAGGATGACCAGCGCATTCAGTAGAAAACCGCCAGTGATCGGCCAAAAACCGGGTTTGCGGATATTAAAGAGCGAAAAAACAATCAGTACAATCAGTGAACCGATGAAAAGGATGGAAGCCGTGGTATCGGGAATGCGTGCGCGAGTTGACGGCAGGAAGAAAATAAAGAATTGGGGAATGAAAGCCAGTATGACCAATGTGGTCGCTTTGAGATCATATACCCTATATTCTCTTTTTCTAAGCCTCGCCCTACACAGTCCGGCGGCTAAACCAACCAGTACTGCGACGACAAGGACCATCTACCGTCAGTTATCCACCAACAGTGCCTGTGGCAAAGGGAGCGCCAGCAGCCAGGGTGAACAGCACAAGGACGAGCATGAAGAAGGCTAATCTTGCTTTGCTGGAAAGTGTTTTCATGAGAGACTCCTTAGATTTATTAAACATGGTTTTATTTACAGGTTGATTATTACTCCAGGTAGGATGCAAAACAGGATACATATCGTGCTACTAATTTATGGAATTAGTAGACACCAAAACATAGAGATGACTCATATCTCACCTCCTTTTGTCTTTATGTTAAATACGATGGATAAATTCTTACTGCTGCATTAATGAATTGTATAACTTGACCGTCTGGGGTGAAGGATCGATGTCAAGTTCTTTTTTCAAAACAAGTTTGCACCTTTCGTATTGCCTGGCTACCGCGGAGCGATCATCCATGGCGGAGTATGCCATCATCGCCGAGCGGTACACAGATTCATTGTAATTATCCTCCTCAAGTGCCCGATTGGCAAGTAACGCCGCTTGTGAATATTTGCCAACCTTCATGTAGAGGTTGATTAGTGTCTGCGCGGCGTTCAGGAAGGCGGATTGATGTTTCTCGCGCGCGAAGAGCACCCATTCCTGGTCTAATTTGGGCAGGAACGGGCCGTGGTAGCTGGCAACCGCCGCACGGTAATGTTCGATTTCCTCCTCCACACTTTGCGCTTTTTTTGCGTTTTCCAGTTCATGCATAAACGTATCTACATCATAGTCATAATCAATTGAGCGGTTGAACCGATAAATTTCATCATCAAATGCGACACAATCGTTGCCTGCGGCTTTGCGCAACCGGTAGACCGAGTTCTTAAAACGCAGTCTCACCGTGTCCCGGTCCGCGTCTGGCCAGAAGGCGGCGCCTATCTCTTCTTTTGTTGCTCCCTCAGGGTGAGAAAGGAGGTAGAAGAAGAGGTCCCGTACCATGTGTGTTTTCCAATCCTTATTCGTGATGAGCCGGTTTCCCAACCGTACATGCATGCGGCCAAATCCGCTGATGCTCAACCTGGGGTTAGAGAAATCTACCGCTGACGAATGCCGCCGCACCACCCGGTGTATTTGCGGCAAATGTTTTTCAAAGGCGGCCACATCCGCCAATAACTGCGATACCACGGGGTATTGCTCATCTTCTGTGTCGATAAGTTCCAGGGCGCTGCCAAATTCCATCAGAGCCTGGATCAGAACCTGGCGCATGCTGCCTTCAGCTTTTAGAATCCCGGGTTCCAAAATGTACTTTGAAGTTGTGCTTTCAGGCTCAACCAGAGTCGCGAGATTCCTGTACACGGAAGCCTTAAAACCCTCAAGTTGATAACCGGCAGCGGTGAAATAATCTTCCAGCCGTTTGAAAGTATTCGCCAGATCCACTGGCTTTTGGTTCTTTAAGTCCAGCACGGCTTGTTCCAGCAGGCAGAGGTGATATTCATATTTTGAGCCGCTCTTCTGAGCCTTCCTTAATGCTTCTGATAGCTGCTCCTGCGCAGAAGAAAGACAACCGGATATGCGGTCAAGCGTCGCCAGCGCCAGCGTGAGGTAAACATCCAGTGAAAAGTCCCTGGTTTTCTGCAAGACCTCTGCCGCCTGACTGTAAGCCTGCCTGGCTTCTTTTAAGGCGCGCACATCACGATAAAGGTCACCGAGGCTGGTAAGCACATACCCTTCAATCCTCGGGCTGGCTAACCTGGAATATGATAACGAGCGTTCAAGGGTAATGACGGCTTGTTCAAACTGGCTGCGCAGATACTGGACCATGCCGATATTATTCAGTACATTCGCCAGCCACAGGGGGTTCTGCACCGCCTGCCAGTACTCCAATGATGTGGAATAACACTTTTCGCTTTGGTCAAAATCCGCGCGGGCAGAATATACCACACCGAGGTCCATTAAGACTTTCGCAGCATCAGATTCCATACCCAGGTCTAGAAAACGCCGGTAGGACTCGCGCAGTTTCCACTGCGCATCGTTCAATTCTCCGGTCTGAAGGTATACCAATCCTTCGGCTCTCAATGCTTCGGCGTACATTTGAGGCGCGCCAAAAGGCGGCCTGGTCAATTCTATGGCATCCTGGGTATCCTTAAGCGCGCCTTCATAATGACCAGAATGGCGATTTATAGCGCTGCGCCGGATCAGCGCCGCGGCTAATTCCTCAGTGGATCCTGCCGAGCGCAACTCGCCAATCGCCTCGTCCAGTAACTCGAGGCTGGCTTTGTAGTCACCTCGCAGCATGGCTATGGTTCCCCTGATGGATATCAACTCTGGCTTGCTTTCTACCAGTCCACCCGGCAACGCGTTCAACCAATCCGTTAGCGTCACCAGCCGCCCGCTCAGAATCATCGAAGGGGCAGCCTTGCGTACCATCTCCACCTGTTGCTCCGGGGTGCCAATCCTCAGTAAAATGGCTATGGCTCTTTCCCACTCCTGAACACTCTCATAATAAGCTACCAGCTCAGTTTCAATCCTGCGGGTTTCTTCCGGTCTTTCCACGCGCATGCGGTTTTGCAGGAAATCGCGGAATAGGTGATGATAGCGCAGGAATAGAGTTTCATCACCCACGGGTAGCACAAACAAATTATCACGCTGGATTTTCTCAATGACTTCGTCCCAGTTTTGCCCCTCCAACCCGAGCGCGTTGCCTAGAATTCTTTCACAAAGACAGGCGTCAAATTCTTCCAGCAAGGATGTTCGCAACAGAAAACTTTGCATGGCAAGCGGCTGTCGGTCAAAGACCTGCTGGGTAAGGTACTCATATATACCCACTCCCGAAACCTTTTCGATGCGGCTGCGTTCGTATGGTCCTTTGGGTGAAAGCTGCGCGGTCAACAGCAGACCGGTGATCCAGCCTTCAGTACGCGTGATCATTTCCTCAGCTTTCTGATCCGAAATGGTCTGGTGATAATTTACAGCCATCAACTGCTTGATCTCTTCCGGGAGAAAAGCGAGTTCCTCAAAACTCAAGCCATCCACCTGAGAACGCGCCACCAGCAGGCTCAGGTCAGGTAATGTGAGCAGGGTGCGCGAGGAGATAACATAATGGCAATTCTCCGCTGATTCCTGAATGATGCGGTTGATGAAGACCTCTATGGGTTTAACGTCGCGCACCAGGTGATAATCATCGAGCACGAAGATAAAATGCTCACTGATGTTTTCGTAAGCATCATTGACAATCGCTGAGACCACCGGATCCAGGTTCATGTTGTCCTGGCTCAACTCGGCAAGCGCTGCCGAAGCCATCTGTCCGAAGGCGTGAAACTTGCCCTGGATGGCGGCGATGAAATGCGCGATGAAGCGCTTCGGGTCGCTATCCAGCGGATCAAGCGCGTACCAGCACACTGGCACCTGGGTGTGATGTGAAAAATCGACCAGCAGCGAAGTTTTACCATAGCCGGCCGGGGCAGCGACTATCAAGAGTTTGAGGTCCAGCATGTTATCGAGCGCGGCGAGCAGCCTGGGGCGTGAGAGAATCTCGCTGCGGCGTCGGGGAATGAGCGTTTTCGTGCGGATAACCGGAAAATCTGGAGGCATGTGTCTCTACTATAATCCAGTCCTTGCAATATTGGGCTTAACGAATACGTCTACTTGAATTATAAACAAAAAAAGAGTCCTCGTCGGACTCTTATTCAATGCCTGATAAATTGACTACATCTGCGGGCTTGTAGGCGGTGTGAATGATGTCGGCTGGCCGGCGATTGGGTCCAGGTATTTGGCATCACCAAACGCCAGGATGGCCATGAATATGACGCTCAAAAAGAGCAAACCGAAACCAAAACCGGTTCCCTTTCCGAATACCTTGGCCAGATCAAACAAGATGATAATGCCAATCACGATATTCACCAAAGGCACTAACATGAGCAATAACCACCACCACGGCCGGCCGATAATCTCCAGTTCAGTCAGCACGTTGTATATGGGAACGATCGAAGCCCACCCGGGTTTCCCTGCTTTTACGAAGACTTTCCACAAACAAACAATTGAAAAAACACCTACCAAAAAAATGAAGAAGTAGTACCCAAAACCTAAACCGCCATCATAGTTGTATTCCATTCGTTCTCCTTTTTAGGTTATGATTACATTGTAGTAAAAATAATAGAAAAGTCAATGATTTTGGATATAGAATATTGTGATATAGAATATCCGTTTTGAAAGGTCCGCATGAACATTTTCTTATCTAAGTTCCTACCACTCTTCCTGTACCCCGCGGGTCTTGTTACGCTGCTCATACTGCTGA
>DHGL01000034.1 GCA_002402725.1 Anaerolineaceae bacterium UBA4799
AGGGTGGGTTGTAAAACCCACCATATGTCCAATAATGGTGGGTTCAACACCTCTCGCAATATTCGTTCGGGTGCGCTAAATTCGCGAAACGAACCCAACATACGAACGATCGAAATTTGGAGTATAATCACCTTAATTAAATAACGCGTTGACCGGGACGAGTAGCTGCTGAACGTTCCACCAGAGAGAAGGAGCCGCTGGCTGAAAGTTCCTTCAGGAAACACAACAACGAAAACCACCCGCGAGCTTGAGCCTGAACGGTGCGTACCCATTAAGGCGAACGGCTGACCCCGTTACAGGTCTAACGAGATGATGCGGATTTTTCCGCGTCAATCTGGGTGGAACCGCGAAGTTGATGACTCTCGCCCCAGTCTGGGACGAGCGTTTTTGTTTAATAATAAATGGAGGAAGAAATGGCAAAGGAAAAGGAACACTACGAAGAATCACAATTGTACAGGATCCGCCACTCGACCGCGCACATCATGGCGCAGGCGGTGCTGGAGAAATTCCCCGAGGGCAAGGTGGCCATCGGCCCGGCCATCGAGGATGGTTTTTATTACGATTTCGACCTGCCCAGGCCGCTGACCCCCGAAGACCTGGAGGGCATCGAAAAGCGCATGCGCGGCATCATCCAATCCGGCGTCACCTTCGAGCGCAAGGTGGTGAGCGCGGAGGAGGCCAAGGCTCTCTTCCATGACCAGCCCTTCAAGATCGAATTGATCGAGGGTCTCGAGTCCGGCGGGATGGATGACGATGGCAACCCGGTGGATGAAAAGCCGGAGATTTCCATCTACTCGCAGGGCGGCTTCACCGACCTGTGCCGCGGACCGCATGTGGCCAGCTCGCGCGAGATCAACCCTGCCGCTGTGAAATTACTTAACGTAGCGGGTGCGTACTGGCGCGGGGATGAGAAGCGCCCCATGCTGCAGCGCATCTACGGCACCGCCTGGAGCAAGCCGGATGAGTTGAAAGATTACCTGTGGCGGTTGGAGGAAGCCAAGAAGCGCGACCACCGTAAGATCGGCCAGGAGCTTGACCTGTACAGCATCAACGACGAGATCGGCGCCGGGCTCATCCTGTGGCACCCCAAGGGCGGGCGCATCCGCAAGCTCATTGAGAACTTCTGGTCGGAGGAACACGAAGCCAATGGTTATGATTTTGTGTACACTCCGCACATCGGCAAGGCGCAGTTGTGGGAGACCAGCGGTCACCTTGGATTCTACAAAGACAACATGTACTCGCCGGTGGATATTGAAGGGCAGCAGTACTTCCTGAAACCGATGAACTGCCCCTTCCACCTGCACATCTTCAAGAATTCACTGCGTTCCTACCGCGACCTGCCGCTGCGCTACGCCGAGGAAGGCACCGTGTACCGCTACGAACGCAGCGGCGTGCTGCACGGGCTGATGCGCGTGCGCGGCTTCACCCAGGACGACGCCCATCACTTCTGCCGCCCTGACCAGATGCCGGCGGAGATCGACTTCGTGCTTAATTTCAGCCTGCACATCCTGCGCAGTTTCGGCTTTTCCGATATCCACGCTTACCTCAGCACCCGGCCGGAAAAATCGGTGGGCGACCCCGCGCAATGGCAGGCGGCTGAAGCGGCGCTGGAGGAATCGCTCAACCGCTCGGGGCTGGAATACGACGTCGACCGCGGCGGCGGGGCCTTCTACGGTCCCAAGATCGACCTCAAAGTGGAGGACGCCATCGGACGCGAGTGGCAGCTCTCGACCATCCAGTTCGATTTCAACGAGCCAGAGCGCTTTGACCTCTCCTATATTGGTGAAGATGGTCAACCGCACCGGCCTTACATGATCCACCGCGCGCTGCTGGGCAGCCTGGAACGTTTCTTCGGCGTGCTCATCGAGCATTACGCCGGAGCTTTCCCGGTATGGCTTTCGCCCGTGCAGGCCGCGCTCATTCCCATCGCTGACCGGCATGTGGACTACATGCACAAGGTTGAAGCTGAGCTGCGTCAGGCGGGATTGCGCGTGATGGTGGATGACCGCCCCGAGCGCATGAACGCCAAGATCCGCGATGCCCAGAACCAGAAGATCCCCTATATGCTGGTCATCGGCGATAAGGAAGAGGAGAGCGGGCAGGTGGCGCTGCGCCTGCGCAACGGTGAAAATCCCGGCCCGATGCCTGTGGCGGATTTCATCGCGTTAGCCAAAGCCGAGATCGCCGCCAGGAAATGAACCGTAACAAGGCAAGGGAGCCGAAACCGGAGCCCGGTCACTTCAGACTGCTGGCTCCCTTCTATGAGCGCTTCATCCAGCCGAAGGAGCCTGAGAAGATCCTCTCTCACCTGGGGCTGCCGCAGCCCGGCGGCGCGGTGCTGGATGCCGGCGGTGGCACCGGACGGGTTGCCCAGTTCTTCGTGGGCAAGGCGGCTGCCGTGGTGGTGGCCGACCAGACCTTTGAGATGCTGCAGGAAGTGCGCAAGAAGGATGGCTTGAGCGGAGTGTGCGCGTTGACCGAGGAGATGCCGTTCAATGACGGGCACTTCTGCTGCATCGTCATGGTCGACGCGCTGCACCATGTGGCAGACCAGGCGGCCACCATCCGCGAGTTGTGGCGCCTGCTCAAACCGGGCGGCAGCATCATCATCGAGGAACCCGATATCCGCAATTTCAAAGTGAAGGTACTGGCGCTGGCGGAAAAACTGGCGCTGATGCGCAGTCGCTTCCTCTCACCGGGTCAGGTGACCGCGCTCTTTGATTTTCCCGGGGCTTCCTCGCGTGTGGAAGTGGAGGGCTGGACAGCCTGGATAATAGTTGAAAAAGACTCATCTCTTTATTGATTGTCTATCATTGAGATCTAGCGTCATTTTAATGATGGCTCGAAATGTTCATTTTTTATATGCATAACCTGAATACTAATCAAGGAAATCTCTGTATAATGAAAAACATAAAGGTTTTTCACCAGAGGCGGAATTGAAAAAGATAACCAGGTTTGCTTTGTTTATCATCGTATTACTCGCCATAATCGCCTGCAACATTCCGGGCAGCGATAACGACCGCAGAGAACAAGAATACAATTACAGAGTAGAACAAGCGGTTCAGGAGCAATCTGCTACCGAAAATGCCCAAAACCAAAGCGGGGTTAATGCGACGGCCCCTTCCGTTGACAATACTGAGGAATCTCAAAACGCTTCAATAGCTACGGAAGTACCAGCTGAAACCACTGCCACGACACCTTTGATGGTTTTTGAAGGAACCGGTACGGTCGTTGACTTCCCTTGGGGTGTGGAGGATGTTGAGCATTCATGCACATCAGACGCAAAGGTAACACTAACTATTAAGGAAGGGCTATGTAAAACGGTATTTGTTTATCCCAGTATGGCACAGGGGACGGATAAGGTGTGTCGTCCTTATGCCGAAAATACTACTCTGGTAACCGGGCCTTATTCGTCTACAGATGGATCATGCACTTTTAATTCTGTAGAATATGAAATTGGAGCGTCGGTTGATGGAGCTGGAGTGCTAATGGGAGCGGCGAAAGTGGAATTCTGGATACAAACGAGCGTTGAGGATTGGGTAAAACACTATTATTCTGATTACTTATCACCGCAGTCTTAGTGGTGGATAATTCGCGATAATTGAAATTTTTCTCACTGATAGAGGATCAATCTGCACGCATCGTAAAAGCACTGTCACCCTTTCGCCGCGGCAGATGTCCGAGCTCTTTGATTTCCCCGGCGCTTCTTCACGGGTCGAGGTGGAGGGTTGGACTACCTGGATCATCATCGAGAAAATCCCCTACTGACCGCTGAGAACAATTTTAAAAGTCCTTACTGATGAGGTAAGGACTTTTATGTTCATATTGTAAGGTCTTAACCTTTCAATGACCCGGCCATCATGCCGCGCAGGAAGTAACGCCCCAGGAAGATGTATACCACAAGCGTGGGTAAGGCAGCCAAAAGTGAGGCGGCCATTTGCAGGTTCCACGGGATGATCTGCCCGCCTGAGATGTTGTTCAGCGCCACCGTGACCGTCCAGTTTTTCGGCTGTGTGAGTACCACGGAGAACAGGAAGTCGTTCCACGCCTGGGTGAATTGCCAGATGAGCACCACCACGAAGCTGGGAATCGAAATTGGGAGCAGGATCTTCCAATAGATACCCAGCATGTCCGCGCCATCGATCTTGGCGGCTTCCACCAGCTCGTTGGGAATGCTGGCGTAGTAATTACGGAAGGTCAGGGTGGTGATGGGAATACCATAAATAATGTGAACCAGTATCAGTCCCGGTATACCTCCATACAATCCCACGCTATCCATGAACTGCACGAGCGGGATGAGGATGGACTGGTAGGGGATGAACATACCGAAGAGGATGAGCGTGAAAATCAAGTCTGCGCCTTTGAACTTCCATTTCGCCAGCACGTAGCCATTCAATGACCCGAGGATAGAGGAAAGGATTGAAGAAGGGATGACCAGCTTGAAACTGTTGAGCAGGTTGGGTGAAAGTTGTTCAAAGGCTTTTTGGTAATTATCGATGCCGAGGGTACGTGGCAGGTTCCACATCGTTTTCAGGCTGATCTCGTCACCGGTCTTAAACCCGGTGATCACCATAATATAGATGGGAATCAGGTAAAAGATAGCCAGCAAGATGAGCGGGATATAGCTCCAGTAACGGTTGCGGCTGCGCGTCATTGTTTCACCTCCTTGCGGAGCGAGAAGAAGAGGTAGGGAATGATCAACACCGCCGTTGAAATAAGCAGCAGGATACTGATGGCCGCGCCGCTGCCGTATTGCAGCCCGTCAAAGGTGATTTGCCACATGTGCACGGAAGGCATATCCAGCACCAGCTGTTTGCCCACGGTGGCGATCACCAGGTCGAAGGTCTTCAGCGACATATGCCCCAGGATGACCATGGCGGAGAGCGTCACCGGCCGCAGCAGCGGCAGGATAATGTAGCGGAAGATATTGAATTCTGAAGCACCGTCTACGCGCGCGGCTTCACGCAATTCATCAGGGATGGCGCGCAATCCGGCCAGATACATGGCCATGGTGTAACCTGAGAGCTGCCAGATTGCCGGGATGGCCAGGAAGGCGATACCCCATTGAGGCGTCGATGTCCAGTTATTGACCAGAAAATCCAAACCTATCTTATCAAAAAGCAGGTTCAAGCCGCTCATACGCGAACCCTGGGCGGGGTTCATCAACCAGCGCCAGACCACACCCGTGACGATGTACGAAATCGCCATAGGGAAGATGAACAGGCTGCGGAAGAATCCTTCACCTTTCAGCCCCTGGTCCAATAGCAGCGCGGAGAACAATCCCAGAACCAGGCAACCTAAGACGAAAATACCGGTGAAAATGACCGTGTTCTTGATATCGATCTGAAAACGCAGATTATTGGTAAAAAGATTGATGTAATTCTTTAGTCCAACAAATGTGAAATCGGGGGTCATGCCCCGCCAGGCGCTGAAGGAAACCCGGGTTGTCCACCCGATAAAACCGTACACGAAAATACCGACCGCCAGGATCGACGGAGATATCATCAGAAAGGATAGCCATTTCTCTTTACTATTTTTCATGGATTCCCCTCAGGAATGCTTGAGATAAGTAATTATGGCAGAAGTTAATGGTTATTACAATAGTCATCGGGGAGGAAACCTCCCCGATGACTAAAAGCAGTTTCGTTCAGGTATTACTTACCGCAGGGACCAAATTCGGCGCAGGAAGCCACGAGAGCAGCCTGGAAGGTTTCGGTATTGAAGTCGATGACGAAGGCACCCCAGTCAGTGGTGATCTGGGTAGCCCAGGAGGGATTGGCAACGACGCCGTGTGCCAGGGATCCAACCACAACATCCTTTGCCCAGTCTTCCATAGCGGATTGAAGATATACACCGTAGAGGGTCTTGTCGGAGTCTTTGCGGGCGGCGATGGAGCCTTTCACAGGGTTGAAGGCATCCTGTCCTTCTTTGGAGCCGCAGAGCTCAAGCCATTTGATGGCGGCATCGCGGTTCTTGGCGCCAACCGGCAGCACGAAGGAGTCAGAGAGGAACTGGTATACGCCCTGGGTTCCGGGGACCGGCATCCAGGCGTAGTCGGTGAGCGGGGTGAGCCCGAGGTTTCCACCTTCAACTGTTCCGCTGAAGTAACCATCCGCCCAGTCGCCCATGATGTTGAAGGCGGCGTCACCGTCGGCAACCAGTTTCGAGGCATCCTGCCAGGAAAGGGTCGCATAATCGGTGTTGACGTATTCCATCAGTTTCTTAACATTGTTGATGGCTTCGGTCACTTTGGCATCAGCCCAGTCAGCTTCGCCGAGCCAGAGAGCGGTGTACATCTCAGGTCCGACAGTGGAGAGCAGGACGGTTTCGAACAAGTGAACTTCAGTCCAGGCCTCGCCCAGGGATAGCGGGGATTCCATGCCAGCTGCTTTTAAAGTCTCTAGAGCAGTGAGGAAGCTGGCGAAGTCGGTGGGGGCAGCAACACCCTTTTCCGTCAGGACTTTGGGGTTGTACCACAGCACATTGGCGCGGTGGATGTTCACAGGGACGGAATAGGGATGCCCATCCTGTGAGAGCAGCGGGATGAGGGTTTCGGGGAAGACATCGTACCAGCCATTGGCCGCGTAGAGGTCATCCAGGGGTTCGAGTTGACCGGCGGAAACGTACGCGCCGATCAGTTCCTGACCGGCGTGACCCTGCCAGGAATCGGGGGGATCCCCGGCAGCCAGGCGGGTGGCGAGTACGGCCTTGGCGTTGGAGCCGGCGCCGCCAGCCACAGCCGCGTTGACGAACTCGATGTCAGGATATTTTTCCTGCCAGATGGCGATCATGGCCTCAAGACCGGCAGCTTCACCGCCACCCGTCCACCATGAGAAGACCTCAAGCTGTTGTCCTTCAGCAGCTGGAGCTTCAGTGGCGGCAGGGGCTTCGGTAGCGGCAGGTTCTTCGGCGGCAGGCGCTTCAGTTGCAGCCGGTTCAACAGGAGCGGGTGCTTCTGTCGGGGTGGCGCAGGCAGCTAACAGCAGGCTGCTGATGACCACGAGCGCGATAATCAGGGTAATTCTTTTGTGCATCATATTCTCTCCTTTTTTGATTTGGGCATAAAAATACCTGGAAAAACCTCCCTGTGGTATTTCCAGATAACTCGATTATATGTTTTTCCGGACGAAAGTGCAACCTTTAACCCACACCTTCATCCACACCTTCAATCCACACAACAGGTTGATTTGTTTACTTTCATCACACTGAAAGAAAATCCAAATATCCTCTCAGGATGGTTACCAATGATTATAAGACCAACCATCTTGTCAATTCTTACTTGCACTGATCAAGCGGTAAGCGTTAATGCCGATGATTATCCCCA
Source organism: Anaerolineaceae bacterium UBA4799 (assembly GCA_002402725.1). The sequence goes on from DHGL01000034.1 coordinate 7,325, forward strand.
GCAGCGCAAATTGATGCTGGTGAGGTTAACCCCGCAGACCAGGTTGACGCCGGTAAGCAGGCTTGAGTTCCACCCACCGAGGACGGCACTTGCCACTCCTGGTAGAAGGTCAATTATGACCCCGGTCTTGGCTTTCATGATCCAGCCGGCAATTAAACCGGTTGCCAGTCCTGCGATGATCATGGCGTATAAACCTTTATTTACATCTCCTCTTTATTTGAGTCACTCCGTGATTTCTAAGCGTATTTTGAGATGATGAATTTCCGTTAACAAAGGTTTAACAGGCTATTAATTTGCCGTTTACTGTGGGGGTGTATGCTTGTGCAGGTATCCTTACCCAATTGGTTGTAATTATTGAGGAGTTCAGGATGAAGGAAAAGGAACGAGTTCTATTTTTGTGCACAGGAAACACTGCCCGCAGCCAGATGGCGGAGGCATTTTTACGCCATTATGCAGGTGAACGTTTTGAGGTGCACAGCGCCGGGTTGGAGCCGGGTGTGATCAGGCCGCTCACGCTGCGGGTGATGGAAGAGGCCGGAAAATCGATGAAAGGCGCTTATGCAAAAGGGGTGGAGGTTTACCTGGGTAAGTTACACTTCAATTACCTGATAACTGTGTGTGACAACGCTGAAAAGAACTGCCCGGCTGTCTGGCCGGGGGTCAACACCCGATTGCATTGGTCCTTTGAGGACCCGGCGGCATATGTTGGATCCTATGAAGAAAGACTGCAGAAATTCCGTGAGGTACGAGACCAGATAGAGCGAAAAGTGCTTGAATGGATCAATGAAGTGTAGTTGAACTGGTTGAATGATTTGACTTTCTGATTATTAATTTGACACCGGCTTTTTTTAAAGGATTCTACTTAACTAGCGTTGGCTCGTATCCCATCTCTGCCAGTAATCCAGCAGTGAATTTTGCGCCTTTCTGCAGAAGGGTGTTCACCATCCTCCAGGATGAAACCTTTTTCCCTGGGGTCTTCTTTGTGGGTCAATCCATCAAAAGCATCATAGCGACTAAAGAAGGGGTTACCGTACTTTTCTGCGGCCTGGCGATTGGCGTTTGACATGTTTGTCCAGCATTCATCGCAGGCTTCAAAAACGTCATTCTCTTCCCATGAGTTTATCAACGGATTGTAGATATCGGTAGCGCGCAAGATGGTGGCTTTGCCTTTGCGCAATTCAATGATCTTGCTCCATATTTCTTCCAAATATGCCATATAGGCTGAGTAAGTTTCTTCCGGGCAGTTTACCGGCAGTTGCGAGGAGAAGCACCCTAATTGTTTCAAAGGATTATCCGGGTTAAAGGGGTTGCGAAAGAGTTTCAAAAGAGTCTCGATACCCGTAATGCCTCAAAAGAAAATGTTACTTTANNTTTGTTCAAAGCGTCTTATAATACGGTTTCATATTCTTCAAGTTCCACGGAGATGCTTTCTTCATGTCATCTACTACTCCTGTGATCAAAAAAAATGGGTCCATCACCGATTGGCTGCTGCGCCTGGTGAAGGGGGTCATCATCGGCATCGGCTTCATCACCCCCGGGCTTTCAGGCGGTGTGTTGGCGGTGGTGTTCGGTATATACGAACCCCTGATGCGCTTCCTCGCCAACTTGAAGGAAAAATTTGTCAAGAACCTGCTCTTTTTCATCCCGGTAGGCATCGGCGGGGTGATTGGGGTTGTGGCCTTTTCGGCGGCGGTGGACTGGGCATTCACGCATTACGCCGCGCCGTTCATCTGGCTCTTCATCGGCTTTATTGCAGGTACTTTTCCTTCATTATTCAAGACAGCAGGCAGGCAAGGCCGCAAAGCCTGGCACTGGATCCTGCTGGTAGCTGTAGCCGCCGGGATGTTCCTGTTGATGAACTGGATGGAAAGCATTAAGAACGTCACGCTGGCGCCGAACTTTCTCAACTGGCTGTTGAGCGGAGCGCTCATCGGGCTGGGTGTGGTGGTGCCGGGTATGAGCCCCTCCAATTTCCTCATCTACCTGGGTCTCTATCAGCCCATGGCCAACGGCATCAAGAACCTGGACCTGGGCGTCATCATCCCGCTCGCGATCGGACTCATCCTCTGTGTTTTGCTCTTTGCCAAACTAGTTTCCTGGTTATTCAATAAAGCTTACACGGTGATGTATCACCTGATCCTGGGGATTGTGGTTGGCTCCACGCTGGCGATCATCCCGGCAGGGGTAAGCGGGTGGACCATCGTGCTCTGCGCGGTGTTGTTCCTTCTCGGGTTTGCCGCATCCTACGCGCTGGCAAAAGTCGATGAAAAACATCCGCATGAATCCATAATCTAAAAAACATAGAAAGAAACCAGACATGGCGGACGAAGTGAAAGGTTCCACCAGCATCGCGTCAATCAAGAAACTGCCACGCAACATCTGGGCAGTGGGTTTCACCAGTATGTTCATGGATATCTCCAGCGAGATGGTGTTGAA
>DHGL01000009.1:0-41527 GCA_002402725.1 Anaerolineaceae bacterium UBA4799
CCAACCGCGTCTCCGCGCCCAGGTCAGCGCAGCGCATTTACACCGATAAGATGCGCCAGCGCATGGCCACCTACCGCTGGTGCAGGCAGCAGGGCACGCCTGAACAGCGCGAGCTGGCCTTCAGGCGCGCGCTTTCTGAATGCATCATCAATAAACCCATGGGCAGAATCGCAGAGAAAGCGGGCAGGTCAGGGCGTAAATTCCTGGCGCTTGGTTCCTGGGTATTCGCCTACCCCGAGGTCGTCATTGAAAGGTATTACTGGTCCGAACTGGCACACGCGCTGTGGGGCTGGGTGAAGCATGGGTGAGCTTTTCAGGGTGAGCGTGATCACCCCGGTGTACAACGCGGCGGAGTTTGTCACCCGGGCTGTGGAATCAGCACTGGCGCAGCCCGAAACGGATGAGGTGCTGCTCATCGAAGATGGCTCGCCCGACAATTCGCTGGAAGTGTGCCAGGCGCTCGCGACGAAATATGAAAAGGTGAAGCTTTTACGGCACCCCGACGGTGAGAACCGCGGTGCCGGCGCCAGCCGTAACCTGGGTATGAAGAATGCCAGCAGTGAGTACATCGGATTTGTCGACGCTGATAATTTCTACCAACCAAGCAGGTTTACGAAAACCAGCCAGGTCTTTTCAGCCAACCCGGATTGCGAGGGTGTTTATGAGTCGATCGGCATCCACGTGGAGGATGAGAGTTCTCTTAAACGCTGGATCGCGTCAGGAAGGCACCCAGTGGACAAATTGATCACTCTAGCCCAACCAGTCCCTCCGGATAAACTTGGGCAGGCATTGATTAGCGGCAGGTATGGCAGCCTAACCCTTGATGGATTAGTTTTAAAGCGTGAAATCATTCAACGCACTGGTTATATGGCAGAACACCTGCGCCTGCACCAGGACACCGAATTCATTCTGCGCTGCGCAATCGCCGGGCGGTTGTATCCAGGAGAATTGGACCAGGCTGTTGCCATGGAAGGCGTGCACACAAAAAACCGGTTTTCCGCCCCAAGGTCAGTAAAGCAAGAGTTCAATAATAAAATGGCATACTGGCTCAGTTTATATCACTGGGCAAAATTGAACACGGATCAAAATACTCAACTGGAAATTCTGAAAAGTATGATCAGTTTTATGAGAGGTCACAAGTACTATAAAAATTTTCCTCGCGATCGTTTCCCCACCCGCCTGGTATGGTTAACTAGGTTGTTAAAGCTAATTCGGTACCCGGAATTGATAATTGACCTACTAAAGGCACCCGGGGCAAAGCGTTGAATCTCTTCATCGGAACACTATACTCAGGTGAAAATGAATACGAAGAGTGTGTAAGATCAATTCAGACGCAGACCTACCCTCATTACAAGCATTTCGTGTTTAAAGACCTGCCAAACCGCGAAGCCCACAATAATCTTTTTTCCTCATTTCTCGAAAAAAAAGCAGTTTACAACCTGCTTATCAAAGTAGATGCAGATATGGTACTTTGTTCGGATACCTTATTTGATAGTATTGTTAACAAGATGTCAAAGTCTCCCGAGTTGGAGATTTTCAGCATTGCGGTGATGGATTTTTTCTCAGGTCAATTAATCAATGGGTTAAATACCTACCGTAATACTGTAAGATGGGATTATTCCAACACGACTATGTTCGTGGATATCCCGGATGTGCCGACGGAAAAAACCCAGTTTGACGCTAACGACCTGGCACCCGCAGCCATCCACTGTAAGAATCCCTCCAAACTTCAAGCGTTTCATTACGGAGTCCATAGAGGGCTAAAATCGATTGCGAAGCAGCACAGCACCTCGCATTGGGCGTTGCTCAATAAAACCTGGCAAAACTTCTTGCGAACAAAAGATGAGCGCATTGGTCTGGCAGTACTTGGTGCTGAACTGGTGTATGCTGGAATATTCACCAAGACCGATGTAGATTACACCAATCCAAGAGTGAAGCATGTCCTTGAGAAATATGAAACAATGTGCATTGATGACCTTAAACACGAAATATCCACTTTGAAAATACGACATTGGGGATTTCTTCCTGGTGACATGCGCAGGCGCTTACTTCGTCAAAAATATAAGAATTGGTAATTGTGAGTAACAGCTATTTGAAAATCCTCGCCATCTCTGCGCATCATCCCCCATACCACTTTGGCGGCTACGAAATACGGGTCAAGAACATCCTGGATGGCCTGGCAGCGCGTGGTCACACCTTGTGCGTACTGACCAATCATCCCGAAAAGGGGGGCAGAGAGAAGGATGGTGAACAGCCTTACCCCATCATACGAAAACTGCATAACCGCCGCTACGCCCGGTTTTTCCCCAAGGAGATCCTGTTCGACCTTCTGGATACCCGCCTGCTGCAGCGGCAGATAGAGCAATTCGCACCCGATGTGATCTACCTCGGCCATACCTATATGCTTTCAAAGGCTCTCCTGCCTTACCTGGCGCGTCAGTCCATACCGATCGTCTATGATGAAGGCGGGATCGGGCTGATCGAAGCCTGGCAGGAGCACGGCAGGTGGTTCCGCTTTACCGGTGATTACCGCAGCAAATTTGCCTTTCTGAACTGGATCAAACCGCTGGTGATCTGGTTGGTTTGCGCCTTCAGCCGCGGCAGGATCCACCGGGGGTGGACCTGGCCGCAAAATATGCGCATCATCTTCAACAGCCGTCTCAACCACGCCAACGCGCGGGCTGCCGGCGTGCCGATCGATAATTCGACCGTCATCCACTCCGGGATTGACACAAGCATCTTCAGATTTCAACCGCGCGAAAAACTGGGAACCCCGCTGTGTATCATCACACCTGGGCGCATCGAGCGCCGCAAAGGTCAACTGGACGCGGTCTACCTGGTGAAAGCGCTAATCGATGACGGCATCGACACCCGCCTGGTGCTGGCAGGCGCCGGCTGGCCGGACGGGTATTATGATGAGGTGATCGCTGCGATCAAAGAAAAGCAGCTTTCAGACCATGTAACCGTCCTGCCCATGCAATCCACACAAGAGCTGGCAGCCCAGTATCACAAGGCGGATATTTGTCTTTTCCCCAGTTATCAGCAAATTGGCTTCTCAAGGGTTCCCCTGGAGGCCATGGCTTGCGGGTGCCTGGTGATCTCATACGGCAACGAAGGATCGGATGAGGTCCTCACGGATAGGGAAAACGGGTTCATCGTAAAACCAATGGATATTCGTGGTTCAATTAGGATCATAGATGAATTGCTTGATAATCCTTTTGTAGTCAATAGCATTATTAGCAATGCCAAAGACCTAATTAAGAACGAGTATGCAATGCCTATTTATGTTGAATCAATTACTAAAAATATCACCAGTTACATAGCCAAGAGGTAAGTAGATAAATCGGTCATTTGACAATTGCTGACGGGAAAGAAATATATGAAAACTGCTTTCCATAAATCCATTGATTCAATAAAGAAGAACATACGGTTTAGAATCGCAAAATTCTTGGCTGTTAATCATCTTGAAGTTGAAAATCTGAACAATCCCTTTTTTATCATCGCAACTCCAGGAAACCTGCATGTCACAAGGTTATGTTTAAAGTATATTCCATCGGATCAGGAAGTTGTGATAGTCCTAAATGGTCTGGAGAGATGGGAGACAAAATGGGCAAAGGAAAATTTTTACTCTAGGAAATTGATTTTATTCCCGATACGAGTTAGTCATGATCAGGTGATAGATTATTTACTGGACTGGATGGATTCCTCATTCGGTATTTTGGATGATGATTGCTTTGTTTTTTCCCCTAGTTTATTTTCAATGATTAGAAGTATTACTTCTCAAATTTCTTTTTGTTCTTGTTATGGATTTGAAAGTTACAAACATAGTATGGTTTTTCCAGAGACCTTTTTCTTATATCTAAATGCCCCATTATTGAAAAAAATTAAAAAGGAGTTTGGTGTTGGAGCATTGACCACAACTTGGGATCAGTTACCCGATAAAGTGAAAGAAAAAATATCCGAGTTTGGATTCTCAAAAGATAAATTACCGGAAGATTATAAAGGATTTTTCGATACATTAAGAGTATTAATGGTTCTTTCCCTTGCTCAAGATTATCCATTTCGATTTATAAATGATAAATACATAAATTATCTAAAAGATGAATCAAAAAACGTTTTCCATGTAGGAGCCGTTACAGTCGTGCCTTTTCTTGGTATATCGACAGTCAGTAAATCTAGAACTAGGGGATCCTATTTCTGGTACCGAGCATTAGAACAATGTCCAGACACAAAAATCAAACTAAAATATTATAGGCAATATGGATATTCCTCATCGAATCAGGTTTTATTGAAATTCCCAAATGCTAAGGAAAGAATTGGTAATTATTTTTTCGAAAGTGTCGAAGAAGTAATCTCAGAAACCTAATAAATCAACCTTTACGTTTTTATTTTCATACTTTTTATTATTCATCAAATAAACCAATTCCATAAAAAGAGTAATAAATGAGGATCTGAGGGGGAAACAACATCATTCATTGAAAAACATAAGTACTTCTGTAATAATACCTACATATAACAGGGCGGAACTTCTTTCCAGGGCAATACGCTCAGTTCTTGCACAAACTTATCAGAATTGGGAGTTGATCCTCTTGGATGATGGTTCAACGGATGATACAACTGAAATTGTCAATGCATACCACGATAGTCGAATTAGATACTTTTATGGAGAAAACCTTGGCGTAGCCTGCGCGCGTAACCGGGCGTTAGAAAAAGCCAACGGTCAGCACATCGCCTTCCTGGATTCTGACGACACCTGGTCGCATGAAAAACTGGAATTGCAGTTGGAGGTGATGGAAAAATATCCGCAAATTGACCTGCTATTCACTGATTTTCAAAACATCAACTTTGCCAGCGGTGAGCACGGCACTGGTTTCGATCAAAATGCGCAAGCCATGGCAGTGCTGCAGACAGAAAAAATAGATGATTCACTCTCCCTGGTCACAGGGGGAATGCCCCAGGCGCTGGCAATGGGAAACTTCATCGCGACCGATACTGTACTGCTGCGTAAAGAAGTACTGAAGCGAACCAGGGTCTTCAGAGAGGACCTCAGAAACGCAGAGGATTTTGAACTCTGGTGGCGTATGGGGCTTGCCGGTGCAAAATTCGCTTACCTGGATAAAGTTTTGATGCAACGGAATAAACCAACCGGCAGCCTCAGCAGCCCGGGTGTGGAAACCGCGCAAAACACACTCAAAGCTCTTGACTTGTGTAAAGAGAATTCAATGGCTGCAGGCAGACCGGACCACCTGCCCTATCTTAATCGGCAGTACCGCAATACCTGGCAAAACCTGATCACAGCTTATGGCGATCAAGGCGATCTGAAGCAGGCGGTCAATGCTTTTAAGACTTCACTAAAGTACGGTTGCCAGCCGGGTTCTCTTCGGTTGTTAGTTAGCGCGACCATAAACGCATTAAGAAAGTAGACCTGGATGACAATTCGAGTTTTGCATATCTTCGCACCAAGTTTGAAAACCCGATTCAGCGGTGATTCCATCATGTGGAAATCTAAGATAAATAAATGGTTTGACCCACATGTGAAACATTACGTTCTGGATTTCGAACAGAAAAGAATCTCAGATGCGAAGACTTTTTTTAATTTTGACTTACCAGAGAAACAACGGAGCTCTTCCCGTTGGGAGAGATTCACGTGGGCTTTTTCATTGCTCCGTTTATTAAGACGACACGGCAAGGAATATGATCTGCTGCATTTCCATGTTCTTTGGTGGGGCAGCCTGCTGGCCGCCCGCTGGGCAAGAAAGCGCAACATCCCCTGTATTTATGAAAGTGTACTCCTGGATGCAGATAATCCAGGCGCGGTGAAGGAAGAACCCCTGGGGAAGATTAAATTGAACCTCTTCAGGGACTTCACCGGAATTCTGGCTATTTCGGATCATCTTGCCCAGGACTTCCTTTCGAATGGTTTTAAAGAAGAGCAGGTTTTCACCCTGATGAACAGCGTAGACACCGGGTTGTTCCGCCCGGTAACTGGCGGGTTAGAAAAGGCCGAAATTCGTAGACGATACGGTCTACCAGAAGAAAAGAAGATCCTCGTGTTTGTGGGTAGCATCATCCAAAGGAAAGGCGCCGACCTTCTGGTCCAGGCGTTCATTGAGGCTGGAAAAAGTCTTCCGGAGTTGTATCTCTTGATCATCGGTCCGCACAATCAACGTGAAAACCCTTCCCTTGACGAGGGTTTCATTAACAAACTGCACCAATCGATTCTGGACGCTAGTATGCAGGAAAGGGTGTACTTTTACGGGTTGGTAAATGAACGTGAGCGGCTGGCAGAACTATACCGGGCAAGTGATACATTTGTCTTCCCATCACGGCGCGAGGGATTGGGGAATGTAATGCTGGAAGCCATGGCATGCGGTTTACCCGTCATCATCTCCGAATTGCCAGGGCTGGAAAAAGTGGTCAAGGATGGAAAAAATGGCATGGTTGTGCCTGTGGAAGATAAAACGCAACTTGCTGAAGCGATTATCCGTTTATGTAATAATGAGATGCTCTTAAAAGAATTGGCTGAAGCAGCACAGAAATATATATTAGAAAACCATGGTTTTCCTCAATGGCAGAAAAACCTGGTAGCAGTGTATCAAGGTCTGATGATACATACAAAGGCTGAAGATGCCTGAGATTGATGCCCTTCTCAACTCGACAATACTTGTGATTGTTATTGCCATCATGGGTTTGGTAGTAATCATCAATCCTTATATTGGCTTGGCTTTCACAGTAGCATCTCAATCCATTGTAGATGTACTACCCACTATCCCGGGATTTACATCATTCGTTCCGTTGATTGGATTGGTTACGGTAGCAGCTTTTATCATTCAAGCCGGCCGAAGGCACATCAAGGGAGCATTTAAGTTCTATACTCCTCACATATTTGGTCTTGTATTTATTTTTTGGTTTTTCGTTACCAATCCTTCTGCTGCCTGGTCGGGAGTGGACCGTAACTGGTTCTTTACTTACGCACAGTTATGGGTATTGATGTGGCTTTCAAGCTTCATGATCAATACACCGAAAAAACAGCAGGTATTGATGTGGATATTCACGATTACTACCGTTATTACTGCAATTGCAATTTTTAATCGCGGTGGTTTCCTTGAGGAAATCGATCCAACCATCCGGGCGGCAGGCTTCACACAGGGAGCAAATACCGCAGCACGCTACTTCATCATATCATTTGTATTTTTATATTACCTGCGTACAACAGTAAAGAGCACAATCTGGCGAACAGTCTCGCTTGTGGGCATGATCATCATATTTCTGGCCGTCTACTATACTGTTTCCCGTACGGGAATGGTTCTACTGGCGATCGCCATTATCCTCATTTTCCTGCTGAATCCCCGAATGAAAAATCGTGTTCAGATAATTATCATCGCAGTGATAGCATTTACCATTCTACTCATTTTTTCGAGCAGTATTCTACAGATTATTGGTGAAATCGTCCCTACCGTAAGGCAGGGTACAGATACGATGGGGCTGCGGTACGCTTTGTGGGAAGCAGGATGGGAAATGTGGAAAGACCACCCGTTATTTGGAGTCGGTATGGGGATGTTTCCTTCTACTCTAAAATACTATCCTAATCCAACCTATTCTATGTTCTTTATGAGGGGTCTTGTCGCACATAATACATATGTAGCAATCCTGGCAGAAACAGGTTTGATCGGATTTATCCTTTTTTCAGGATTATTGATATCTGTTGTACATTCATTGCTGAAATCCAGAAAAAAACTGGATGAGGAATGGAAACCTATAGCCAATGTTTGGTTGATCGTGATGATAATACTCTTGATAGGTGGGATTACTAAAACAGATCAGGCTGAAAAGATTCTCTGGTTAACCATGGGTGTTATTACTTTTGTAGCAAATCAAACAAAGACTACCTTCTCGAAAAATCATACAAGTAATACTAAAACTGATCCAAAAGATAAACATTTACATAGGACAAAAACGCTGGAAGATGGAAAATAATAAAATTCGGATAGCGATAATCGCTGGTCAACTCGTGGTTGGGGGGGCAGAAAGACAATTGTATCTTTGGCTCTCCAACCTGGATCGAAGCAGGTTCTCACCGATTGTGCTCACGCTTCATCCCGGGCATGGAGACTACTGGGAAAAACCAATAGAAGACCTGGACATTCCTCTATACAGGATTCCTTCACACAAAAACCGCATTAAACGTCTACAGGAAATGATAAAGGTTATACGCCAAAATAATCCTCATTTGATTCACGGGTGGCATCTTTTTACAAGCCCCTATGCCGGTTTTTCAGCGAAATTTCTGGGCGTAAACAGCCTGGGTAGTCTACGGGTTTCATTCAGGAAGTTTTATCAAAATCCGATTGCTGCATTATTAAGCCTGATTGTTAATGATGGAATAACCGTAAATTCTATGGCTGCAGCTTCAAGATTGCGGAAAATCAAAGTAAATACAAAACAAGAGATATTTGTGGTTCAGAACGCATTCGTAAATAACATTATTCAGTACCAATCAAGGGAGAGTCTACTTGATAGGTGCAATATCACAGAAAAAATGACCATAATTGGCTCTATCGGGAGACTTGATAAAAAGAAAAGATTTGATCTTTTATTGAAAACGATGGCAATACTAAACAAAGACCAGGGCTACCATCTGGTTATAATCGGCGATGGTCCTGAAAGGGCAAGCCTGGTGACCTTATCCGAGAAACTGGGGATCAGCGGTCATGTCACATTAATGGGCGAAATCGCCAATGCGGAAATGTGGTTGAAAGCATTCGATATTTTTGCTTACACTTCTCTTGATGAAGGCATGCCAAATGTCATCATGGAGGCGGCAGCGGCAGAGCTGCCAATCGTAACCTGGCGGTTACCATTTTTTGAAGAATTACTCATTGATGAAAAAAGTGGGTTGCTAGTTGAACCTAAAAACATTGAGAAGATGAAAGAAGGTATCATCAGACTGGTCAAATCGGAAGAGTTAAGACGACAACTCGGAAAAGCTGCCCGAGAAAACATACTGGAGAACTTCAACCTTCAACGTTTCCTGTACAACATGACTGAAGCGTATGAGACTATCCTGGTTACCTCAATAAAGCAGGCTAATCACCAGACATGATTTTGCTCTATCATTTGATTTTTCCAGATGATACCCCGGCTGACGCCCGGAACGCGGGGAAGGTTTTGAAACTGAAGGATTTCAAACGGCACATCACCTGGCTGAATAAATACTTCAATATCGTTTCACTGAAGGAACACATAAATTTAGCAGCTGACCGAACAAGTAGCAATCGAATATGCATTGCGATCACCTTCGATGATGGTTATCAACGTACATTTGATTTAATCTCCCCTTTTCTAGTAAAGGAAGAAATCCCGGTGACATTTTTTGTCACCACTTCACATCTATCAGATGACCAATTACTGTGGTTCGTTTACTTCAACGCGCTTTGTTTTGAAAAAACCTATCCTGATATCACAATTAGCGGAAAAATCTATCTCCTAAATTCTGAGAAAAACTGCTATACCGCTTGGAGAACATTGATCAACCTGGCAAGGCATAGCGGTGACGCGATCGCTTTTTCACGGAACTTTTCCAGAGATTATCCCCTTCCGGAGTCTATTGTTCAAAAATACCTGGGATTGACCGAAAAACAGATTTCAGAAATTGGAAAGAGTCCATTCCTAGCGTTGGGCGGGCATACCCATCATCATCCCTACTTAAACCAGATCTCTCAGAAAATTCAATACCAGGAAATGCTTCAAAACAAACAAATACTCGAAAGGTTATCCGGAAAACCGGTTGAGCATTTTGCGTATACTGGTGGTGTCTACAACATGCAATCAATTACTGCCGCGAAAGAAGCCGGTTTTCACGCCGCTTTTGCAGTAAATCCCAGAAGGTTAAACGCTGAACCGCTTTTTGAAATTCCTCGAACCGATATCTACTCTCCTTCATTGTTAAAACTAACGCTCAAGGTTACAGGTATCGTCAATTTTGCCAGACGGATAGGGTATCAACGAATAGATGGCGAATAAACCAACCATTCTAATGATCGGTAATTACCTGGCATCTCCCAAGCATAACCGCAATATCTGGCATGCTCTTTCTGAACACCTGGAAGATGTAGGTTGGAACATCATCACCACCTCTACCAAGGAACGCCAACTTACCCGCCTGTTGGACATGTTGTTCACAATTATCAAAGAGAGAAACAAATACGTCCTGGCACAGATCGACGTTTTCAGCGGAAGGGCTTTTACGTTTGCCGAAATCTGTACTTGGCTACTGTGTCAACTCAAGAAACCGGTTATCCTCACGCTTCACGGCGGCAACCTGCCGGCTTTTGCGAAGCAATTTCCAAAGAAAGTACAGCGCTTGTTATTGTCCGCTGATGAGGTGGTCGCGCCTTCTGATTACCTTGTCAGGCAATTGCAGGAATATCGTGACGATATCAGGCTCATCCCCAATGGCATTGATAGCTCCCGTTATCCTTACCGCCACCGTGTACATCTAAAACCCAAACTCGTGTGGTTGAGGGCTTTCCACCGTATTTACAATCCCGAACTCGCGATACAGGCGCTGGCTGTGCTCAAGGATGAGTTTCCTGAGATTCACCTGTGGATGATCGGCCCGGATAAAGGCGACGGCAGCCTGCAAAATACCATTCTATTGGCAAAAACTCTGCAGGTTGCAGAACGGGTCGAATTCATACCTGGTGTTGCAAAATCAGATGTGCCGCTCTGGCTCAACAAGGGTGACATTTTTCTAAACACCTCAAATTATGATAATACCCCGGTCAGCGTAATGGAAGCGATGGCCTGCGGCTTATGCCTGGTCAGCACGAATGTTGGCGGAATCCCGTATCTATTGAAAGAGAATGTTGATGCCCTGCTGATCCCGCCAAATGACCCGGAAGCCATGACTAATGCTATTCGACGTGTCCTGACGGAGCCCGCTCTGGCAGCCAGGCTCTCTGCAAGCGCAAGGTTCCGTGCACAAGATCTTGACTGGTCAGTAATTCTGCCAAAATGGGAAACTCTTTTCACTGGGGTCATCGAGTCGTCCCATGTCTAAACTGGATGCATTGTATAAAGCTATGCCGGTCTGGGTGCAAAATGCCATGGTAACTTTCTATGGTCTCTACTGGCATTGGGCACGTTTTGGGGGGAATTATAAAAGTCGCAAGACAGAATTTCAGACCAGGGAGAACTTTTCTTCGGAGGAATGGTCTGTTTACCAGCGGAATCAATTAAGGAGCATACTGGCGATATGTGAAAAACAAGTCCCTTATTACAGGAACACCTGGCCTGAATCTGTCCAGCCATCAATAGAAGAAGGTGAACTTTTTGGAATCCCTCTACTTGAAAAAGACACCATCCGGAGCAATCCTGGTCAGTTCCTACGCCAGGACTTGTCACCGCATCCGAGATTTGTATTTCACACATCAGGAACTACCGGAACTCCTATAATCAGTACTTTTTCATTATCTGAACTTCGCAACTCGATGGCGCTGCGTGAAGTGCGCTCGGCCAATTGGGCTGGTGTCTCCTTCAGTGAACCACGCGCCACATTTTCTGGCCGACTGGTGGAACCAGATCCCGAACAGACCAAAACAATTTATCGTTATAATGCTATAGAGAGACAGGTTTATTTTTCTGCTTTTCACCTAAAACCAACCACTGCAACTCAATATGTATACGCCTTAAGAAAACATCATGTTACTTGGATGACAGGATATGCAGTTTCTTTTTACTTACTCGCGAAATACATTCTGGAGCAAGCAATACAAGTTCCACCATTGAAAGCGATTATCACGACCAGTGAAAAACTGACAGAAGAAATGCGCCAGGTAATACAGGAGGCATATAAATGCAGGGTGTACGAAGAGTACAGCACCGTTGAGAATGCTCTTTTCGCCAGCGAATGCGAGCATGGCCGGCTGCACGTAAGCCCGGATGTCGGGATTGTTGAAATCTTACGCCCGGATGGAACCTCATGTGAGCCGGGAGAAATCGGTGAAGTGGTCACCACCTGCCTGTTGCGAACATACCAACCCCTGATTCGCTTTCGCTTGGGCGACCTCGCGACCTGGGACCCGGAACCCTGCCCCTGCGGTCGGTCAATGCCTGTAATAAAGGAAGTGATTGGACGAATAGAAGATGTTGTCACCGGACCAGATGGCCGCCAGATGGTGCGCTTTCATGGCATCTTCGTGAATCAACCTCACGTCATTGAAGGGCAAATCATTCAAGAGAATCTTACGGATTTCACGGTCAAAGTTGTGCCGGTGAATGGTTTTTCTCAATCAGATGAAATGGATATTCGTAATCGCATGTTCCAGAGATTGGGAAGAGAAGTAAATGTGAAAGTAGAAATAGTGCCAGAAATTCCTAGAACAAAATCAGGTAAATTCCAGGCGGTGATTTCGAAAGTAAAGAAGTGATTACCATCATCCTCCCTGTTCGTAATGAAGCGAAATACATTCGGGCTGTGTTAGATGCCGTTCTCACTCAAACCTTTCCTCAAGACGAGATTGAGATCCTCGTCGCGGACGGCATGTCAACAGATGGCACTCGCGAGATTTTCAAGGAATTCCAACAGAGTCATCCCCAGATCAAATTACTGGATAACCCTGGTAAAATCGTCCCGATAGGCATGAACATCGCCTTGAGACAAGCCCGGGGGGAGATCGTTATTCGAGTGGATGGACACACCGAGATTGCCCCCAATTATGTAAGCAATTGTGTTGCAGCTCTTCAACGTACAGGGGCAGATAATGTAGGTGGATGCATGACTCCGATAGGGACCACTCCTTTTGGCAAAGCCGTCGCTACAGCAACAAGTACTCCATTTGGCATTGGTGATTCAAAATTCCATTATTCAACCCTCGAGGAAGTAGTTGATTCAGTGTACATGGGAGCATGGAATAAGGAGGTTTTTTATAAAATCGGTTTATTTGATGAAGAATTAGTACGTAACCAGGACGATGAATTTAATTATCGATTACGCAAATTCGGGGGAAGAATCGTACTCGACCCCAATATTCGCTCTTGTTATACAACCAGATCGACACCATTCTCATTATGGAAACAGTATTACGAATATGGTCTTTATAAAGTCAGAGTTCTCCAGAAACACCCAAGACAAATGAGCATCAGGCAATTTATTCCACCACTTTTTGTCCTCGGTATATTAGCCTCCTTGTGGCTTCTTTTCCTATATCATTGGGGATGGGTCCTTTTTGTTTTAATTCTGGGGGCATACCTGGTGGTTAATCTCGTACTCTCCACACATTATTCATTAAGAAAAAACAAGAAGCTAATGATCGAACTACCTTTAGCCTATTTCATTATCCATTTGAGTTACGGTTCTGGATTTCTCACTGGCCTTTTCAAATTCTGGAATCGCTGGGGAGATAAAAAGGGTCTCGTACCCGATGAATGATCTGGATCGTCTACGAAAGGAATATAAATCCCGAGAGCAGCGGCTTACGGGGCAGAATTTATATTCAAAGGATAATCCTGCATATCGAAATACGATTGAACAGCGACGTCTTGCTTTAGAAAGAATTCTCCTTCAACAAGGAATTCGCGACCTGTCAGAGATTAAAGTTCTCGAGATTGGTTGCGGCTCTGGCGGTGTCCTTAAAGAATTTTTGAACATGGGAGTTAAACCAAACGCACTTCATGGCATCGACCTTCTTTTTAATCGGTTATTGGAAGCCAGAAGTTTTTTACCAGCAGCAGCGATTCTTAATGCTGATGGTCAAGATTTGCCTTTTCCAACAGCGTCATTCGATTTCGTCATACAATACACAGCCTTCTCTTCTGTCCTAGACCCTGAAATTAAGAAAAACATGGCAGCTGATATGTTGCGGGTCTTGAAACCTGGGGGATATGTCATCTGGTACGACTTCTGGTGGAATCCAAAAAACAAGCAAACGAAAGGAATAAAACAACCAGAGATAAAACGACTCTTTCCTAGTTGCAACTATCAAAGTACAAAGATAACTCTTGCACCACCCATATCCCGTTTGTTAGCGCCATTTTCAGAAAAGCTGGTATTAGTATTGGAATCTTTTTATTTTTTAAACACTCATTTTTTAGTACTGATTGCAAAACAATAACTTTCAAAAAACAACCCCTTATCACTTCTTTTACAAAGAAATCACGATATTGTTTTCACAACATTAGACGTTCTTATCTATTGAACCTTGCCGGATACGGTCTGCATCTATGAACCCTTTGAAAAAACATGCTAATGTCAGATTTCATATCATCAACGAATCGGTTCATTTATCACAACTATACGCTGGCTTCGGGCTCCTAGAAGCAGATGGAAGAATAACCAATTATTACGATAAATCACCTTATTACCAGCTTTACAGCCATGGTTCGCGGATCATAACTGCAACGGTAAACAATTCCATCAAACTCGCCTACGACATGGATGACGATAACCGCATCATTACCGAGGTCCTCGATTGGAGCGATTTTTACTTTAAGCGCAGTTATTCAAAGGCAGCGCATGAAGGTATCTCCGCGAAGAACCAGCCGTTAGGGCTTTACTACCTGGTGTATGGTCCCCGTATGGGGCTGTCCAGGCGTTTGATGAAAAACCTGCAGGTGACCCGTCAAAGTAAAGCCATTGACCTTGCCAAATTGCTCGTGCTGCACAGCCGCTTACTATCCGGGCTCTTCTCACTCAAGGGAGGTTCATCAGTCAACTGGTACAGTCGTTTTGAAGGCAGCCCGGGCATGAAGCAAGACCCCAAGGTTATCTTCATGACGCAGGTCTGGAATACACACAACATCTCAAACAGGCAGATCCTTGAGGAGAGGCTGGAAATCAATAAGATGCGATGCGAGTGTATTGGTTTGCTCAGGAAGGAATTCCCAAAGCAATTCTTTGGGGGCATCTACCCCAGCGAATATGCGCTCGCAATCCACAAAGACTTTGTACTCCCTGATAAGAGGGTCTTTCACAAGAAAAATTACCTCACTCGCATGCACGCCTCCGATATCGGGGTTTCGACCATGGGCCTGTTCGGTTCCAATGGCGGAAAACTGGGGGAATATGTGGCTGCTGCAAAAGCGATCGTGACTGAGCGCCTGCGTTACCAGGTCCCCGGTGATTTTGAAAGCGGGTTGAATTACCTTGAATTCACCACGCCCGAGGAATGTGTGTCCCAGGTGCGCAGATTGGTGGACAACCCTGATCTGCGGTTCACGATGATGCAGCGCAATCATACATACTATCAATCCTGCCTGCGGCCGGATGTGCTGGTCTGGAACAGCCTGCAGAAGGCACTGGGAGTTCAGTAGAAAACAGGGTGTCAAAACCACTCAAGACCCTCCTCTTCCGCTGGCTGCCCTTGTTCCTCTGGGCAGTTATCATTTTCATCCTCTCCAACGAGCCAAATCCGTACAGCCACATCCCCGGCCGTCTCTACAGCTGGTTATGGTGGACGAAGCTCTTCGGGCAATCCCTCATCTTCTACCTCGGCGGGATCTCTCACGTCCTTGAATACACCATCCTGTCATACCTGCTGGCA
This sequence comes from Anaerolineaceae bacterium UBA4799, assembly GCA_002402725.1. Next base: position 15,543 of record DHGL01000009.1, read on the forward strand.
CGGGCGCTGCTCTGGAGAGGAGAATACAATCGAGGGCAGCTATTCAAGGTAATCTTCCTCACCTTGCTCTACGCCTTCACCGATGAATTCCACCAGTCCTTCATCCCCGGGCGCGCCTTCCAGTTGATTGACCTGGTTCTCGATACCCTCGGTTCGTTCTTCGGGACCGCGATATACCTGCTCTACCTGAAGCGGGCGGAAATAAATCAAAGCAGGTTTATGCAGGTTCTCCGCAGCCTACCCTCCCGTTGTAAGAAGTGGAAAATAAATCGGACATAGAAAACAGGTATGCTCCAATGCGACAAAGCGCGGTCATTGGCCGCGCTTTTTTATTCCACCAGGCATTTCAATACCCCCCTGTCCTCCTCGCCACCACCCACAGCGTTTTCAGCAGGATGGAAATATCCAACCAGATTGTCCAGTGGCGGATGTAATACTCGTCTAGCGAAACGCGATAGGCGTAACTGGTATCTGAGCGGCCCGAGACCTGCCACAAGCCCGAAAGCCCCGGCCGAACTTTCTTGTAAAGTTCTAAACCACCCTGGTAGAACTTCACCTCGTCCTGCACAATTGGCCGCGGACCGACGAAGCTCATCTCCCCTTTGAGGATATTGATGATCTGCGGCAATTCATCCACGCTCGAGCGGCGTAACCAGCGCCCGATGCGCGTGACCCGTGGATCCTGCTTTAGTTTGTGATTCGCCTCCCACTCCATGCGCAGGCTGGCATCCCGGGCAACAAGATCCTCCAACAGCTCATCGGCGCCGCACACCATGGTGCGGAATTTCCAGATGCGCACCGCTTTTCCTCCCCTGCCGATGCGCTCGTGGCGGTAAAACACCGCACCGGGCGAATCCAATTTGATCAAAAGTGCGATTACAGCCATGAGTGGCAGCGAAATGATGAAACCAAACACGCCCAGTAGCAGGTCGATGGCGCGCTTTATGCCGCGCTGCAACGGTTTAAGTAAATTGGATTCCACCTCCAGCCCCAGCAGCCCATCGATATTGTGAGCGGTCACCGCCGGACCGCCCAGCCAGTTCAACTTTGTGATGAGCAGCAGGCGTCGTAGCCCGAAGGATTGCTCATCCACCAGCAGCGTATTGAGGTGGGCGGAGACCTCGTCCGGGACAATCACCGCCATGCGGATACCCAGACCGCGCAGCAGGTCACGGCTGGTGGCAAACAGACTGGCATCGAGCAGTGAAACACCGGGCTCATCCAGCGTGTATTGCGGGTCAGACTCCGAATTTTGAACGATCAACAGTGGGTTTAGCCCGAACTGGTAATTATCCTTGAGAAAGTGATAAATCTTGCGCCCTTTTTCTCCGAAACCGATGATGGCGATGGGTTCTCCCCAAATTCCAATGCGGGAACCCAGTAGTTTGGCCAAAGCGCGAAGGAGAGGAATCAATATCACTGCCAGCACCCAAAAAAGCAGGAACACGAAACGAGAGAACTGCAACCCGCGCTGCGTGAGGAAGAGGAAGACGGACAGCAGGATCATCACCACGCTAATCGAAATGGTTGTGGAGCGCAGCGCTTCATCCGGTGAGATACCGTTGCCAGGATAAAGGTGGGCGAAAAAATTCGCCAATAAGAATACAAACAGGTAAGGGATGAGCGCGTAATACTGTGCCGGGTCAGTCAGGCGCGGCGAGAAAAGCGAACGGATCAACACCGCCAGCCACCCAGCAAGCAGCAGCGAAACCGCATCCACCAGCAGCATATAAACGGACATGAGTACCCGTTTATGACGGTTCAAAAAGCGGGCTTGCGCGGAACCCCCCCGCTCCCCTTCACCATTTGATTCTGCCATCAGCTACCCCTCAAAGTAAGCCGCATTATGCCTTCGAACCTATCCGTAGTACGTTCAACATCAAAATTCTCCTCAGCGTAAGCGCGCGCATTCACACCCATTGGATAATTATTGTACCGGTTTTGATAAAGTGCGTGCGCGTTCGCCAACCAGGCGTTAATATCCCCCGGCCCGGAGACCAGCCCCATCTGCCGGGAGGTTACCAGTTTCGCCGCGGCGTTTTCGCTTGAAATTGCCATCAGTTGAGGTCGCCCGGCGCAAATATACGAGTAGACCTTAGAGGGCACGGAGTAGACGCTGGCATCCGCCAGTAGAATGGTCATAAGTACGTCTGCGCTCGCCAACACCTGGGGATACGCTGCGGCGGATTGATAAGGCAACAGCATCAGGTTATCCAGAGCGCTTGCATGGACCTGCGCCTGCAGCTTCTCCGCGAACGGCCCCTCGGCTACGACCACCACGCGCACATCAGGGTGAGCGCGGAAAGATGCCGCCATTGCCAGGAACAAGCCAGTATCATGCTTCAACCCCAGCACCCCGCTGTACAAAAAAACAAATTTATCCGTGAGCGCATGAGCCATTGCCCAGGGATTGTCCTTCGGCAGCAACGGAATCTCCTCGAGCGGCGCCCAGTTGGGAATATGGTGGATGCGCGCCGCGTTAATCCCCCAGCCGCGTGCGTGATCGATGAAATCTTCAGCAATAAGAATCACCCCGTCGCTCCTGCTGACCAGCTTCTTTTCAAGGCTCAGGTAATGGTCACCGATAAGTCTTCCCATTAACGGAAAGCGCAATGTAAGTGTATTTTGAGTGGCCAGCCCAATCAAATCCTGCATCCAGAAAATGAACTTCGCCTTCACTTCACGGCTGGCCTGCTGAATGAGCGCCTGCGCATCGAGCGGGGTGTTGGCGGAGAGTACAACCTCAGGTCTGAAAGTCCTCACCTGCTCTGCGACAAGGCGCCCATGCAAGCGTTCGTCTCGCCAGCGCTGCAAATAGTTATAGCGCGCAAAAGGTCGAGGCAGTCTGATACCTTCCAACATCAGGTCTTCTTGAGCGGGCTGTGATGGAAAGCGTTGCATCAACTGGGTTGTTAAGCTATACGAATATAAGACATGGTGTCCCCTGCCCGCCAACGCGCGCCCCAACTGCGCCGTGAAACCGTATCCGCCATAATCGTGAAGCAAGACGCGCAATGGTTCACCCCTCATACGTTCGTGAACATATTTTTAATGCTGCAATATGAATTATTGTATCTTACTTACGCCGCAAGAAGAAATCCGCCTGGATTGGCTCGCCGTTTTCGTCACACAATAAGTTGAAACGCTGTACCAGGACAAATCCAGCCTCACCAAGGTATCTGAGCACCTCTCCTGCCAACGCCTGGCCATTGTACAGCGTTTTATAAGAACACTCAACCAGCAGGAAATCAAAGCAGCCAAGTAGTGACTTGCCGCCCTTTAAGACCTGGAGTTCATAGCCCTGCACATCGATCTTCAGTAATGCTGGCGAGACGATCTGCTGCGGGAACAGCGCCTTCTCCAGCGGTGTAACGGTCACCCGCCGGGTACTGCTTTCCTGCGTCCCCGGAAAGAGCCTGGTCTGCAGGTCAGTGATGGGAAGCAGCGAAGAGGAATCATCCGCCCCCGAAATATACATAAGCGCGTCACCCTGCTGCGAACCAATAGCACAGAGGTGAAGTTCAACTTTGGCATCCTTGCGGAATACCTCCCGAAAAACCTCAGCCGGTTCCACGAGCGGTTCGAAGGCGATGATATAAGCGCCTGGCGCGTGGTGGCGGGCGGCAAGCGCAAACTGCCCGCGGTTGGCGCCGATGTCCACCACCGTTTGCAGCGCTCCACCAATCGTGCTCAACACCATGTCGTGCTCCACCGCTGCAGCAACATGATGCCTGATAAACACCCGGCGGTAGAAAGGATTACCAAGCAAGGCGAAGAACTTATTTATTCTGGAGGTCATTTTGTGATGCTCATCAGCACCAGTTTTAGCATAATTCTTCCTATCAAGGTATACAAGTATTGTACTGCTGCAGAGGGGTCGATGATAAAAAATTAATCCTAACCAATCATCCATTAAAGCCGGATACGCTTAATATAACTCCAGCGGTTTGGTTTCTACAGTCTCGATTGACCCAGGTCCAATAATTCTTATTTAATACCTCTTGTTCATCTCTTTTCACACTTTAATGAGTCAAGTTTTCACAAGCCTGGCTCATGCCGCAAAGTCATTGGGTTTTCTGACCAGATGCCCACATACCACCTGTAAGATGCTTCCAATGACCCCATCGGATTTGATCCATAATAGACCGCTACGTAGATGACCGTCACCTGAATTGCCAATAGCTTTGACCTGCCTCTGATTCAATCGTTCCACGGTTATCTTTGCGTCGCCAAGGAAGGTGGTGGTCTTTCCAAAATGCCTTACCGCATCGATATCAGCGTTGGTGTTGATGTCATATCTCGCCGATGTAAAACCGTTTCTTGAGCAATCCGACCGACACACAAAGCGGGTGCCGATGGTAATTAACAGGCCGGCTTTTTCGATCACATAGTTACCGGAAATCGAACCTCTTGCACCAGGCACAGTCATATTGCGGGGATGATCATCGGGAAAGACCCCGCTGGCGACCAGTGCTGAGAGCGCGACTCCATCCGCTTTTTCTAGTGATTCGACGATTTGTTGGCTAGTATCCTGAAACCGCGCCCGACCCGCACAACGAGTCTCTTCGCCTTGCTTATCGCTTCTACAGCCTCCTGGTAATTCTCATTGCAACGCGGCACTCAAACCCCCGGTGGTGCCTTCGGGTAACTCATCCAGGTTGAATGCATGACCACAGGCTGCAGGTTCGTTGGCAGGAGCAGGTAAAATGAGCCAGCCTTGTGTGGATGTTCCACCATATTCAGTCCCTTTCACAACGCTGTGCCTATCGATAAAGGGGTATGGAGGGTATAGGATGGATTCATCATACTGGTATGGTGCGTGAACTGCATTTCTCTGGGGTGAGGTTTTTGTTGAAAATCAGTCCCTCTTCCTCGTCGTTTTATCACCTGATAAGAACCAGACGCCTGTTCCATTTGTTGTGCCCATCAGCGACGCTGCGATAGCCTGCAACAGACCATCCCGATAGATGCCACAACCGCGGCTTTCTCTCCGGTGGTCCACCGTAATGGGGTGCCGTGGGCGAGTCCTCAATCTCATTGCGGACATTGTGAACATTTACAAGACCCGTCTGTTGATCAATACGCAAAACTTCGGCTATCTCAGTCGACCCGTGACCAAACATGCTGATGTAGTTTCGCACCCCCTTTCTTAACTTACCTGGGCTAAGCGCTTCAGAGACGAAGAGATCCAAATGCTTCTTCAATGCCCCGAATTTAATCGCGTTCTCTACAATCCCCGTCTGTTCAAATAACGCGTCCCGTGTTGTGTTTATTCTGGTTAGTAATTCCACCCGGTTAGCATCCGGATGATCACATACTTCTCACCTGTTGAATCAATTTTTTAGATTAGCCTCAATAAAGGATTTAATTTTCCCTTTTTCTTCTCGGAGCCTCTCCTTATCCAGCCTTACCGGCCGCTCGCCAATTTCTTCCAGCCCCAGGCGGTCAAGCATGCGCACCCGCGGCGAGGAGGAAAATAACATCGCCGGTTTGCCATATTGCAGCGCTGCCGCGGCGGCGTGTACCCTGTCCGTGAGGGTGAGCGCGGCATTTCCATATACATCCAGGTAAGGATAGGGCGTGTCGTTAACCAGTGTGCGTGGGGAGCGGTAAGTCTTGGCGCGCAGCAACGGGTGCGGGCGGTGATCCAGGCGCAGCACATCAAACCCGCCGATTTTTTCCACCTCATTCCCGCCGAACACAGCGCCTTCCAGGAACATGCCGTAGCGTGAACTGCGTGCCAGCCAGGTCCTGAAGCGTGGAAAATCTAACTGCCAGCGCTGCCCGCCAAACTCAAAGGACGCGCCATGAGCAGTGGAACTACTATTAACCAGGATTCTGGGCTCGGGAATCTTATCAAAATTTAGTGCGACGGTATTGGCAAAAGCCTCAATCTTGGGCAGCGGGTAATAATCAGAGAGGAAAAAGGAAAAATCGATGCCGTCACACGCGCACTCTGCCAGGTCACCGAGCAGATGGTAAGTATCGCTATCCCGGGTCACCATCAAAGCGGGGCGAAACCGTGACAGAAACTCGCGGTACAGTTGAATATCCGGGTCAGTATAAGTCATCGCCCCAACCCCCAATAACGCCAGCCTGGTACCAGCAAGCATGAGCCTTTCCAGCGCGTCTCCCCAGATCGTAAAGATCTCACGCCGGAAGATAGGGCCCATCAACACCAGGTAATCTGGTGCCAACAGGTTCACATAATCCAGGGAATGACCCGGGTTGCCAGCTTTTCGGTTCCAGTAGGAGGGATAACCTGGCTGCTCGGGGACGAGCATGACCTCAGCCTCCGGGAGACAATCGCGCAATACATGATAACCCGCCAGTTGAAAGAAGGCGTTGCCGATGTTGACCGACCATCCTCCCAGGATGTGCGCAATCCGCGTCATAAGTCCCTTTTCTGTGTGATTGAATTTGCTTGATCAGGTTAATTATACTTCTGCGGAAAAACTCGTTTTCCGATAAAAGATCCAATACTCACCTTCAACGACCGTTCCCGGCCTTTTCAGAAGATGTTAAGATTTAGAAGTTTCGTACTGATATATTTATCTGGAGAGTCAATTACAACATCACGGCCTCATTCGAGACCAACAGAGGGTCACATACAAGGAAAATCCAAATCAAAGATGCCGATGACGTCTTGACCGGGGTTATTGATTCATGTCCTGATTACCCGGATGAGGTGTTCATCCTGACCTTCATAGCCACGAAACAATAGGGACAAAAAAATGGTAATTTACTTTTCTAATACGCCCCGCTGATTAAGCGAGTAACGATAATTGCATTTGCATACTCATGTACAGCGCCCTGTATCGGGTTCCGGGATAATGCGAATTCACGGGATGCGCGATAAACAATCTAGAAAACATAATTTGAAAGCAAGTTTCAAATCTGCCCGGTAACCTGAAGATAATCCAGCCGGTAAATTATGCTTGGGCATTCAACCAATACGCTTCTGGCTTCTGACCAGAGGCATCAAAGTAAAAATCGAGTACTTGCGAGAGGTAATCCGCACCGATTGAAGGAGTGATGCAATCGACAAACCCGCTGCAAGCGGCCGCCATCACCCTCAGTTCATGGCGGTCAGCCACCAGGCCAGCGAGCAGTGAAGCCAGTTGAGCAGCGTCTCCGCTCCGGAAAACCATCCCTGCCCCTGAAGCCTCCAACAGGCATTTTGCTCCCACGCGGTCGCTGGCTAAAACCGGCACCCCCTGCATCAATGCTTCGTTAACCACCAGCCCCCAACCTTCATGCCGGCTCGGGACGAGCAGTAAGTCATATCCACTGATGATTTGCTGGGCTTGCTCCTGCGGGTATATGCCCCTGTAGCGGATATCCGGGCTGTCCTGCGTGAGATATTTCTTTATATCACCCGCCCCATAGATATCCAGCAATACTTTGACTGCCGCGGAATTGACCTGTTTTACCGCGGCAATGGCAATATCCAGTCCTTTGCGTCTAATCAGCGACCCGCTGAAAAGTAAGCGTAAAGTATCCGCCCGAGTCCGCTGCTTGGGTTCAACACCACTATGCTCCACAAAATACCCGTACGGGAAGATGACCTCTTGTGGAAAGCCTGCCTTGCGTAACTGCTCTTGCGCCAGTGGAGAAACCGCCAGCACACCGGGTAACGGACCCCTGGACACAAACTTAATAAGCGGCCATAACAAGCGGTAGGCGATACGCCTGCCCAATATTTTTAGATGGGAAAGCAAGCGCGGCTCGTCCTTCCAGTAACCCAGGGGAACCGTCGCGGATGACTCATAGACCACCGCCACACGCTTCCCGCGCTGCAACGCCTGGAGCAGCACGCGAAACAGTCGCTTATCCCCCCAGAAGCTGAGGAAAAGATGCACAGCGTCATGATTTTCCTCAAGAATGCGGCTGGCTTGCTGATTAAAAGTCCGTTGCTCCAGGATGGTCATCTGACTGGAGCGCTTAATTGCCTGCCCGCCATTCGCGTTCCGGCGCGTGAACTTCTCCTCCACAAGTACGTATTTCACAGGCATCCCTGAACATTCCTCATAGCGCTGCAGTGTATCAGCCATGTAGGTATCGATGTACTTTCCCCAGAAGACCAGCCTCACTTCATCCAACTCCTTTGAATATTGATCCATTCAAGTGTACAGTTATTTCATACTGCCAACCTATTGTACTCACCTGTCTTCCGCACCGGAATCACGGTCATGCGGAGTATGAAATGAACGGCCTGTGACCAGTTGTCGCATCCGCGCCACGATCTCCGCGTCTCTGGTAAGAACAATTATGATTAGTCCCAGCAGCCCAAAAGTGTAAATCAATTTATATGGCCATGTAAATTCCAGGTTCACAAAAATTAGCGCCAACACCATCGGTAACGCGCCTAGTGCAAGGTCAGTTACAAAGCTCCGACACACCTGGCCGCGCTCAAACCATTTGTACAGGAAGATGTTCATACACAACAACACTACCATCATCAGGTTGGCACTCCCCGCCCCAATCAAACCATATTCAATAGAAAGCAGGTAAACAGCCGCCAGCATGAGCAAGGAGGCGCTTAGATAGACCAGTGAGGTGAACTTGACTTTGCCCAGCCCCACCAGTGTCTGGTGCGCAGGGCGGCTGAGACTGAGTATGCCATAAGCCAGTATGATCACAGAAAAGAACAGCTCGTTGGCTTCAGCATACTGTGGAGAAATCCAAACAGATAGCAGTTCCTTCATCCAGACGATCAATAAACCGCCCACCAGCGCGGCGATCAGGCTGATGTAGCGCGAGACTTTGAGCACAATGACTTCCAGCTCCTGCTTTTCACCCAGCGACTGCTTGCGGCTGGCGTAGGGTAATAGCACCTCTGTAACGCTGCCGGCGACGATCGACATGCGCAGCCCCACGCCGGTGGCAACACTGTAAACACCTGATGCCGCCGGACCAAGTGTGAGCGCTACCAGCAGGCGGTCAAACTGCTGGAATAGATTGATGGCGGCAGACTCAATGAACATAAAAGGAGAGAACCTCAACAAGCGCTTGATCGTGCCTCGTGTGGGAAGCCAGCGCCAGCCGGTCAACTGGCGTGTTTTGGCGATGTACACCCCCAATACCAGAAGGCTGACACTTAAATTCCATAGCGCCAGCAAAACCAAATTTTTGTAAAGCAGCGAAATCATCACCCCCCCAAGCAATGGCAGCAGCGAGTTCAGCAGATCCATTGTGCGCACGAACCGGTTCATAATTTGCGCCAGAAAGAACCCATGAAAAACTCGGATTGCAAACTGCGGGATGATGGCCAATGAGTATACTGCTAACGCATCCCTGAACTGGAGCAGGTGAGCGGTGGAGGGATCAATGCGCTCCGCTAGAAACCCGCGCAAGCAGAACAATGTAACCGCGACAATCAAAGCCATGCCAGTTACAACGACCAGGGCAGAGGAAAGAATGTTGGCATCAGCGTTTCGGGTTTCGTTTACTTCCGCGGCGAATTTGTTAACGATAGACTCGATCCCCAGCGTGCCGATGATGGTAAGTTGCCCGACCGCGAAAAGGACCATCCACAGCCCGTAGAACTCGCCGCCCATCACGCGGATGGCGATGGGTGTCAGCACCAGATAGGCCAGTGAACTCACCAGGAAATACGCGAAGTTATAAGAAACCGCTTTGATGTACTTATTGGTTGTCATGGATTGTTACATGGTCACGTGTGCAGGCAATATTCCCTCACACAAGGTTGAATAATTATACCAACGGGGATAAGCAGGCAACAATCGACTTCATTATTGGTGCTCATCGAGGGCATCGTAGATACAAAGAATTAATATAAAAAAAGTGTATTATTGGTGGAACGCAACCGAATTTTCAGCACCTGTTTATCTTATCGCCATAAAACTTGAAGTAATGATTAAGCTTAGAACAGGTGGCTAAGCCACAAAGGAGGAATTTTGCGCTCGGAACAAGAAATGTACGACCTGATTCTCAATACCGCCAGGGATGATAACCGAATTCGGGCAGTGATCATGAATGGCTCGCGGGTTAACATCAACGCACCAAAAGATTTTTTCCAGGATTATGATATTGTCTATCTCGTTACAGATGTTATGTTTTTTACGCGTAATTTTGATTGGATAAAAAAGTTCGGCGACCTCTTGATCCTTCAGACCCCGGAGGACATGCAGGACCCCCCACCCGCCAACCGGAGTTTTTACAGTTATCTGATGCAATTCAAAGACGGCAACCGCATCGATCTGGGAATAGTACCGTTGACCCAGGTAGAGAAGATCTACAGTGATAGTCTAAGCATTGCTTTGCTCGATAAAGACAATCTCATCCCTCCCCTGCCACCACCAACTGACCGTGATTACCTGCCCAAACCACCAACGGAAAAAGCCTTCAGTGACTGTTGTAACGAATTTTGGTGGGTATGTTCGTACGCCGCAAAAGGCTTGTGGCGCGAAGAAATTATCTACGCGAAAAAAATGATCGATATGTACATCCGCGAAGAACTTAATAAAATGTTGAACTGGTATATCGGGGTTACAACCAGTTTCCATGTGAATCCCGGAAAGTACGGCAAGTACTATGACCACTTCCTTGGACCAGAACTCTGGCAATTATTATTATCCACATATGCGGATTCCGGTTATAAGAACAGCTGGGATGCCCTCTTCGCTATGGGTGAGTTATTCAGAAATATCGCCATCCCGGTCGCGGCTCATTTCGGTTTTCATTACCCATACCAAGATGACAGCAACGTCAGCTCGCATCTGAAACATGTGCGCAATTTGCCCGCAGATGCAAGCGAGATGTACTGATTGTAAACAATTAGCGGGACGTGGATATGGTAAGTTTTAATCTCCGAAAAAATTTTATCGTCAAGGCAACCATCCGGGTACGCGCTGCGATTGTCATGTTTTTGCTGCTCTTCATCCTCGCGGCTGAAACTTTTATCTACTGGCAGCCAAGGGTTTACCTTGTTGTATTGTTATTACTGGTTACCGCAGTAATGATCTACCTGAAGAAGGCTGATCCCGAACTATTGCAGCATAGGTTAGAATCGCAAGTGAAACACCAAGAGCAGAACTTTCTCGGCAAGATTGTCACTTTTACGATCTTACTCTTTTTCATCATTCCGGGATTTGACCACCGCTTTGGCTGGTCGAATGTACCGGTGGCATTGGTCGTGATCGCAGACTTTCTCATAATCGTCAAATACAGTTTTATCGCACTTGATTTACGGGAGAACGGCTACGCAGTGCGAACCATTATTGTGGAAGAGAAACATAAAGTTATCACAAGTGGCCCCTACTCAATTGTTCGTTACCTCATGTACCTGAGTATGTTAATCTTTTTCCTTTTCACTCCCCTTGCCCTGGGATCGTGGTGGGTAGATTTCTTGCCCCGCTCATCGTTCCCATGCTAATTGGACGCACGATCCATGAANNAAAAAATGTTGACAAATGAACTGGATGGCTCCCAAGAATACAAGGAAGCAACAAAATTCAGGCTCTTCCCCGGTATTTGGTAAAGTATCTGTTAAAGATGTCAATGCCAAGGAGAAATGTCCTAAAGTATCTGGTAAAGATCACACTGGTAAAGTTTAATCGGTACAATTTACAAGTGTCGATACACTTTGAAACCTGGAGAACGTATGAAGAAATATCTAGAAAAAGCCCGTGAGCTTGTGGCACAAATGACACTGGAGGAAAAAGCCTCCCTTTGCTCAGGTAAAGATTACTGGTACCTCAAACACATCGAGCGGTTAGGGTTATCCTCCATCATGATTACAGATGGCCCACACGGTCTACGTAAGCAACTTTCAAGCAGTGAAGACCTGGGCATCAGCGAGAATGTACCGGCGGTATGTTTCCCAACCGCCGTGGCAATGGCTGGCTCCTTCGATCCAATGTTGCTTCAAGAGGTTGGCAAAGCCATTGCACAGGAATGCCTTCAGGAAGAGGTCTCCGTGCTGTTGGGACCCGGGATAAACATCAAGCGTTCACCCCTGTGCGGCAGGAACTTCGAATATTACAGCGAAGACCCTTACCTCTCCGGTTGCCTGGCAGCCGCTTTCATTGAAGGCGTGCAAAGCCAGGGCGTGGGAACCTCCCTTAAACATTTCGCCGCCAACAACCAGGAGAAGAGACGTTTAACCTTGGACGCGGTGATGGATGAACGCACCTTTCGTGAGATCTACCTGGCCGGCTTCGAGCACGCCATAAAACAAGCCCGACCCTGGACCGTGATGTGCAGCTATAACCGGGTGTTCGGTGAGTTTGCCAGCCAGAACGAATACTTGCTTACCCGCATCCTGCGTCAAGAATGGGGATATGAAGGACTGGTTATCTCTGATTGGGGCGCGGTGGTGGACAGGGTGAAAGGGCTGGTAGCGGGGCTCGACCTGGAGATGCCTCACCTGGACGATACGCATGATGCAAGGGTCGCGCAAGCGGTGAAGGCAGGAAAGGTCCAGGTCGCAGTGCTGGACCGCGCAGCAGAAAATGTCACCGCGCTTATCCTCCACGCACAAGAACAGCAAAGGATGCAATATGATGTGAGTGCGCACCGCGCGCTGGCCAGGCGCGCTGCTGCCGAATCCGCTGTACTGCTGAAGAATGAGGGTAACCTGCTGCCTGGAAACCCCAGCATCTCAGCCGCGGTGATAGGTGCCTTCGCACGGATGCCACGTTACCAGGGCAGCGGCAGCTCGCGCATCACCCCCATTATGGTTGATGACGCTTGCGTGGAGTTGGAGAGAATGGGTCTTCGATTTGAATATGCTGCGGGCTATCGCGAAGATTCCGACCTGGCAGATGACATGCTCATCGCTGAAGCCTGCCGGGTGGCTGTCGCTAAGGATGTGGTTTACCTTTTCGCCGGTCTGCCGGACCGTTTCGAATCCGAGACTTTTGACCGTGAGCACCTGGCCATGCCTCAGAGTCATAACCGCCTTATCGAAGCCGTGAGCGAGGTTAACCCAAACGTGGTGGTCATCCTCTACTGCGGGGGTGTGGTCGAGATGCCCTGGGCGGATAAGGTCAAATCCGTGCTGCTCATGCACCTGGGAGGCGAAGCGGTAAGCGACGCTGTGGCTGACCTGCTGTTGGGGCTGGCCAACCCTTCAGGGAAACTGGCGGAATCGTGGCCTTTCAGACTCGAGGATAATCCTTCTTACAACTATTTCCCGGGTTATCCGCTCACCGTGGAATACCGTGAAGGCCTTTTTGTCGGTTACCGTTATTACGACAGCGCCCATGTGCCTGTGCGCTATCCCTTCGGATTTGGACTCTCATACACCACTTTTTCTTTAAGGGATTTGCGGCTCTCATCGGACAAGTTAAATGATGCAGATACGCTGCGGGTTACCTGCCAGGTGACCAACACCGGTTCCTGTGCTGGCAGCGAGGTCGTTCAATTGTATGTGGCCAAAAAAAGCAGTGTGATTATCCGCGCTGAACAGGAACTAAAGGGATTTGCCAAAGTTTATCTCGCTCCCGGAGAGTGCCGGGAGGTTCAATTTAACCTTTCAAAGCGTGATTTCGCTTATTACAATACCAGCCTGGCGGACTGGCATGTGGAAAACGGAGAATATGAAATCCGCGTTGGCACTTCCAGCCGCGATATTAAGTTAAGAAGCAACCTTACATTCACCACAAGTGTTGAGGCAGATCTGCCAGACCTCCGCGCTCAAGCGCCTGGCTATTACCACCTGGCAAATGGTATAAAAGCGAGTGATGCTGAGTTTTCCATCCTCATCGGAAGACCCATACCCGCGCGTGAACGCACCAAAGGCTCTCCTCATACCATCAATTCCACCATCAGCGATATCGAGGACAGGTGGTTTGGCAGGGTATTGAGGATTGTTTTCAAATGGCAGGTAGCAAAAATCGGCGCGAGAGACCCTTTTTTGAAGATGATAGCTGAAAAAATCCTCAACGATATGCCGCTGCGCTTTCTCTCCATGATGGATAGTGATAGTATGTCCATCGTCCAGGTCGAGGGACTGGTAGATATGCTAAATGGTCATTTTATAAGAGGGTTCAAGAAACTTAGAAAATCCGCTAAAAAAACATGATCCTATTCCGCCATCTCGAGCATATGGTGGTATTTTTTGGGCTTAGTCGTGTCTTGTTTATTGCAACGTGATTGTATCCGGTTGGTTCGGTACAATACACAAAAACTCGAAGACTCCTTCACCAATATTACGGTACCAGTGTGGTACTCCCGCCGGGACGAAGACGATGCTTCCAGGGCTGACTTCGAATTCTTCATCTCCGATGCCGATACGTCCGTGCCCATTGATAACATATTGCTCATGCTCGACAGCGTTCATATGCCGCAGCATTTCACCCCCGGGTTGAATGGTGAAACAGCGCATGGCGAAATTTGGTCCTTCTTCCGACGAGATTAGTATCTTTCGAGTAACACCTTTCCCGTCCCGAACCACTGTTGCCGGGATGTTCTCAATCCTCTTCACAGGCATGGCAACCTCCAGAAATTCATTATTAGATTTAATAATTGCGCAACAGAGGCTTGAGGTGGCTGCATTGAGGTGGCAGCATTGAGGTGGATGCATCAACTTGACAAGCCAATTTCACACATATATACTACCACAAGTAGACACGGAGTTTCTGTTCCATAGGTTTGACCATTTTCCCAATCCACAAAACCAACAACCCGGAGGTTAGCGCATGGTTGAACGTGATTCCTTAACATCGCAGCGTATCAGTGAAAAGGTTGACCATCTCTCACCGAAATTAACGGAAATCTATACCGATCTGCACTCTCATCCAGAACTATCGTTGCAGGAAGTAAAAACTGCAGCAAAAATGGCAGCCATTTTGCGCGATGCTGGATTTGAGGTGACCACCGGGGTGGGCGGAACAGGGGTGGTGGGTGTGTTGAAAAACGGCGCGGGTGCTACCGTGATGCTGCGTGCGGATATGGATGCGCTGCCAATAAAAGAAGAAACTGGTCTTCCCTATGCAAGCAATGTCACAGCAATGGATCGAAACGGTAATATTGTCGGGGTTATGCATGCCTGCGGACATGACATCCACATGACCAGCCTGGCAGGTGCTGCCATGTTGTTATCTGACATTCGCTCTTCCTGGCAGGGAACACTGATAGTAGTTTTCCAACCAGCGGAAGAAATCGGCGTAGGGGCAAGCGCAATGGTCAAAGATGGTTTCTATGCGCGTTTTCCCAAACCTGACGTCATACTTGGACAGCATGTGATTAACATCCCTGTCGGAACGATTGAATGTCCAGTAGGTGCTACCACGAGCACGGGAGATAACCTGCAGATACGCCTCATCGGACGAGGAGGGCATGGTGCCATGCCCGAAAACTGCATTGACCCGGTGGTGATGGCAGCTGCAACAGTATTGCGCCTTCAGACCATTGTCTCACGTGAGGTTTCGGCAGATGAAACTGCCATTGTGACCGTCGGGTCGTTGCAGGCTGGCTCAATGGAAAACATCATACCAGATGAAGCTGTGCTAAAAATCAACATTCGAACTTACGATGAAAAAATCCGGCTGCGCATTTTAGATTCCGTCGAAAGAATTGTCAAGGCAGAAGCAATCGCCTCAGGCGCGGCAGTACCTCCCGAAATCACTACAATTAATCATTTCACCCTTGTCTGGAACAACCCCAAAGCCACGCGTAAAGTCATTGATGCCTTTCAGAAATACTTCACTGATGGTCAGGTTAAGGAATCCAGGTCAACCAAGTTGAGTGAGGATTTCGGTGAATTCAATCTTGGATCAACTATACCTTCTGTATTCTGGTTTTTAGGTGGTACAGATCCTGACCTGTACAGGAACTATCAAGAAGCGAATCGCCTGCCTGCCTTGCCTGCTAACCACAACCCGAAGTTTGCACCAATGATGCACCCCACTATTGAACGTGGAACACAGGCGATGGTTATCAGCGCCCTTGCTTGGTTAAAAAAATAGGAGTTCTTTCTACGTTTCTTAGAAGTGATGATTTCAAGCAGCGAAAGGTATTTAGATACATTTACTTGAAAACTAACAAATGCACGAAGTAAAACAGCCATGAGCCGGTCAGACCTAGCAGATAAATAAAAAGAAGATGACTGGCACTCATGCACTGGTTCTTTGCGCTAAAGGAGGTCAAACGGAGCCAACAGAAAAAAAGCGGCTATTTCCAAGATGAGGATTTAGAAAAGTACCTGAAACTCCTGCATAAGCCGTTATAGACAATTAATAATGTTTTCGGAACTTTTTATCCACCAAAGTTGTAAACAGCATCTATAATTTACTTTGCGTAATTAGAATTAACCACCCATACTTAAAGGAGGCATGAAATGATTACTGAAGGATTGAAAGGGAGGGATTTTATACGTTTGCAGGATTTCACCAAGGCCGAAATTGAAAGCATGCTGGATCTGAGTATGCAGCTGAAAGCAGATAACACCATGCGGCGCAGGCACGATGATATCCTGGCAGGGCGAACCTTATTCATGATGTTCTTTAACCCGAGTTTGCGCACACGCAATAGCTTTGAGGCAGGAATATTCCAGTTGGGTGGTCACGGTCATTTCTTACAACCCGAGGCTACACGCTTGCCAACCCTTGAGGGGGAAGACGTGCCCTACGCATCAGAACGAATTTCTGATGTCGCGCGTGTCCTCTCCCGTATGGGAGATTGCATCGCTATACGAATATTGGGTGGGGCTGTGAATTGGGAATACGAAAAATCACTTAAGATAATCCAAGAATTTGCGAAGTGGAGCGAGAAACCAGTTATCAACATGGAGGATAACAAATACCACCCATGTCAGGGTATGGCGGATGTCATGACTTTGCGTGAAATTTATGGCCGCGATCTACGAGGGCGCAAACTTGCAGTTTCATGGACTTATTCACCATCCACGAAGAAACCGATCGCCCCTCACCACGATTTCATGTATGCAGCTAGCTACTTTGGTCCAGACATCTTTTTTGCCCACCCACCTGAGATGCGAATTGATCCTGAAGTGGAAACCCAAATAAAAGCGAATGTAATCGCCAACGGTGGGTCCTACCAGGTTGTGGATAACATGGAAGATGCCTGCGCAAACGCCGATGTTGTTTATGCCAAAAACTACGTATGCCTTGACCTGCTACCGCCTGTAACTAAGGAAGCCCAGACTGATGAAATGGCCAAGCTCTTCTTGAAGTATAAGGGTTGGATTGCTGATGAAAATCGCATGAAGCTTGGTAAGCCTGATGCACGCTACATGCATTGCTTACCTTGTGAGCGTAACTTTGAGGTAAGCGACGCGGTCCTGGATGGTAAATGGGGCAGTCCTACTGCTTTCGATGAAGCAGAAAACCGCCTGCATGCTCAAAAAGGCGTCATGGCAGCAATTATTCCTTGATGACAATCTAGTTCATCTGATCATTTTTGAGCTTGAGCACGAAATTTAAGTAATAATGAATTCTCCCCGCAGCAAGCTGCGGGGAGGATTCATTAGATTTTTCCCTTGTTCAATACCTTCGCCAAAATGAATGGTAGGCACAATAATGCAGTCAGGCATTCCCGATAATTGATTGAGTGGAAGGAGCAGTCTGACGACGAAAGATGGGGAGAGTGGTGGGGATAAATGCATCTTGAATTCGTTCAGTCTGTTTGGGTGGTGTATTGGGCGGAATCTTATCGATGGCAAAAAAGCAATGCTGGTCTGCTTCGTCTGAAAGAACGAGTTGACCACCAGTAACCCGGCAGACAAAGGCAAAGACAATTTCATCCTTGTCAGCTTTTCCATAAACCCCAACTAATCGCTCAATCACAACCTCTAGTCCTGTTTCCTCCTTTACTTCACGCACTACAGCCTCGTTTGGCAATTCTCGTGTCTCTGCTCTGCCCCGCGGTAAATTCCATACGTCAATATCCCGTCGATGGGAAAGGAGAACGCTTCCGTCATCATCAAGAATAATCGCAAATGCTCCAATAGAAAACATACCAAGCCCTCCCTGAATGTGAGTGGAATTTCTTGATGTAATAGGCTTCTGTAGTAGAGTTATGTCATCAAAGGGATTTTCCTGGAAAATAACAAAATAGCATAAGCGCTATCCGGGACAATTCAAATAAAGTCGATCAAATACCTTGCTATCACAAACACTTGTCTATTTATTATTATTATCACTAGATTTACGTATAAATATCATTTGTTTATCATTTGAAAAATTTCTATAATGCTATAATAAAAATAAGACACCAGTAAAATCTATTCCGCTTTGAAGAAAATCAGGATGAAAGGAGGTCAACGAGAAAAACCAATCTGGGGGTTGGTCTCAGAGATTAGTTATCGAGAAACCCATTGATTCAAATAGAACAGAATTGAACGCTGGCTGTAAGAAAACCGAAAATCGATAAAATTAGGAGAGAAGATATGTTCAAAAAACAGAAAAGCCTGTTGATCGTACTAAGCATCATTCTGGTCCTGTCTTTCGTTTTTACCGCTTGCGCTCCCAAACCAACAGAAGCACCTGCTGTTGAGGCACCTGCCGCAGAAGAACCCGCTGCCACTGAAGCCCCTGCGGCCACTGAAGCCCCCGCGGCACCGGTCGAGAAAGAGGTTGTCAAGATCTCCTTCCTCGGTCCACTAACCGGCCAAAACGCAGCCATGGGCACGGGTGGTTTGAACTCAGTAACCCTGGCAGTCCAGGAAGCCAATGCCAACCCTGATTACAAGTACACCTACGAGATCGTCCCCATCGATGACGAGTGCAAACCCGAAGTCGCTGTACAGGCAGCCTTGATGGCAGCCTCCGATCCCGAGATTATCGCATCTGTTGGCCACTATTGCTCCATGACCGCCATTGCCACCGCTGACACCTTCCACAATAACGGCCTTGCGAACATTGTCTGGGGTGCTGTTCTTCCCGCAATCACCTATGGTAACGATTACATTGAGATATCCCGAACCAATGGTACCCAGGTGGAACAGAACCAGGCGAACGCCAAGTTCATGGCTGAAGAACTTGGCGCCAAGACCATCTCCATCCTCTATGACACCTCCGATTATGGCAAGGGTCACCTGGAATGGATCAAGCACTGGGCGCCTGATTACGGCTTGACAATACTTTCTGAGCAGGGTGTCACCATCGACCAGGGCGACTTCACCACTGAACTCACCAAGATCAAGAACGAGAACCCTGATGTCCTCTACCTCGGCGGATTGACCGATATTGGTGTACCTATCCGCACACAAATGGTCAAACTGGGTATGACCGACATCGTCTTTGAAGGAACTTCCGGTATCAAAACCGACGCTTTTATTGAAGGCGTTGGCGCTGAGAACGCTGAAAGCGTTGTGGCCTGGTTGGATGGACCTCCTCTCGAAGAACTGCCTGGCGGTCCCGCATTCAAAGCAGCATACGATGCCGCCGGATTCAAGGAACCCCCTGAAGCCTACGGTCCCTTCGCTTATGTTGCCGCCCAGATTGCCATTGACGCCATCGAAAAGGTTGGCCCTGATCGCGCCGCTGTCGCCGCTGAGATCAATGTAACCGATCTCGCAGACACTATCATCGGACCGGTCAAGTTCAATGAATATGGTCAGAACGAGATCCCCCTGGCGAGTCCGTATGTGGCTCAGGATGGCGTTTGGGTGTACTGGCCGAACTCTGAATATGCTTCCGGCATCAGGAAGATGCCCGGCGCTGAATAAAACCAGCCCAGCAGACACAAATACAATGAGAGTTGTGAACCCTCGGGGTTCACAACTCTCAAAATCGATGAAACAGACATAATCACCAAGCAATACTCTTCGCAAGTTCGTTTCATACATTTTACCAATACTGCTGTTGAGAGGAGAGAAATACATGTCTGGTTTTGAAATGATCATCCAGCAGTCAATCAATGGGCTCATGCTTGGCATGATGTACGCGCTGGTGGCTGTTGGTTTTACCCTCTACTTCGGCGTCCTGGACCTTATCAACTTCGGTCATGGCGACTTCTTCATGCTGGGCGGGTTCATGGCGCTGGTAATGTATATGCTCGGCGAAGTTCTCGGGTTGGGAGATAACATTTTTATGCTCATCCTGATGTTCATTGGTTCGATGCTTCTTACAGCAGTTGTCGCCATTGGCACCGCAAGGCTGGCGATAAAACCGGTCATGAAAGCACCAATGATTATCAGCTTGCTGGTAACGTTGGGTTTGGGCATCGCCGTGCGAGAATCTGTCCGCCTGCTCTTCCCATTAGGCGCGAACCCGCAGTTTTTTCCAACCTTACTCCCGCAAGGCAACATAACTATAGGGAATGTATTCATCCGTTACGAAAACCTGATCATCATGGCAATTGGGGTTATCACGATTATTGCAGTCTACTACATCATCAATAGAACCAAAATGGGATCTGCCATCCGCGCGGTCGCTCAGGATGATGAAGCCGCCAAGATGATGGGAGTGAACTTCAACCGCACCATTGATATGACTTTCCTCATCGGCGCCGCAGTTGCCGCGATCGCGGGCATCCTGTTCGGTTTGTATTATGGTCGTATTCAGTTCAACATGGGTGCCATCATGGGTGTCATCGGTTTCTCCGCCTCTGTCATCGGCGGGCTTGGCAATGTGTTCGGGGCGATCGTCGGGGGTATCCTCTTCGGTCTCATGGAAACCCTTGCTGCCGCGGCGCTTCCGATCGGTTCTGAAAATAAACGTGTGTTTGCTTTCCTCGTTGTGATTCTGTTCCTGATCTTCAGGCCAAACGGTATCCTCGGCGAGAAAATATCCGAACGTGTTTAGAGAGGAGAGAAACACATGACAGAGACTAGTAAACAAAAATTATCCGGACCACTTGGTATTCCAGTAGTGCTGCTGCTGGAAGCGGTGACCTTTTTTGCCGTTATGGCTATCTTCCTCGTTGAAGGTGGATGGATCCTCATCGCTGAAGTGGTCGCAGGGGCTGCCATATTGGTCCTCCTCAATCGTGCCCCAGGTATCAAGAGCGGCTTGAGCGTGGCATTTTCCTCCCACAAAACAGTCGCAGCCTTAGGCGCGCTTGTACTACTACTGCTGCCTCCTTTCCTGCTAGCAAAAAGCGCGTATTGGTTGTTTGTGCTCATCAACGCCATCATGTTCGTTATCGCCTGCCTTGGGTTGAATCTGCAGTTGGGCAGCACCGGCATGATGAACCTGGCAGGAGCAGCGTTCATGGCCTTCGGAGCCTATACGGCTGGCCTGCTGGCGCTCAATGCCGGCTGGCCTTCCTGGGCAACCCTCCTTGCAGGCGCGGTTGTGACAGGGTTGTTCTCGATAATCCTGTTCATCCCGGTATTGAAAACGAAGGGGCATTACCTCGCCCTGGTCACTATCGCTTTTCAGTTCATGGTGGTGATCCTGGTCGAGAACATGGAGTTTACCGGCGGTCCTCAGGGTTTGAAAAATATTCCATACCTGACCTTCTTCGGATACTCGTTCAATGAAGCCATCAACCTCGGTTTCATCACCCTGCATAAATATTCCAACTACTACTACCTGGTGCTAGCGCTGGCGATAGTTGTGGCTATTGTCTGCCAACGCATCTACAGCTCGTGGGTAGGGGTTACAGTTTCGACCATTCGCGATGATGAAGTAGCCGCCCGCACCAACGGCGTACGTATAAATTACTGGAAACTGATCATCTTTGTGCTGGGGAACTGTTTCATCGGCCTGGCAGGGGCTTTCTTCGCCCACCTGATCGGTTTCATTTCCCCTCCCAACTTTGTGTTCGACCGCTCCCTGGTGATGGTTTCCATTGTCATCCTTGGTGGTATGGACAATGTCTTTGGAATCGTTTTGGGTTCACTGTTGCTTATCACATTGCCTGAAAAGCTAAGGTTCATCCAGGAATACCGCTTCCTTATCTACGGTCTGCTGCTCATCATCATGCTGATCTTCAAACCGAAAGGTCTAATCCCATTTGTGCCACGCGATTATAAAGACCTGCTGGCCAAAGCAAAAGCAAAATTGGCTGCTCCCAAATCAAAAAATGCAGGAGGTGAGCAAAATGGCTGAAAGCAATAACATCCTCGAAACTAAAGGTCTCACCATCCAATTTGGCGGTCTGGTAGCGGTGGATCACATTGATATGCAAATTAAAAGAAATTCGGTCATGGGGTTAATCGGGCCCAATGGTTCTGGTAAGACCACCATTTTTAACATGCTTACCGGGTTATACATTCCAACCGGAGGTGATTTCTTCTTTGAGGGCGAATCCATGGCGAAGAAATCTGCAACACAGATCGCCCGAAAGGGAATCGCGCGCACATTCCAGGCAAGCCGGCTTTGCCTGGACCTGTCTATCCTCGATAATGTCTTCATCGGGATGCATTCCAAGCAGAATCACTGGCTCGGCAGCGCTGTATTCAATCGTAAAGGCTTATCAAAGGAGGTTTCTGAGGCTCATGATAAAGCCCTTTACCTTTTGAATACCTTTAATCCCGAGCTGGTCAATAAATCCAGCCGGCCCGCCGGATCCCTGGCGCAGATTGACCGCCGCCGAGTGGAGATTTGCAGGGCAATGGCAATGGAACCCAGGCTGCTTCTCCTGGACGAACCTTCTGCAGGTATGATCCCCGAAGAAATCACAACATTGATGGAAGACATCCAGAAAGTTAAATCTGAATCAAAGGAAATCACCATCGTCATCGTTGAACACGTAATGGCCGTAATTAAAATGATCACTGAACACGTGTTTGTGATCAACTTCGGGAAAAAGATCGCAGAGGGATCATACGCAGAAGTCAGTAAAGACCCTGAAGTCATTTCCGCATATCTTGGGAAGCATGGAGCAGTCTAATGGATAATTTGCTTCTTCAACTCGATAATATCACCACGGTGTATGGCAGAAACGAGATGCTGCGCAATGTGTCTCTGGATGTGCCCGCAGGTACGGTGACCTGCCTGCTTGGCTCCAACGGCGCTGGAAAATCCACACTTATCAAAGCCATTTTGGGATTGGTAAAAATTACCAGGGGCAAGATTATTTTTGATGGTAAAGACATCACCGGCATCCAGACACATAAAGTGATTGGAGCAGGAATATCCATCGTTCCTGAAGGTAAACGGATTTTCCCCAAAATGACAGTGCGTGAAAACCTGCGTATGGGCGCTTATCTTGAAAAGGATAATGTCAAAATTGAAAAGCGCATGGTCGAGATTTTTGCGCTGTACCCGAGACTAAAGGAAAGGATCAACCAGGTCGCTGGCACGCTTTCCGGCGGTGAGCAATCCATGCTCTCCATTGGACGGGGTTTAATGAGCGATCCGAAACTAATGATCTTTGACGAACCTTCCCTGGGTCTGGCACCGATCCTGGTCGAACAGAACTTTGACACCATCAAGGAAATCAATTCCCGGGGAACAACCGTTTTCCTGGTTGAGCAGAACGTGCACCTGACACTCGAATATGCCTCGAGAGGGTATGTGCTGCAGCAAGGCGAGGTGGTGGCTTCAGGTAGTGTTGATGAGCTTAAACAGTCAGAGGTGCTCAAAACTGCCTACCTGGGATAAAAGCGTCGGGTAAATCACCGGCGGTGAGCGGCATAGCTGCAAATTTCGTCCTCTCTTCTTCACAGGCGAAATCCCTGCCAGTGGATACCACTCACCGCCTGTTTTTTTAGGGATCATCCATAACAATTCGGTCATCCGTTTTCTGTCTCGTTGCCGCAATTTACACCTTTGGGTAAGCCTGACTCAAAATAAGTAGCTGGAACATGATGCGCAAACCACCCTCAAAAATATTGGAGAACAAAAAATGGGAAATTTCAAAGACCTGGACCTGACAATCGGTTTTCATGCACTCGACTCTTCCGAAGTCGCTGAAAAATTGCAGACCGAATTGACCCTTGGTCTGACATCTGAAGAAGCTGCCCGGAGACTCGCTCTGTTTGGACGAAATGAACTTACCGCTAAAAAAGGTACCACCTTCCTGCAGCGTGTGATCAACGCGCTTAATAACTTCGTGGTAATCCTGCTGCTCGTCGCTGCCATTGTTTCAGCGCTGCTGGGAGATTACGTTGAAGCCGCCGTGATCATGGCAATTGTCATCCTCAATACCATTTTGAGTGTTGTGCAGGAAAGCAGGGCCGAAGAGGCGTTGGCTGCCCTGAAAAGGATGGCCGCACCTGAAGCCTCAGTACTGCGCGACGGGCATCGTGTAAATATTCCCGCGCCTGAACTCGTCCCGGGTGATGTAGTTTTCCTGGAAGCCGGTAATTTCATTCCCGCGGATTTACGCCTGGTGGAATCTATTAATATGCGCATCGATGAAGCCGCGCTTACCGGCGAATCGGTGCCGGTGCAAAAGAACGCATCTTTCCGGCTGGAACACGATATTCCCCTGGGTGACCGTAAGAATACCGCCTTCATGGGTACTACCGTTACTTACGGGCGTGGTGAGGGCATCGTCATTGGTACGGGCATGAAAACACAACTGGGTATGATCGCCGACATGCTCCAAAGCGTTGAAGAAGAAGAAACTCCCTTACAGAAACGCCTGGATTCCCTTGGGAAGGTGCTGGGGTGGGCATCCCTGGGCATTTGTGCACTTGTTTTTGTGGTGATCGTTGTACGCCACTTGCTCGGCCCGAATGGCTCTGCAGGGCTAATAAAAACCCTGGTGGATGGATTTATGATCGCGGTCAGCCTGGCCATCGCCGCCGTACCGGAAGGTCTGCCAGCCGTAGTGACCATCAGCCTGGCGATGGGTATGCGCGAAATGGTGCGGCGCCACGCGCTCATCCGCAAACTCGCCTCGGTTGAGACGCTCGGTTCTGCAACAGTGATTTGCTCCGATAAGACCGGCACTCTCACGCAGAACGAAATGACCGTCACCCGCATCTGGGTTGATGATAAGGATTTTGAAATCACCGGTACTGGTTATACGCCGACGGGTGATTTTCTCTACAAGGGGAACAAAATTGACGTAAGTGAATACCCGGCACTCGCCACAACCTTGTGGGTAGGCGTGCTCAACAACGATTCCTACCTCGAAACGGTCAGTGATGCTGGCTGCGATAGTTACCATCTCATCGGAGACCCCACAGAAGGATCGATCATCGTGGCAGCAGCGAAAGCCGGCGTCATTTTGGGTGAACTCAAGGAAAAATATCCCCGTGAAAACGAGGTTCCATTCGACTCGACACGCAAACGGATGGTCACCATCCACTCAACCAGAGGGGTACAAGTAAATGATGCCTCGCCAATCCATGATGAATCAAAGAAGGATTGGTACGCAATCGTCGTCAAAGGCGCACCAGACATTGTCTTGAACCTTTGCAACAAATACACTCAGATTGACGATAGCGAGCATAATTTAAATGAAGAAGACCGCAAGCGTATTTTAGATGCAAATGACAACCTGACCAAAGACGCCCTGCGGGTACTGGGTTTGGCTTACAAGCTCGTTCCCAATGCACCGAAGGCGAATGGCAGCGAACTGGATATTGAAGACCTTGAGCGCGACCTGGTTTTTGTAGGGATGGTGGGAATGATCGACCCGGCACGTACAGAGGTTAAACCAGCGTTGGAAAAAGCGCGCAAAGCAGGTATTCGGACCATCATGATTACCGGGGATTACCCAAACACCGCCGCTGCCATCGCCAAATCCATCAACCTGCTTTTACCAGGCCGTAATGTGCGCACGGGCTCTGAATTGAACCTGCTCAGCGATGAAGAGGTCCGCGAAGCGGTAAAGACCACAGACGTTTTTGCCCGGGTCTCGCCAGAGCACAAGATGAAGATTGTTGACGCGCTGCGCGCCAACGACCAGGTAGTCGCCATGACCGGTGATGGAGTAAACGACGCCCCAGCAATCAAGCGTGCGGATATCGGAGTCGCCATGGGTATCACCGGAACGGATGTTGCCAAAGAGACCGCCGACATGGTGCTCACGGATGACAATTACGCCAGCATTGTTTCTGCCATAGAACAGGGACGCATAATCTATAGTAATATCCGTAAATTTGTCTATTATCTGATTTCATGCAACATCGCCGAGATCATGATCATCTT
>DHGL01000009.1:41577-69884 GCA_002402725.1 Anaerolineaceae bacterium UBA4799
GACCCCGACATCATGGATCAACAGCCCAGACCCCCGAAGGAATCGATCATTAACCAATATATGCGCGGCGGGATCATTGTGCAAACGATTGCCATCACCACTGCTGTTCTGCTCGCCTATTTCATTGGTCTGCGTGCCCACCCCGAGTTGCCCGAGTTCGCCGAGACGATGGCATTTACGACCCTCTCAATTTCTGAGTTGTTGCGCGCTTACACCTCACGCTCGGAATACTACCCGGTGCTTAAAATTGGATTGTTCAAAAACAAATGGATGAACATCGGGGTACTGGCTTCGATGGTGCTCATTTTCCTGGTTATTTATGTGCCATTCCTGAATAAACTCTTTGATACTGTCCCCCTGGGCTGGGCACAGTGGGAGTTGATCCTGCCGCTCATTCTGATTCCTTCTCTGGCTGCCGAGGGGAAGAAATACATCGAGAGGATCTTTAGAAAAAAGAACGCATGAAGGCGGAAAACCCATGAATAAGGTCACAAAGATTAATCATATCGGTATTGTCGTGCCGGATATTGAGAAATCCTTAAAGTTCTGGCAGGATATTCTTGGTATCCAACTGGATTACACTGAAAATGTTCCCTCGATGGATCTCGAGCTGGCATGGCTGCCAGTGGGGAAAACCCGCATTGAACTCCTGAAACCCACCTCAGAGGTTGGAAACGAATACCACGATTTCCTGAGCACCTGCGGTCCTGGTGTACATCATATCTGCTTTGAAGTAGAGGATATCACCGAGATGGTGCACAGGTTGAAAGAAAATCATATCCACCTGAAGAACGATGAACCTGTTGAATTACCAGGCAGGAAAGTGGTTTTTCTTGATCCGCTGGATGCAGACGGTGTCATTGTGGAGTTGTATGAATTAACCTGATCCCTGGTTGAGTAATCAAGGCATCTCCAGCAACACCCGGCACCTTGAATTGTATTCAGGCTGCTGCGACTCGTTCGCAGTAGTTTTTATTTAAAAGTGTGCCCGGTTGAAGGCAGGCAAATGATTTCCATTAGTTGGATATCAAAAAAAGATTGTGAGTAAGCGGGAATGAGCACAACCGCGGTATCCGCGCCGGTGTTGGTACCCGTGATACAAAGTACCGGCCTATCCGTGCGTACCGCGCCGCCATCGGCGGCCATGAGCGCGATTTCAAACGCCACTTTCATTCCCTGCCCAAATATCTTGAGTGTGCTGGCGATGATCTCATCCACCTGGTAGGTATTGAATTTACGCCGAATCGCCCTGTTAACACCTCCCAGCGCGTGTGTGGCGGTGAGGATCCTGCCAGATAGTAACTCTATCTTCTTACGATTATCGTCAGTCAATTCCTGCAGATTGGCTTCACGGAACCCCACTGAGTGGGAGACAACGATCACCTCGAAACCAGTAAAAAACTCCGCTGCCAATGCGCCTGTGTTGCCTGAACTCGAGGCTACCAGGATGGTCTTAATCTCCAATTCCAGGGCACGTTCACGAGCCAGTTCAAATGTCCGCCTGGTGTTCACGTCACCAGGTGTCAAAAAATAAGTAATCGGTTTGGTCAATTCCAACGGGTCACCTCATGCCTTGCTTTATGCAGTTAAATTAACCTGAAAGGGTTTCTAACCACTTCCAGAACCTGATCCTGGAAGGCTTGCGCAGCTGCCTTACAGGCTGACTGATCACCGGTGAGGATGACGCCCATGTAGTTGGTCTCTGAAGGCGGCATGGTCAGCGAAACTATGGAGACAGCTGCGGCTTTGAGCGCTGCGTCCAGCCCCACCAGTCCCTCAATTGGCGGAGCGACCAGGTAAGCAACTGGAGTGCCTGTTGGCAGATTGTGAGCGTGGGAAAGATATGACCCGGTTTGTGAAATAACATGCGGGAAGAAAGCCACTGAAGCGTCTTCATTGGCAGCATACCAGAAGGCTTCTTTTTCGAGGTACGCCGCCGCAGCTTCCAGTCCTTCGCTCACCTCGTGCGGGTTGGGCCCTGCCAGGATGGCGATGATCTCACCGGATAGCAGCCCGGAAGCATGCCTGGCTCCAGCGTAAAAGGAATGCGCGTACACCACTTCAACCTCCGCCATTTTGGTGGCATGGTCAATGGATACATACGTGGCATCGTCATTATTCGCGGTAATGAGCCCGATGGATAGCTGGTCCGTGCGTAAGTTGAGCCGGCGCGCAAAATCATCAGCGACGCGCGGGATGAGTTGCACGGACAACGCCTTTGCCTGTATCCTATCGAGGACTGCCATACGCTCCCTACCCTGCTGCCAGTTTTAGTTTGACCCCTGAGGCTTTAAATTGCATCATTTTTTGCGCAAATTGAACAATAAACGCCCCGGCTTCCAGCGGGTTCGTACCGCCTTTTTCGTAAATATTGCAGACCACGTCACGGTCTGCATCATTCTGACCAGCCCCGGGCTGGTACGCCATGTAAGCGCTCATACTTTCCGCTCTGCCCAAACCTGGCCGCTCACCGATGAGAAGCACAAGAACTCTCGGTCGAATGATATCACCGACGTCATTCATCACGCCAACTCGGCAGTACTTAATATGAAACGGTGTACCAATCCGTAAACCGGCTGACTGGGCGCCCTGGATGATGACTGGAAAGATCTGCCGCAGGTTGCTCTCAATCGCCAGCGCGCTCAGTCCATCTCCTATTACCAGTTGTAGATCAGGGCTCTTCAGGCATTTTTCGGCTAGCACTTGGCGCGCCGCGTCACTCAATTGCCGTCCCAGGTCTGGCCGCAGCAGGTATTCTTCCTTACCCTCCGTGATTCTTGTCTGCACGGTCATCAGGTTAAACTCATCGAGCAGCCGCTGATCGACATTACGATACAGCGCATCCTGGGTAATGGCGTGGTCTCCCTGGAAAAGCAGCAAAGATGCGGTGTTACTGCGCGCTCCCGCCCTGCCTACCCCGATGCGGGCTGAGGTTGAGGCTATGAGTGCTTTCAATGCCACCGGGTCTTTGGCATTTCTGACCCGCGGCTGCCAGCGGAAAGCGTCACTGGCGGGGTCGGGCAGGTCGATTTCCGGTACAGCCAGGGCGGAAGAGACCATATCAGGGTGTAAAGCCAACCCGGGGCCCGTGGCGGTTGTCGCTGCTTGATTTGGAAGTCCACCAGGACGATTTTTCTGCGCGCCTGGCACTAATCCTTCTTCCTGTAACTGGCGCAGGACAAGTTCAACGATCCGGTTAAACCTTTCTTCTTCCATCATCATTCGCTTATCGCCTTAAGAAGAAGGTGGGGTCACCGGCGAGTTCGGTCAACCGGCCATCCTTCATCAACCCGATCGATTCCAGCCAGACCTCGAATTCCGCTGCCGGGCGCAACCGGAACAGCTGCCGGAGGGAGGCTGTGTCGTGATAGGAGGTGGACTGATAGGAAAGCATCGAGTCATCTCCCATAGGCACGGCCATGAAATAGTTGCAACCCGCGGCTGTAAGCATTACAGCCAGGTTTTCGTTCGCGTTCTGATCCGCGCGCGCGTGATTGGTGTAACAGGCATCCACACCCATGGGAATGCCCGAGAGTTTACCCATAAAGAGATCCTCCAACCCGGCACGCTGGATCTGGTTGGCGTCATACAAATATTCAGGACCGATGAAGCCGACCACGGTATTCACCTGGAAAGGATGGTAGCGCCTGGCCAGTCCGTAATTACGCGCTTCCAGCGTTAACTGGTCCCAACCGTTGTGGGCATCAGCCGACAAGGCTGACCCCTGACCGGTCTCAAAGTACATAAAGTTCGGCCCCACCGGGAAGCAGTACTTCTTCGCCAGTTCGTAGGCTTCATCCAGCATTCCCACGTTGATTCCGAACGATTCGCAGCCTTTTTGTGACCCTGAAATGGATTGAAACACCAGTCCGACTGGTGACCCGGATTGCAGGCATTTCATTTGCGTGGTGACGTGCGCCAGCACGCAGTTCTGGGTGGGGATTTCCCATTCGCGGATGATATTATGAGTCATGTCTAAAAGGCGTGAGACGGAAGATTGCGAATCGTCAGAGGGGTTGATGCCAATCACCGAGTCGCCACAGCCGTAAGCCAGTCCCTCGTAAATTTCAGCGCGGATGCCCTCGGGCGAGTCGGTCGGGTGGTTGGGCTGCAATCGGCTGGATAGCCGCCCCGGCGCGCCAATGGTGTTATGGCAGTGCGCTGTAACATGTATCTTGCTGGCCGCCACAATCAGGTCCAGGTTGGACATTAATTTGGTTACTGCCGCCACCATTTCAGCGGTCAATCCGGCGGTGACACGCTGAATCATTTCATGCGTGGTTGTATCCTCCAGTAGCCACTCTCTGAAGGCGCCTACCGTCCAGTTTTTGATTTCAGAATAAACTGCTTCATCCACTGCGTCCTGAATCACACGGGTGACCTCGTCCTGCTCGTACGGCACCGCCGGGTTCTGGCGCAACACCCACAGCGGCAACTCTGCCAGTACAAGGCGGGCGGCGATACGTTCAGCCGCGCAATCAGCAGCCACGCCAGCCAGCCGGTCACCAGATTTCTCTTCGTTGGCCTTGCCCATCAGCAGGCGCACGTCAGGGAATTCGTAGGTCTTTCCATGCAGTTTCGTACGCAACAACATGAGTACTCCGCATATTCAGGTTCAAGTAACATGATTATAAATTGAATCACCTGGTTGGTCTAATTGTAAAAGACGAGTGTTTTCACGCTGATGGGCACCACCCGGCCATCCATCAACGGGGTACCGATATCAATGTAATCACCTTCCATCAAACCAATCTGGTCGATTACCAGAAGCGGGTGCCCAGGCGCCAGGCTTTTCACCGTTTGTCCAAGCACCCTGGCATAATCCCGTTCCACGACGATAAGCAGCGGCATCTGCTCAGGCAGCTTGCCTGCAAATTCGGCAATGCCAGTTGCCAGTTGCTGCAAGGATGCAAAATCCAGGCTGGCGTTGAGGTCCAGCGCAAAAGCATAATGGTCCTCTGTTGGGTTCAGACTGTTGCGGCGCACCCTGGCTTCCAGTTCCGCTGCCAGTGCGGTCGGATCAGGCGCTGGTTCCACGGGTAGATGCAGCACCGGGATATTCCGAAGCGGCAGGATCTCCCGTTCTGCCCAGATGGTGGAACCGGATAGCGAAACGGTCTGGGTGCTCGCCCCCAGTACCGTGGCGCGCAACGTTTCCGCCGGCGTGACCACCCGGTAAGCTGTGAGAGCGGCATTGTTCCTCAAGCTTTCAGCCAGCAGCGGACCCACATCGTCATGTAAGGTCACATCCACGACCGTGCTTATTTCTAATGGATGGTAATAGTAATACCCGACACCACCGCTAAACATGAGGCTGGAACCCGCACCGGAAACCAGTGAAGGCGGAGTGAGATATAACTCCTTTGCAAGTGGAGAAGCACCGCCCTCAATCAGTTCGAGTGTCACTTCCGCCATGCGGTCAGTAAAGCGGCGCAGGTCTGCCAGAGCGGGTGTATCACCGATTTTCAGGCTCAACTGGCAGTCCTGCAGAATGGATCTGGCAGCCTGGGCGATGTGCAGCACACGCCCGCTTGCGTGATTTAGGATAAGTATCCTTCCACCATAATTCATCGCCGCGCTGCCAATCAAGTTTCCGCCCTTGAAAACCGCGCAATTGGTGCTGCCACCACCAATATCCAGGTTGGTAACCGTCAGATAGTGTTCCCTGGAATACTGTGCCGCGCCGGAACCCCGCCCGGAGATCAGGCTTTCCAGGTGAGGTCCGGCGACGCTGACGATGAAATCACCCGCCAGCCCTGAAAGCGATTGGAGGATGGCATCGGCGTTTTTTTTCCTGGCCGTTTCACCGGTGATGATCACCGCCCCGGTGGCCACCTGGGCGGGTTCGATTCCCGCCGACTGGTATTCACGGCGCACGATCTCGTTCAACTTTTCAGCATCCACCAGGTCTTGGTCCAGCAGCGGGGTGAACACGATTGGACTCTGGTACAGCACTTGCTTGTCTGTGATCTCCATGCGCGGGATCAGACCGGTGCGGGCAACATTCGTGATCTCCAATCGCGAAAAGACTACTTGGGTAGTGGTGGTGCCAACATCAATGCCAACAGAGAGCAAGGTCTGATTTTCTGCCATGGGGTTCAATGAAACCAAGCGTTCATTTTCATTCATCTTATTATATATTCAGAAAACTCTAATGGTTGGGAAGATAATTACGCAATGCAACACCTCACCTTACCGGGCGGTTGAGTTACATGAATCAGGATGCTTGACCATTCAAGAATTGGCTGGATGATGCTTCTTTAATTCTTGAGATTTGCGTAGCGTCTTTACATAACCCAGCATGAATATTCTGGGAAGCTGATAATCACATCATCGCCCACGCGCGGCAGGGTACGGGAACGTTCGTTGAAGAAATCTGCTGAGAGAACGATACCGCCTATATCAACACGCAACCTCACCACGGCGCCCAAAAAGAGAACTGATTCCACCCGGCCTTTCAAGGCGTTCCTCCCCTCACCTGTTCCCAATTGTAATTCTTCAGGTCGAATTGCCAGCCTGGGAGAGTTGCTGATAGCACGCCCGGGAGTGTGTTCAAATTTTACTGCCTGACCGGCGAGCAGGCATTTTCCTGCATCCAAATCAACCTTGGTCACCAGCAGAAGGTTCAATTGACCCACAAATTGCGCCACAAATTCATTGGATGGATAATTGTAAATCTTATCTGGCGTGCCTACCTGCTCAATACGCCCTTCAGACATGACCACAATACGGTCCGAGATGAGCAGCGCCTCTTCCTGGTCGTGAGTCACATAAATTGTCGTGATGCCCATTTCCTGTTGGATGCGGCGTATTTCCAATCGTAGCTCCACGCGGATCTTCGCGTCCAGAGCCGAAAGCGGTTCATCCAGCAATAGCACCTGCGGATTAATCGCCAGCGCTCTGGTTAACGCGATACGTTGTTGCTGTCCGCCCGAGAGTTGATGAGGATACTTGTTCTTGTGGCTCTCCAGGTGAACGATCGACAACATCTCATCGATGCGATTTTCAATGTCCGGCTTTGACATTTTCCGTACTTGTAAACCAAATCCGATATTCTGACCGATGGTCAGATTCGGAAACAACGCGTAAGATTGGAAAACCATGCCCACATTGCGCTGGTTCGGTGACTTGTAGGTAATATCCTCACCATTGAGTGTAATGATCCCGGAGGAAGGCAGTTCGAAACCCGCAATCATACGCAGCGTTGTCGTTTTTCCACATCCTGAAGGTCCAAGAAAAGAAACAAATTCCCCTTTTTCAACTTCCAGGTTGAAATCCTCCACCGCGGTCGTGTTACCAAAAACCTTTGACACATTTTTAAGAGTAACAAATGCCATAAGTCACCGTTTATTTTTGAGATTTATTGTTTTTGATTAAAATCACCTGGCACCTGCCAGAGAACTACCGGCTGTTTTTCCGCGGGAAAATACCTGTATCAGTCCCATGAAAGCCCATGTGAGCATAAAACTGATGATGGCCAATGATGAAGATTCATAGGTCTTGTTTTGCCCGATCATCGACATGTACGGTCCATACGCCTTGATTCCAACCAGGAAACTGGCAATGGTGTATTCACCAATGACGATGGCGAGCGTGAGGAACGAGCAGCTTAATAAAGCAACCTTCAGGTTAGGAAAAATTATCCTGAAAAGGATGGTCGCCCATCCAGCGCCAAGGCTCTGTGCGGCTTCGGTGAGGGATTTAACATCAATCGCCGCCAGGCCCACATCAATTGACCGGTAAACAAAGGGTAGCGCTAACACAACATAACCGGCGGTAAGCAGCACATAAGTCCCCATAAAAGTATTCGTCAGAAAGAAGGGAGCACCGCTGAAGGTACGGATGGCGCCAAAAACCCACACTATTGCCGGGATGACATAAGGAAGCATCGAAATAAATTCCACGAGACCTCTCAACTGCGGTAATCGCAGCCGTATCCAGTAAGCCGTGGGAACGACAAGAATAATGCTCAGAATGATGGTAAAGAGGGCAATCACCAGAGAAAACCACATTGTTCCCCAAAAATTGGGGTCTGCAAAAACTCGCGTGTATGCGAGAAACGAAAGTACGCCTTTTTTTGCACGAAGGGAGAACTCAAAAGTCGAGATTAATGGGAGGAGAAAATAAAGTGTTCCGATAATGACCCACAACCATGACCAAAATGATCCGCGCTTCATCTTGGCAGCCACCTTTCACTCCTGCGGCGCAGGTAATAGTAAATCGCCATCATTACCGCCATCACAATCACCATCCCAACCGCGAGGGCATAACCCAGACCTGGATTGTAAAGGATATCGCCCTTGATTTGAGAGCCTACCACGATGGTGATCAGGTTGATAAAACCTCCGGTGAGAGAGTAAGCGGTGGCGTAAGCGCCAAAGGAATTTCCAAACAAGAGAATGATCGCGCCTAAAATGGATGGGGTCAGGATGGGTAACGCGACCTTGCGCCAATAAAGGCTCCTGGAAGCGCCCAGGTTTTCAGCAGCCTCACTCCATTCTTTCTTCAACCCATCCAGCGCAGGGGTGATAATGAGCACCATCAGGGGGAACTGGAAATATAAATAGGTCAGCGATAGACCCCAAAAACTGTAAAGGTTGAACCCATGGGCATAAAGGTCCAGCTTCAGAACATCTTTAAGGATAACGGTGATGAGACCCGTACGTCCAAGTGTGGCGATGAACGCAAAAGCCAAGGGAACGCCAGCGAAGTTCGAAGCGACGCCCGAAAATGTCATGAGCATGTTGCGGACTGCTTTTGGTAACTTGCCTACAGTGACAGAATAGGCCATCAGAAAACCCAATAATCCGCCCGCGAGCGCGGTGGTTAAACTGATCTTGATCGTGACCCAATAAGCGCTTAAAATCGATGGCTCTAAGAGTCCGGCGAGGTTGGTCAGGGTGAATTTCCCTTCGTTTGTGCGGAAGGCTCCAGCCAGGATATTCACGGAAGGGAGCAGGATAAATAGAATCGCAAAAGCAAAGAAAGGGATCACTCCGATCCATTTGTGCCAGATATTGTTAGAGGGGCGCGCTTTTCGCGCGTCCCTCTTCTGAGCAGTAAAGACCGTGTTATTCCTTGACATCTGCACCGACGACAGTCATCCAGTTATCTGCGATAACCTGTTTGGCTGTGTTGATCTGGTCAATGCTCGGGAAAGCGATCGGACCATCGAAGGTAGGTAGTTTTGCCGCCAAATCAGCAGGAATTACTCCGCGAGACTCCATTTCGCTATAGCGAATCGGATGGCAGTATCCTTTCAGCCAGATGTTTTGGCCTTCATCGCTGTAAAGGAATTCCATCCAAAGTTTGGCAGCATTGGGGTGCGGGGCATATGCTGAAATTGCCTGGATATAGATACCCGCGATCGTGCCGCTTGCCGGATAGACTACTTCAATATTCGGGTTGCCAGCCAGAGCATCTTTATCTGACAAGGCGCTGTAGTCCCAGCGCATGATGACCGGGGTTTCACCCTTGGCAACAGTCGCCTGTTTGGCAATCACGGGAACAAAATTGCCTGCATCGTTAATCTGCTTGAAGAAATCCAATCCGGGCTGTACATTATCCAAGTCACCGCCATTGTACAAAGCCGCGGCATAGACGCTCATCTGAGCTTGTGCTGAAGCACGGGGATCACCTGCAAGGGCGAATTGACCTTTCAGTTCCGGTTTTAACAGGTCAGCCCAATCTTGCGGCACATCGGTGACGATGTCAGAATTGCCTTCGAAGGCCATAACACCGTAATAATCACCATACCAATAGCCATCCGGATCTTTGGAATCAGCCGGAATGGAATCCCAGGTGGAGACTTTGTAAGGCTGCACAAGCGCTTCTTCGATCAATTGTGGGCCAAAACCGTATCCAACATCGATGACGTCAGGCGCTTGCGGGCCTTTATTATCTTTATTGGCTTTAATGGCTTCAATTTCATCAGCGGAACCGGCGTCGGGGTTCAATTCATTTACAGCGATGCCATACTTGGTTTTGAAAGCATCAATGGCTTCGCCGTAATTACACCAGTCACGAGGAAGAGCTATCACGGTTAGATTGCCTTCTTCTTGCGCAGCTGCGATCAACGCTGCCATGGGATCTTCGGCGACAGCGGGCTCTTCTGCAGCAGGTTCTTCAGCGGCGGGTTCTTCAGCCGCGGGTTCTTCAGCAACAGGTTCTTCAACGGTAGGTTCTGTTGGCGCACAGGCAGACAATGCCATCGCGAAGATCATCAGCAGGCTTATTAATAACAACGCGGTTCTTTTCATGGTTCTCTCCTATTAACTTTGGTTTTTTGTGTTTACTTCTATCTGAACCTGATTCCGCTACTGATAATATGACCGGTGACCTCCTTTCTCTTGGAAATCATTAGTGGTAAGGTAGGTATATTATATAGTAGCACTAAATAAATACAAGATAAACAGCCAAAAGAAATGTGCAATTGTGTACAATTAATTAGTGATTTTCGTCAAGGACTCAAAAAGCCATATCCGCATCCTTATGAGCACATCACCCGCCGTACAAGAGGATCAGCTCCTGCTTGCCGATCTTGCCGGTGGGGGTCATGGGCATCTTCTCAACGATCAGCACTTCTTTGGGGCTGTCTTCGACCCCCAGTATGCTCTGACAGTGCGCCAGCAGCACTTCAGCGCCCACTGCCTGCCCCGGGTATAGTTCCACAATCCCCAGCGCGATCTGCCCAGAAACGGCATCCTGGCGGGCGATGACACCGGCATAGTGTACCGCCGGGTGCCGCAGCAGTGCCTCCTCCATGTAGCGCGGAAAGACCACCCTGCCGCTGATGACCATGCGCTCCGACCAGCGCCCCAACAGCGTGTAGTAGCCTTCCTCGTCCATCACCCCCATGTCGCCGGTGTGCAGCCAGCCATCACGGATAACACTGTTGGTTTTCTCAGGCATTTTCCAATACCCCAGCATCACGTTGTTACGAATGAGCAGTTCCCCTGGTTCACCCACCGGCACTTCTTTACTACTCTCATCCGCCACCATGGTCTCGCGGTCGGGCAAACCCGGGCCGATGGCGAAAAATCTCTTACCTTCTTCCTTGCGCGGGTAACCCAATGCCACGAAGCCGCCCAGCTCAGATTGACCGTAGGATTCGACGATGTGTACCCCGAATTCATCATAATAGGCCAGCTTGACATCCGGGGGCAGCGGCGCCCCGCCGGAGATGCAGCGTATCAGCGCGCGCGGTTTCCTGCCCCGCTCACGCGATTCCTTCAGCAGATCTCCCAGCACCAGCGGGTTACCCGCGAAAAAGGTCACCCCGCGCTCCTCCATTTCTTCCCAAACAGCCCGGGGCTGCCATTCCTTGCGCACCCCTATCGTCATTCCCCGATGCACCCCAGGCAGCAGGTTGGCTACCAGGTAGAAGGAACTGGAGAGCGAGGTAACCCCCAGCGAGACATCCGCGCTGGAAAGGTCCAGTCGTTCAGCGATGGTGTGGGTTGCCCTGGCGGTATAGCCGTGCGCCAGCAGCGCGCCTTTGGATGGCCCCGAGGAACCGGAGGTGTAGGATAGGTGCGCTGCGTCCATGTCGCTAACCCGCACTGCAGGCGGCGCTGGCGCGGCCTCCAGGCTCTCACCCCAGCCCTGTGCAAAGTCCTTTTTCCCGTCAAAGCAAATATAGTGCGCCACGCCAAAGTGCTGCGCGCGCAGTTTTTCGATTACCTCGTGCAGTTCTCCGGTGTAGATGAGCACCTTTGGCGAAGAATCGTTTATGAAGTACGCCAGGTTGTCCTTTTGCAACACGCTGATGTGAGCGGAGATGGCCCCCAACTTCCAGATGCCGAACATGGCCACCACATAATCCAGCCCGTTGTGGGCGAACAACCCCACGCGGTCGCCCTTGCCAACCCCCAGCGCCGCCAGCGCGCCGGCGGCTTTCGCGCTCATTTCCTCTCCCTGGGCGTAAGTGATACTGAGTTTTCTATCTGACCAGTAAATGAACGGATGTTCGGGCAGCCGCCAGGCGGCTCTGCGCAGCATATCGTTGAAAGTGGTGAATTCCATGTTTCTCTCCTTCTCTACTCCAGTGAAATAATTATGCAAAAAAAAAGGGTTTTTTGCAATTGTCTTCATTTAGGAATTTGCATTCAAAGACTCTACTCGAAAACAGATATTTTGCAAATTCTTTCATCCAGCAATTTTTGAAACAAAAAAATCGCGATGGAAACCGCGATTTTTTTATGATTAGCCTGCAGCCCTGATCAGGGCGCTATGGTGATGAGCCGGGTTTCTGACCAATTGCTCCAGTTTCCGGCAAGATCCCTGGCGCGCACATGCCAGTAATAGGCACCGCGTTTCTGACCCGGCAAGATGTGGAACGCGACCGATAATTCTCCTGTCTGATATTCTATATTGGTAAATCCCACGTCAGTAGCGAATTCGAATTGATAATATTTAGCGCTGCTGTCACTTCTCCAGTAATAAAACGGTATACCGTGAACATTTATGCCATCGAGGGGGATGATTAACGAGGGAACCGCGGGAGGTGTTGAATCAACAACGATCGACCTCGAGGACGACCACTTGCCGTAAACACCCAGGTCATTAACCGCCCGCACACGCCAGTAGTACCTGCCATCCACTGTGACAGCGTTGGTTTCATACGAGTTTGCACCCGCCACATCTTCTGTAGAGTATGTTGTGAAATAAGGTGACCTGCCGACTTGAACCTGGTAACCGCTGACCGGTCTAAAGGGGTCAACAACCGGTTGCCAGCTTAAAAGCGGGGTGTTGTCATTGGTCAGAGCACCTGAAACCGGCGCGTCGAGAGCGGGGGCAACTGGAATCGGGCTGACGGTGAAGGTCTGAACAGGCATCCAATCTCCGTAAGTATCGCTGACCATTACCCGTATGCGCCAGTAATACTTGCCCGCGGTAAATGGGGTCGGGGAGGTATAAGCTGTGGACGTGGGTAGTTGTACGTCCATTACTCCCAGATTCGGATCCAGAAATGCGGCGTCAGCAGAAACCTGCAACTGATACTGCCAGGCACCCGCGACACCAGCCCATACAAACCTGGGCGTAAAACCGGTCAGGTTGGAACCATTAAGCGGGCTCTGCATGATGGAGACGGTAAAGCGGCGAGCACCAGACCAATCTGAAATATTTCCCGCGACGTCCAACGCCGCGGCACGCCAGTAATAATTCGCACCGTAAGGCAGTTTGTTGATTGAAGGTACTGACCAGGCAGGTTTCGCGGTGGTCATCGCGCAATCCGCATTGACAAGTATGTTTTCAAAAGTCTCTGTATCAGCCACCTGGAAACAGTAAAGATTGGCGCTCGCCACCGATTTTACTGAAAATGCAGGCGTCGTATCATAAGTAACCGCATTCATACCAGGAGATACCGGTACGGGTGCGCCGGGTGCGGTTGTATCAATGACCAGGTAACTCGTTGATGACCACCTCCCCGGTACCCCCATTCTATTGACCGCTCTCACATGCCAGTAATGCTTGCCAGGCTTCAGTGCTGCATCTTCCAGGCTGAACTGACCGCCCAGAGTTGAACCCTGATATTCAATGGTATTGAAAT
This sequence comes from Anaerolineaceae bacterium UBA4799, assembly GCA_002402725.1. The sequence continues at coordinate 55,130 of DHGL01000009.1, forward strand.
ACTGGCTTGTGCTGATCTGTACTTCATAGTGGTCTTCAGCTAATCCATTATTTGTCGGATCATCTTCAGGAGGTGTCACAGGGAGTTCTTCAATATCATCAAACAACCACAAAATCGCTTCGTCCATCCAATTTCTCCAGGTGGAGGTCTGGTGAATACCACCGGGATATATATCGTATTTTATTTCGATATCCGGATTGGTTGTTGTTAATGTCTGATAAACTGCGTCAACCCCACTTTTCCATATTTTGGGGTATGTCCACCCCGGATAGGTCAGTCTTCTACCATTCCACTCATTGGTGCCGGTAAAAATATAGAATCTCGAAAGTTCCGTTTGAGGGTGATTGCGGATATATTCTAGAAGCCGGTTATTGGAGAGCCACTTACCGCCATCTTCAGCGTACCATACTGCCGGTGATAATGAAATCACCTTGGAAAACACCTCAGGTTCTCGCAAACCTCCGTAAAGTGTGATCAACCCACCCATACTGGCGCCGCCTATGGCCGTATACTCCCGATCCCTTAATGTGCGGTAACGGTTATCGATGATCGGTTTCAGAGTGTCAACAAAGAAATCTATGTAGGCGTCCCCCTCCCCTCCCTCGCGGGCATCGGCATGCCAGTTGTGCCAGATGGTGTCTGTATCCGTGTTGATCCAGGGGCTGTACTCATCCCAGCGGTTAGGATTGGTGAACACGCCAACAGCTATCACTCCTTCGATTTGTCCTTCATAGAAAAGGGCCTCCAGTGTTTCATCTGTGTAGAATCCCTTTTCAAACTGGAGACTGCCATCACTCAGGTAGAGCACCGGATAAGACTTGCCACTGGTAGCGTAATCAGGAGGCAGGTAAACCTGAATGGTTCGATACTTGACTCTCAATTGTGGCGAATAGACCTGAAAGGATTCCACCCAGCGCAGGTGCGGGGAAAGATCGTTTGTGTAATGACCGGCCACTGGAGAGGTGATTACTGGCGCGGAAGGGATCACGGGTGAGACAATAAATGAAGCAACGGGGGTCCAGCTTTCAGAAAACCCCGTGCCCGAATTCACCCGTAACCGCCAGTAATAATTACCTGCCAATAGACGATTGGTCGGGATGAATGATGTCACCGGGGGATTAATGTAATAATTCTCGGTTGTTTCCTCTTCAAATAATTCGGTCCGTGCAAGTTGCACCTGGTATTGAACTACTCCGCTTATTGCTCCCCAACTAAGTGTCGGTTTTGTATTAGTGGTAGTGGTACCGGTGATCGGCGTCTTCAAATTACTCACAATGAAAGATCGCTCTTCACCCCAGGATTCATTTCCAGCCTTATCCACTGCGCCGGCGCGCCAGTATACTAAACCAAACGGTAAAGTTTCAGCAGCGTTGGGCAAATAACTCGGAGATAAAGATATCGATGTAACCGTTTTGTCAAGCAGTAAGGCTCCTGAGAACTCCGGCGTTGCTGCCACCTGGAAGCGATAATTAGCAGCATCACTCACCCGCTTTATGATCAATCTGGGAGTTGCGGTAGTGGTTATCTCGTTTTCCGCGGGAGAAGAATAGACAGGCAAGGCGGGGGGAGTTGTATCCAACCGGAAGTCGGCAGGTGCTGACCAACTTCCAGGCGTTCCAACATCATTCACAGCGCGAACCCGCCAGAAGTACCGGCCATCTGCTAAAGAGGGAGCCTCATAATGTTGTTGACCATCTAATGTAAGTCCGCTATAGGTGAGCGTCGTAAAACGGTTGGTCGTGCTGACCTGAATTTCATATTGGTCCTCTCTGGATCCATCTGCGGGTGGCAGACTATCCGGTAATTCAGCACTATCCGCAAATAACCAGGTGATGGCATCATCTACCCACCAGCGCCACGAAGTGGGAGAGTGGATTCCACCGGAGTTGGTGACAAGGTAGACCTCACTGTTCGGATGGCTCTCTATCGCTGCCTTTACAGCGTTTACACCGCTCACCCAAACTTTGGGGTATGTCATCCCGGGAAGTCTTAAGGTTCTCCCGTTCCACTCATTTGTTCCGATATATATAAAGAATTTGGATTCCTGGGATAAAGGATGACTGGAGATATAATTGATCAAACGGTTGTTCGAGAGCCAGGCACCCCCAGATTCTCCAAACCAAACGGCAGGTGAGAGGACCATGACTTTCGAGAAAACGTCCGGCTCCCTATATGCGGCGTAAAGTGTGATGAACCCGCCCAAACTCCCTGCCCCCAAGGCTGTGTGTTCCCGGTCGGTCATTGTGCGGTAGCGATTGTCAATGATCGGTTTCAGCGTATCCACGAGGAAGTCTACGTAAGCATCACCCTCCCCTCCCTCGCTGCTGGCGGCATCACTCACATACCACACATCTTTCATGTGAGTATTCACCCAAGGGCTGAATTCATCCCATCTATTTGCGCTATTAAAGATCGCGACTGCTATCAAGCCATTAATCTGCCCGTTACGATAGAGCTCTTCCAATGTGTCATCAATATAATAACCATTGATGAACTTAGTGTTACCGTCATTAAGGTAAAGCACCGGGTAGGATTTGCCACTGGTCGCGTAATCCGGCGGCAGGTATACCTGAATCGTCCGGTTTTTAATTCTCAATTGGGGAGCCGTCACATTAAACGTATCAACCCAGCGAAATCTTGGTGATGGATCGTTGGTGTAATTCCCAGAACCCGGTTCCATGATGTAAGGAGTTGTTGGCGTAACCGGAGAGACGATAAAAGAATAGGTTGGGGTACAGTTCTCGCTAAAGCCCGCGCCGTAATCCACTCTCAGACGCCAATAGTAACTCCCGGGTGGCAAGGTCGTGGTTGAGGTGTAACTCGTCATTGGTGCTAAAACCTCGCTAATCACAACCGACTCCACGGCAAAGTCAGCCCTTGAAGCCACAAGTAGTTCGTATTGCAGCGCCCCGGTAGCTTCCCCCCAACTGAAGGCAGGGGTCGGAACTGTAATGGTTGTACCATGATTGGGAGTTTTTAAGATGTTTACCACCAAGGCGCGGGATTCACCCCAGGCTTCATTTCCAGCAGGATCCACAGTGGCTGCGCGCCAGTAAACCGTACCGAAAGGCAGCGCTTCAGCCGTGGTCGGTGCGTAGCTCGCGTACGTTAAACCTGGTTTTACCAGTTTGTCCAGGAGTAGAGATTCCGTGAAGGTGGGTGTTGTCGCCACCTGGAAGCGGTAAGACACTGCGCCGCTGACCCTCTTCACGCTCAGCTTCGGGAGGGTCGTCGTTGTGGTAGCCCCGCTTGCCGGAGAATAATAAGGCGGTGGTTTCACTGGTGTTGAATCAACCCTGAACGACGCGACCGCTGACCAGACACCAGGCGCATCGAGGGCATTGATGGCGCGAACGCGCCAGTAATATAAACCATCCATCAGTTCAGGAAGCACATAAGGTGGGAGATTTTCGGTTGTCTCAGATTGCACGATGCTGCTGAAAACGGTATCTTTGCTTACCTGTATCTCGTACCCGGTGATGGGGATTGTTGTCGCTTCTACAATACTCCAATCCAGTGATGGGGTTCTGTCGTTAATGATTGCGTCAATGGACGGTGCCAGCAAGACCGGTGCAGCAGACACGGGGCTGATCGTGAAATGCTGCACAGGCATCCAATCACCAGTGTCCACCTTCAGGCGCAGGTAATAGGAACCAAAAGCCATATCGTCCGCAGGAATAAATGTCGTGGAAGTTAGCGTTTCATCGATCAGGATCGGTGATATAAAGTCCTGCGAGGTGGATACCTGCAGGTTGTACTCGCTTGCCCCCGGGAGGCCGATCCAGGTGAACTCTGGTGTGAGAGACGGGGTAAAGGAGGAATCTGCCGGTGACTGCATCAGGGTGAGGTTGAGAAGCCTCGAGATAGCAGGAATGGAGTAGTTGCCTGCCGCATCGACTGCCATGGCACGCCAGTAATATGTTTGGTAACCCAAGGCTGCCTCAACTGGAACGGTCCAGTTTGTACTCGTTGTGCTTTGAGCACAGGTCGGGTTTACCAGGGGATTATCGAACGCCGGGTTATCAGCCATCTGGAAGCAATACCTGCCGGCATCGCTGACAGGTTTCACAGCAAGGGTCGGAGATGTAGTGGTAATGTAAGCTCCATCTGATGGCGAAGTAAGTTGAGGTGTGACCGGTAGGACTGTATCAATCGTGAATGAACGGTAACCCGACCAGCTTCCATTGACTCCTACAGAATCTATACCCCTGACCCGCCAATAGTAAAGCCCATCTGCCAGTGCGCTGGTCGTGAAAGAAGTGCCTTTGTCTGGCACAACCACATCCTGTACTGTGCTGGTAAATTTATAGTACGTGCTGATCTGAACCTGGTACTTCTCTGCGTTAGCAGTCTCGTTCCATGATAGCAAAACTTCTGAATGATTTTTCAGGGTTCGATTAGGAGTAAGCATAACCGGTGCTAGTGGAGGATTTAATGAATAGAACTTATAAGTTGGAGTCCAGACGTCCCAGCTGGCTCCAATGCGCGCGCGGTAACGCCAGTAATATGTTTTACCGTTCGCCAATGCCCGCCCAAAGTAGTAGCGCGAAGAATAAACCGGCCCATTAATGATCGGCTTACTGAAGTTGTTGTAGAGTGAAAGCTGGATTTGGTAGGCGTTGGCACCGGGAGAATCAGCCCAATCAAAGGTTACTTTTGATGTCGCCAGTTTCTGCCCGTCGGCTGGCAGTATCTCCTCCACTGAAAAGGTCAACTCGGAGGAAACTCCACCCCCGGGAGCCGCATTGACCACCGTTAAGGGAACCCGCAAAGGCTCACCAAGATACGATGATGGAACCTCCACCCGTAGCTGCGTTGGGCTGAGATATGTAGTGTTTAGCCCGGTTGTGTCCCAATTTACTTGCGAACAAGCAACAAAATTCGCACCGGTTACTTCAACGGTAATGGCGGGATCTGTTGATAACCGCGTCAACGATTGAGCGGGTGTGAGGGCATAAAGCAGCGGCCGTGGATTCTCTATGGTAAAACTCACAGCGTTGGAGGACCCACTTTCCAGTTCAGGGTTAATCACGGTGATGGTGTACTCACCCGCAACAACTGTCAGGTCAGGTGTCACCACAGCGGTAAGCGAGGTGTCATCGATGAAAGTAGTCACAAGCGAAGTCTCACCCCACTTGACAGTGGAACCCGCAACAAAATTCAACCCGTGAACCATGAGCGTTGTGAACGAGGGTTCATTCACAAACGATGAATAAGGGTTCAAGGTAGTGATTTCAGGTGGAAGTCCCTCACCTGTCAAAACCGGTTCACCCTCAGGAGCCTCTGAAGCTTCAGTGCCATCAAGAGGTTTGGACTGACCGATAAAATCCACCTCTGTGTGATCGGCATCGACTACAGTGAGTGGGAAACTCAGGGGTGTAAATTCATAAACTTCGCTTGTTGGAATAATGGAAATTTCCCCCGGCGTCAGGCCGGTAATGGTGTAAGCGCCTGTTTCATCTGTGGTTGCCGTGTGACCCAGCCCGTCCGCTACTATTATCCCCGGTAGCGGAGCACCTTCCAGATCAAGAATTGTGCCGCTAATGAGGTAAGTGAGCGTGTCTTCAGTATCATCTAGTGGAGGATTTTCAATCACACCAGCCTTCGCATAAAATGCTACCTGTGTTGGAGAGACGGGGATTACCAGGTACCCCCCAGATATCGCCATCCCGGCTGTCTTTCCGGGTGTGGCAGCAACAGCCTCCCAGACCATAGAACCCGTACTGAGGCCAATTGCTTTGATTGTCCCATCCGGAAAATTGGAATAGGCATAACCGTTTGCCATAACCAGGGACGGGCAGGCGGTCAGTTCACTTGTTCCGCCGTTCAACGACCATACGACCGTGCCATCAAGCGGGCTCAGTTTTTCTACGAAACCTGAGTGAGTTGTGATGATAAGATCACCGTTACCATAAGCTGCCTGACAGACCTCGCCAGTAAGGACGGGGGAAGACCAGGAAAGCGTGCCGGTAAGGGAATCAAGCCCACGAATGCTCCCATCTACCTGCGAAACCAACAAGGTCGTCCCCGCCAGCAGTAGTGGCATTCTTGAACCTGTAGATTGATTTGAGGTCCAAATAACCGCTCCATCTTCCCGGTTTATCGCCCACGCGGATAACCCAGTTTCAACGAAAACAGCATCCTCTGACAAGACCGGTACTGATCCTGGACCATCGAGAGGCATCGTCCAGACAACCGAATTGGTTGAAAGGTCAATACTCAGCAGATGCTCATCCGAGGAACAGAACATCTGGTTACGATCCGCAGGAGAACAGGTGTAGGCGCTTGCTGCATGTTCTGCGGTCGGTACCATTCCAATCGTTGTGCCGTCTGAAATGTCCAGCCGTACCAGGGTTAATGTATCATCCACCGGGTTTATACCGCCAACAACGATCTCCGACCCGGTCACCCCGCTGACGATTAGTTGCTCAAGCCCGTTGTAACACCAGGTCTGCGTCAGGTCAGCAAGTAAGTATGCACAAAACCCGTCATCTTCAAGAAGGAAAAGATAACCATTGGCGAGAATTGGTGAAGCGCCTGATAAAATTTGTGAGTTTGTGGTGATGAAGGTGCTTAATTCTAAAGGTGCTGCGAGCAGAGTTTCGCCCTCAGCGAAAAACGTTCCTGCCGGATCATGCCGGGCACTCGGCCAATCCGATTCAACAGCGATTTGCGCGGTGACTGTTTCCTGGGAAACATGCATGAGCAAGATGCTTGCGATAATAAAGAGAGAGAAAAGCCTGTTTAATTTCCCTCCGATCTTTTGAATTGATCGGATCATTTCCCTACCTCATTCATTTGATCGCCAATAAATATAATGACAGTTTACTGGCTCGTTGTTATTTGATTATACTCTGGACTACTCCCCGGGGAATACTTTTCTTAAAATAAAAATAGCAGGTCATATATCCAGCCGTTCCACCATTTTTTATTAACATGGGGTGATTTGTTCCTGTTCTCGATTCTCCATTATAATTTTTCTAATATGTGGTCAACTGACATGCCAACCATTCATAAACCATTAACCATTCACTACCACACGAACAGGTAAATTCACAAACTAATTCAGAAGCCCCAATTTTATCTTATTCGATAGATATACACCCCATTCATCTTGGTTGCGATGTAAAGCAGGTCACCTTCAATATCACAAACCCACGCTTCCAGGGCTTCTCTCGCGTAACCGACAAATTCCGGTGAACCGGATGTAGAAATGTCCATCACCTGGTTACCATTGATAACAAGGTAGGGTGGTTCGGCATGCACCTGGTACACATAAGGGAAGAGGGTTTGGTCGACTGGCAATTCGACTGGATGCTGAGGGGCAGTAATATCGAATCGTTTCAAACCCATCATCGCAGTGCCAATATACATAACGTCATCCGTAACATCGATATCAGAGGGGTTCATCATCTGTAATTCCGATATCTGGATCGAATTAATCAACACCGGGTTGGCGCTGTTGCTGATATCCAGGATACGCAATGATAAAGGTTCAGACTGGTCAGGATCGATCTCTCCATCAAGCGCATAAAGGGTTGAACCGTTTATCGAAAGTGACCACTTACCATTGGGTAGATCAACAAATCCGGCTGGCGTCAGCATTTCGGGCTTTGAAATGTCCACCACCCAGATTCCTTCGCCGGGGTAAAACGCGTCTTTTTCACCCCAACCTGAAAGATAAGCATAATCCCCCGCAATCACCATATCATGAGCGCCATCAGAAGCAGCCTTATCAAAAAGCGCTCCAACCTCTGCCATTTTGTCAGGTTCACCAAGCGCTATGACATGTATTGGATAATTGGCATCGGCGATCACGGCGTAATCATCCACTATTTCTATCGCAGTTGGGTACTGCAGGTATAAATTCTTACGCTCATCATCATAAAAAACTTCTCGAGGGTTGAGTGGATTGGATACATCCACCATTCTGAAACCCCCTGAACGGCTGACGACAAAAGCATAGTCGTCTCTCACGGTAATATCCGTCAGCCAATCCGGTAAGGGTGTCATGTAACGCCCTGTTAACTGCGGACTCATCGGATCGCGCACATCAACTATGGTCAATCCATACGTCTGGTCTGGAATGTAGAGGTAACCATCGGCAATAAACATTCCTCTTTCCGGAAATTCATTTACAGCAAACTCCAACCCTCCTATGCTTGTGGGTAATACACCCTTGCGCTGTGGTTTAAGTGGATTCGAAACGTCATAGATAAGTACTCCGGGTTCGGATTCAGACAACAAGTAGGCATAGTCTTTTTGAATAACGATTCCACTTGGAAAATATGTGGAATCCCCGCTAACATACTTCGGACTGTCTGGTTCTTCCAAGTTAAGTATTGCCAACCCATAAGACTGCACCGCCAGGCAGAGTTCATCACCGCATACATCTACTCCCTCAATCATCTTTGTGTATTCGCCTGGGATTTCATTTACGTCAAACGTGCCAACCTGCCGGGGATTGGCTGTATCTGATACATCTGCAACCATAAGCCCTCCCCCATTTATATCCGCCAAGTAAGCGTGGTTATCAACAACTGCTATTGAAATGAAGCTCCCTGATATGACTCCATCACTCAGGATTTTCGGGTCCTCAGGATGGGTCACATCTACAATAAATAAGCCTCCCGGATTGCAGGCGATGTATACGGTTTTACCGATTATTTCAATGGAACCGCAGCCTGGGATCGTTGGAACCGCTGATCCAATCCTGGAAATTTCACCCGATGGGTTAAATTCATATATATACAGACCGCCATAACCCGTTGTTACATAGACGTAACCGTCCTCAACCTCAACCCCAAGGACAATCCCCGGGAAGATTTCGCTCTGGTTCATGAAAAGAGGATTAGCAGTGTCAGAGATATCCAATACCACCAATCGAGGTCCTTGTCCAAGGTAGGCAAAGTTGCCGCTCACCGCCACCGCTGCCGCACTGCCGCCAAACTGTCCAACCAGTTCTAGTGAACCCGCGGCTTGGGGATTTGGTTGAGTCTCTTCTAAATCTTCCCCACCTTCAAAAGTTGCAACCGTTTCAGTTGGGGTTGCCTGAGCTTTTCCTTTTGATTCTCCGACTTGGGTTATCAGAGCCTGGGTGGTTCCTTGCAGTTCGTCGATTTTTTCACCCGAATTTAGGAGACTGCACGCCATCAACATCAAAGATAGAGACAAAAGTAATAAGGAAAGGAGCGCGCTGTTGTCTTTCATATTCACCTCTCTTATCGTAAAACCCCGCCGATGTTTACCAATTAAGTATACAGCAAAAGTTCCCACAGATAATCCACGAACTCATCCACGGGTTCAGCCACGGATTCAGGCAGAAAAGAGGTCAAAGAAAGGCGTAGATCAAAAACTCAGGGTTTTACTGTCCACCTCCAGGTGTAGAAGATCACTTCCCCGCCTCCGAGGAACAGGACATCGTCCACATCGTGCTCCGCGAGGAACTCTGACATAGAGAAGTGATAATCCGGAAGCCTTCGGATATCTATGCAGTAAGTATGGTGATAATGAGAGGCGAGCAACGGCTCAATCGCATTGATAAAGGAGTCTCCGATGATCAGCAGATTGCGCTGCGCGCCATTTGCAGAGATATATTCAAGATAACCGATATCGTCTACCCCGTAATAATCGACATAATGGTCTGTGTAGTAATCCTGCCCGTACTCACCCGCAAAGTATTCCTCCATGCGGCCATGGTCCAGTTCATTTCCAGAGATGTCATAGACTTTGTAAGCGGGCAGATCTAACACAGCCACCTTGAAAGGTTCAGGGTCAACTTCGTAATCAAGTTCGCGCGCCCAGGTTCCGACAAATTCGATATCTTTGAAAGTATGAATCTTTTTGGTTTTGATGCGGGGAGAAATCTCCGGGTAATTTTCCGCCAGCATTTTATAAATCTTTTCGTAACCCGTCATGATACCTTTAATATTCCAGTGATGATCCGTTCGGTAATAATACTTCATATGATCCTGAAAGCTGGTCAGCGGCAGGGTTTCAAGAATTAATTCTGGTGGTTTATTGGCAATAAAATATTCTAATGCTCTTCCAGCATCTGCTTCCGGGTAATCTCCGCTTACGGGGTTATGTGCTGAATACTGGATCAACTCAAGATAAAAAGCGTAGTAGTTCAGGTCCGGGAAGTTATTAATGATCGTCTCGTATTGCCCGATCTTTTTTTCCAGGTCTTCCTGCTCCGTCGCCCTGAATCGACGAGGTGATGGAAACATAACCCCGGTTTCGTTAGTCATATAGACGTCCGTGGAACCGAGCTCACCAATTTTCGTGGAAGCTTCTTGAAAGCGGTCGCCACTACAACCACTAAGAAATATAAAAATAATCAGTATGCCAAAGATTGATCTTGGTGGTCTGGGTGCCATTGCTCACCTCTTTGCATCACCAAATACCCCTGTGGATGATTCGAGATTTCATTCCAACTCACAACATGTAATAAAACGTCAGTTGTTTGAGTATATCCTCTGCTGACCTCCCCGCTATAAAGCCAGCAAGGGTACGTGTGCTGCTACTCAATGCCATTATTAATCATATCCTGGATGAAGGCTGCGGCTTCTGGCTTTGGCAGCTTGATATGCCGGCCATAATTGGTGACCATGGGAGTGTACAGGTCATAGGGAATGTCCACAAATACCAATGAATCGCGGTTGATTTCACGGATAAAACAGGTGAACGTGTACACATCCTGCAAACGCAAGTCAGTGATGACTGATTTGTCCTTGATGAATTTCACGCCCAGACCAGGGAGTTTTATGATGTACTCAGGTTTTGAAAGTTTCTCGTACAGCCCTTTTAAGATTGCCGATTGCCGTTGGATACGATACGCGTCCAGATCTGCTGTCCGCTGCCTCACAAAAAGCAGCGCAGATTTGCCATCAAAATGATGATGCCCCGCGCTCGCGTAGGCGCCAATCGGTTCTTCTAGGTAGATATCCACCCCGCCAATCTGGTCTACAAGGTCCGCGAAATCATCGAAATGCGCCACAACGTAACGGTCGAAAGCAACGCCATAGTTTTGATACATCGTTTCAGAAAACTTCACCACGCCTTGACCGCGTCCATTAAAATACTCGCCATATCCATAAGCCGCGTTGATGCGAAACTGGGTGATGTTGTGTTCTTCCAACCCTGGTATGGGAACCCAAAAATCCCGTGGGATCGACAACACCATAATCTGGCGTTTCAGCCAATCCACCCGCACAACCCTGATCATATCCGCCTGCTCCACCTCGTCAATCCCCAGTGCCAGGATGACCATTGGTTCCGCCTGCCCGCAGACGGTAGAAGCACCTGCTGGTTCAGGTTGAGCAGTCGCCTGCACCGGCTTAGTACTTACCGCTACTGGCGTGGCAATAAACGCAGCGCTGGTGGGTAAGGAAGTAAACGTTGCCAGCTGCTCAAAAGCAAATTGCGGGAGCTGCCTTCCCAGAAGGGGGCTCGTCCACAGCATATAACCACAACCCATCAGGATCAGTAAAATAAACAAAAGCCATGCCAGGCGTTTTTTTAGGGGCGCTTTCTTAAGCCCCACTTTTAATGATCGCCCACCCTGCCCGCTCATCCAGCAGCTCTGCTGACAATACGGCCAAATCCGGCGTCAACCAGTGAGAAAATTTCCTCCGCGATTTGCTGCGGATCTTCACCGCTCGCCATTACAGGGTCTGGAATGTCATAAGTCTGACCAATAGTGATATCTGAGAATAAGGCAATTTTGTTCTTCGCCTGGGGAAACTCAAGGGTAATCGCCTCTCGCTGACCATCCGCCATTACAATGATCAAATCAGCCTCGTTAACGAGTGTGGTGGTTATCTCTCTTGATCGAACAGACTCGATGTTGAGATGTTTATTCGCCGCCCATTGAAGCGCTTCTTTAATTGGAGCCTCGCCTTCCTTTACCCAAATTCCCGCGCTGCCTACCACCCATCCATCCGCTTTCAGTTGGTTTTCAAGCAAGGATTTGAAGCACTCTGCCGCCAGCACGGAACGGAACCTGTTGGCGCTACATACAAAAAGGATATTCGGCATGGCTCACCCTTCACCCATCTTGATTATTCCGTTTTCGGCACAATCAACATTTCGCCCATTTTTAACGAATAACCCTCAGGCAAATCATTATACTTTTTCAGCATTTCTGCATCCAGTTGCATCCGCTCCGCATAAATCTCGATGGTCATCCCTTCCGCGCGTATCTCTGCTACAACGAACTTCGGCAATCCTGTCACATCATCTGTATTGATCGGTATCACCAGGACGGTATTTTCCCATAACGAATCTGGTAATGCGTAATTTATCGCCTTGATAGCATCAGCGGTGGTATTAAAGTTTTCTGCCAGCAAAATAAACCCTTCACCAGCGACGACCTTATGAATCACAAGTTGAGGGGAAGTGCCGAATGGCGTCTCCAACGCGCGTGGTGTCTGCTTGACCGGAATAATCCATGTAGCGGTCATGGTTGGCGTCAACGTTGCGGTCAATTCAGGAGTGGCGGTCAGTTCTGTCAAAGGAACCACCTCAGATTGAAGTGTGGGGGTGTGTGTCGCCACCTTAAACCCTGCCAGCGGAGGCGTGAACCCACGGATAGGGAGCAGACCTGAGAGGAAGAGAGCCGCGGGTCCAATTATGACTACCGCTGCCAAAGCAACAACAGGTACCCACTTGAGCTTCGAAATCCTCGAATTCCTCTCGCCCCGAAGGCCCTTTGGCAGCGGGATCGGGTTTTCATTCTGAAATACCGGACAATCCGCATAATGCTCAGTCAGACATTTATTGCGCTGTTGTATCAGGCTCACCGGGGCAATGGGTTTGGCGCGAAAGCAGAAATTGTACCTGGCCGGGTAAGCCAGCGCGGTAGTAGGGTCATCCTCAAAACCGATGAAAGGACAGAAGAGTGATTCCTTTCTCTTCCTGTCCTTTTTCCCTTCTCCCGCTGAAGATTCCGCTTTACCCGTCATTATCCTTTTTTCCCCTAACCTGTATTTACCTCTTCAACCGCCGGTTCCATATGAGAGGCGTCCTCGCTGGTCCTGCCATACTGCTTGCTATAATAGTAATCACGGTTGTAATAATAACTCGACCGTTTTACTTTGATGTTATTCAGAACCACGCCCAGCAACCTGGTGTCCAGGCGCTGGAGTTGCTCGATTGCCTGGCGAATGGCGCCGCGCTTGGTCTTCTTGGGATCAACCACCAGCAGCACGCCATTAACGCTTTTTGCCAGTATCAACGCGTCTGTCACCGCCAGCAGCGGGGGAGAATCGAGAAGCACCATATCAAAGTGTTTTTCCAACAAACTTAAAACATCCTGCATTTTGGAAGAACTCAGTAATTCCGATGGATTTGGCGGCAGGCTGCCCGAAGTGATAATATTCAGCCCGTTTACTCTGGTTTTCTTCACCACCCCGGTCATTTTTTCAGGTGTGCGGATGAAGTAATCAGAAAGACCGATGCGGTTGGACAATTTGAACAACTTGTGTAGCGTCGGTCGCCGCATATCCGCATCCATCACCACAACGTTTTTTTCGCTCTGGGCGATAACCGTAGCCAGGTTGGCAACGATGGAGGACTTGCCGTCGGACGGTGACGCGCTCGTTACCAGCACGGTTTTCAAAGGAGTGTCAATCCCACTGAATTGGAGGTTGGTGCGTAATGAACGGAAGGCTTCTGATACCGGCATGCGCGGTTTGGCGACAGTGATCAATTGGTCCTGGTTGTAGGGATAATGAGTGATGACCCCCACCACCGGTACCCCCCATCTGCGGGAAAACTCTTCTGGGTCGCGGACTTCATCCTGCAAAAACGCGATTAAGAACACAATGCCTCCGGCAGCTATCAACCCGACGACCGCGGCCAAACCGGCACTCTTCATCGGTTGCGGCTGTATGGGTTCAGCATTGGCCACCGCTTTGTCTATCTGGCTGATGGTTGTGGCGGATTGAACCTCAGTTAATTTAATTTGCTGTAAGTTATAGAACAGCGAAGAGCGGGTGGATTGGTATTGAGATTGCGCCAACTCCAATTGAGCACGGGCAACATAGTCATTCGGATCCCGCACAACCTCGATCGGTTCAAGCCCTTCTGCTACCATCTGTGCTGCTCGTTTTTCGGCTTCTGCCAGTTCGGCCTCTTTAATCTGCAGGACAGCCAATCTTTCATTGATATCCGTTAAACTCTGGTCTATACGGGCAATCTCTTCCTCCAATCCCTGTTTCAGGTCGGTATAGCGGGAGGATTGATCCGTCATTACCTTTTCAGAGAAGGTGGTAAGGACCATGTTGGCTGTATCCGCTGCTTTTTGCGGGTCACTATCTGTAACGACAATGGTAAATATGGGGGAATTTTCAACAGGTGTCACGGTAATCTTGCCGGTCACTTCATACCCAAGCCGTTCAGATACAGACTGCAGCAACTCGGGCGTGATCATCGTTTGCGCGTATGTCTCAGCCAGACGTTGAGCGCCATACGAGGCTGAATATGCGTCGTAATAATCCGAACCGGTGACTACATTTACCACAGCTCTGGTATTGGCTTCAAAAACCCGTGGTTTCTGGTTTGTCAGGTAATAAGCCACAGCACCGGAGGCGATGGCCACCAGCAAGAGCAGCCACGCCCAGCGCCACAAGGTCTGAGCGTAATCGAGAATACTCTCAAGGCTGCTGCGTTCTTCAAGTTCATTTTCCATGAGGGTGTTCCACCCTTTCTGCGAATTGTAAATTAAGTATAATTCACTTTCCAACTGGCTGCA
>DHGL01000009.1:69936-77380 GCA_002402725.1 Anaerolineaceae bacterium UBA4799
ATTTCCTGCCGCGGAGCGCGGCGAGCGCACTTCTAATCGGGATCAACCATTGCACTTTCGAAAAAAACGCAATCAAGTACCTTTCAATACCCAAACCCAACCATACACGCTTACCATTTCTCCTGATCTCCAAAACGCAGCCCAATAGATTACCCGCTGGGATCCAACCATCTGTTCTATGAGGTATATTATCACCTTTGATGAAGACCGCGCCTGGTGCTACGCCCACAACGCGGTGTATCACAAGATGCCCGCCCGCCGGGTGCTTGAAGGCCACGACCATACCCAATCCCGCACCGCGTTTATCTAGGGAGGAGATGGTGATCACATCACCGCTGCGGATGAACGGCGTCATACTGCTGCCGCGGGCTCTGAACCGGAACGAATCACCCTTTGCCAGCACCGCCTGCATCAACTCCAACAGGTCAGTGCTGGAGATGGAAAAAGCCTGAGGTTCTGAGTCCGCCTCTTGTGCAATCACTTTCAATTTAAACTCTCGATTTAAGAAATCTGTTAACCTGTAACCATGATTATAAGTTCATTAAGTAACTTTGCGAATCGATTGCGAATCGATTTTCACATTTACTTAAGCACCAATCTATGCTATTCTTTCCCTTAAGAAAGACTCTTTTCAACATGCGTGGTCGAGGGGCGCTTTCATATTTAACAGGTAAAACTGTAATGCCAGTGTGCCTGATCGCACTGGTGGTGTTGTTGATTGCCATCTCAGGTGAGGTTCAACCCGCCGCGGCGCAGGACGGTCCTGACCGGGTGACCTGGATTACCGTGGACGGCAGCGCATACGACTGGTGGTTGGCGCACTGGAGCGATAACTCCATTGCCTGCCAGTTCACACTTGACCACGAAGGCTCTCCCAATGAGTTGGAGATACAGAAGTTCTGCGGTGACACGGTTCTTAACACCTGGCTCAACACCCCCCCCTGCACGGCCGGCGAAGCAGGTAAAGATGTCAGCTCGTGCAGTGGTCTGTACTTGCAAAACACAGGTTCGACCATAACCTCAAAAGAGATCCAGGTCAACCTGCCGCCGCCCGCTGTATGGATCACTGTGAACGGTTTCGTTCTACCCGGTACGACCAATAAATGGGAAGGACGACCTGAAATTGTACTCATCGGCGAGGAAAAAATCGCCAACGAATCCATCACGCGCATCAATGGTGTTTACGGCGGAACAGAATTCTCCTGCGATGGCAGCCAGTGTCCCCTGCCGGTATGGCAAACCGGAGACCAGGGTGTGACGCTGACCTTCTGGGGAGAATCCAGCTACGGCGATACCACCGAGGAATACACCGCTTTCATCAGGGTACTACCGTGGGCAGATATGCCGGCCGAAAACGCCGGCGCGCCAACGCGTTCAGGTTTTTTCGTGGATATTATCAGTTCTCAATGGCAGGCACAGGAATCGTCCTCCTGCGCGGCTATGTGGCAATCCTTCCCCTCCGTGGAAGGGCTGCCAGGCTGGCTGAAAAACCCCGCTGATAGTTCCGGCCTATCTACTTCACTGCCGCTGCATTACCTGGCTGCCATGCTCATTCAAAACGGTGTGGTGGACGCAAGCCAGTGTCCGGGCGGCGGGCTGGATTACTACGCCTCTGCCAACCAGTGCGGCATGGAAACCGCCAGGGAGGCGGTTACCGAGTGGCAAAACCAGTTCGATGATGAGATTATCCGTACTTCAAATGAGACCGGCATTCCTTCATTACTATTGAAGAATATTTTCGCCCACGAAAGTCAGCTCTGGCCCGGCATCTACCACGACGTGGAAGAAGTCGGGCTCGGTCAACTCACTGAAGACGGCGCGGAAGCCGCCCTGTTGTGGAACCCTGATTTCTATACGCAGTTCTGCCCCCTCGTGCTCTACGAAGATACCTGCGCGCTGGGATATGGCAATCTCACGCAAAACCAGCAGGCGACTCTGCGCGGGGCGCTGGTAAAAAAAGCCAACGCCACCTGCGCTGATTGCGAATTGGGTATCGACCTGACGCAGGCGAATTTCAGTGTGGAAATCTTCGGCGAAACGATCGTGGGTAATTGCGCCCAGGTGGACCGCATGCTGTATAACCTAACCGGCGCATCTTCAGGCGCGGTCGCCTCGCACGATGACTTGTGGCGCTACACGTTGGTGAACTACAACGCCGGTCCTGGCTGCCTGTGGAATGCCATGAACCGCACCTGGGAAGCCGGTGACCAGTTGGATTGGTTGCACGTGGCTGCCAACCTCGAAGGCGGTTGCCGGGCGGCGGTGGATTATGTGTTGGATATCTCCGGTGGAGACACCAACCCTGTGACGGCCTTCTCCACCGCGTTGCCCAGCCCAACCCCCACACCCACCAGAGTTAGGGCAACCGCCAGGCCAACCTTTACGACCACCCCCACCATTACCACCACCCCTGGCACTGCTACAGCCACTGGCAGCATCACCCCCACCCTCACCAGCACCATCACCCCCACTCCCACCAAGACCAACGCCTGGGGACGGGAGAACGAATAAAACTGCTATACCATTCAATCACAAAGCCGCCAGAAGATCCAGGTCGAATAAATAACGATTCGTGAAAAATCAAAGAGTCCAAACCATCATTTACTGGTTGGACTCTCATTCGATGTAACCTTAATAGGTCTTTAGTCTACACCACCTTTATGGTGCCTTCAGTGTGAAATATCTCGCCGCGCTCCAGGCTCCCGGATTGCCAAGGTAGTTAATTGCTCGTATCCGCCAGTAATACCTGGTTGGAATCGTAAGCCCAACCTCAATTTGCATTGTGGTTTCCGGACCATCTGTGAATTTTTCTTTTATCTCCGGGCTGGTGAAATAACTGCTGTTATCCACCTGGACCTCATAGCGCGCGGCTCCCGCCGCCGCGTTCCAGCTCAAGTCCACAGGTAGGCTGATAGATTGTACCAATCCGTTCGCCGGGCTCGCCAGTACGGGCGCTGGCGGCAGGATTACCAGTTCCCGCCAGGGCGATTCGCTGCTGCCAGCCGCGCTGTAAACACGCAAGCGCCACTGGTATTTGCCCGGGTCCAGCGCCTTGATATTGGGGATGGTGTGGCTAGTCACTACTCCCAGGTACACAGTGTACTCGTGTGTGGCAGTGTTGCCGATCTCCACCACCGGCACCACCTCCAGTAGATACCCTTTCGCGCTGCTCACCGCGTACCAGGAGAAGGCGGGGGTGGTGTCCGCGGTGGTCGCGGCGAATTTGGGCAGGTTCTGGAAGGTGACGGTGAACGCCCGCGTCTCACTCCAGGGTGATTCGTTCCCCGCAGCGTCGATGGCTTTGGCGCACCAGTGATAACCATCATCGTAAGGTAACACCTGAGCTGCCGGTACTGACCAACTGGTGGTGGTCACATCAGGGCTGACGAATCCATCGTTCGTCTCACAGTTCCCTTCCTGGTACACCGTAAAGCGGTACCACTTTGCCTGTGCCAGCGCGTTCACTGAAAGCGCAGGGGTGGTGTCATATGTGTAAGCGCCGTTGGCTGGCAACTTCAACACCGGTGCTGTAGCAGGCGCAGTCCGGTCCACCGTGAAGTAGCGGTAGGAGCTCCATGAGCCAATCACTGCTGGCGCTGCTGAGTTCACCGCACGTACTTTCCAGTAATACCGTGCCTCCAGCAGAGGGCTTTCAGTGAGGGGGTATTCATCAACGGGAATACGGAAGCTCGTTTCCGACCCATCTGTTGACCATGTTTGCTTATTGGCAGTATTGAAATAGATGCTTGTGTCTGCAAAGATCTCGTAATGATGCGCGTAAGCCACCGGTTTCCAGCTTAACACAATATCCGTTTTCCCATCATTGACGAAGTACCCGCTCGCAGGTGACACCAACACCGGCGCGGCTGGTTTCAGCGGAGTAACAGTGACCGTCCTGACCTCACTCTCTTCTGATACATTCCCCGCCAGGTCTGTCGCGATCACCTTCCACTGATACTCGCCCTCCATCGGTTTCGTCTGGTTGATGCCGTTGATCAATTCGGTCGGCCTATGGTACAGGACTGTTAATAATGGTTTGTTATAGAACGGTTCATAAATCTCACCATTCTTCTTTTCGATCACCAGTTCATAGTACTTCGCTCCAGCCGCCGCCTTCCAGCTGAAAGTCGGCGAGCCAAAAACAGTCCCACCATCAGCAGGCAGGCTTAGCATGGGTGAAGGTAATACCGGCGCGCTCCGATCTACTGTGAAGTAGCGGTAGGCGCTCCATGAGCCAATCACTGCTGGAACTGCTGAGTTCACCGCCTGCACCCTCCAGTAGTATTTGGTATTGTTTTCAAGTAATCCGTCAGGTATGGTGAAGGTCGCCTCACCAACTGACACGGGGTATCCAGATACCGGCGTGGTGAATAACGAGCTGTCATCCACGCTGATAGAGTAACTGGCCGCGTACGCCACGGGTTTCCAGGTCAGCACAATATCTGTGTCTGCTTTTCCATCGTTGATGAAAGCCCCAGACAGCGGCGACAGCAGCACTGGCGCGGCTGGTTTCAGCGGAGTGACTGTAACGGTCCACCATGGCGAACTCTCGCTCAGGTTCCCCGCCAGGTCTGTCGCGATCACCTTCCACTGATACTCGCCTTCCATCGGTTTCGTCTGGTTGATGCCGTTGATCAATTCGGTCGGCCTATGGTACAGGACTGTTAATAATGGTTTGTTATAGAACGGTTCATAAATCTCACCATTCTTCTTTTCGATCACCAGTTCATAGTACTTCGTCCCGGCTGCCGCCTTCCAACTGAAAGTTGGCGTGCCGTTGGCAGTTCCACCATTCACGGGTAGACTCAATAATGGGGCCAACTGGGTGGTGTCCACAATGACCGAGCGGACAGCGCTCCATGCGCTTTTGTTACCCAGGTAATCCAGCGCACGGACTTTCCAGTAATACCTGCCATCATTCAATTTGCTGAAATCAAGCGGCAGCATGGAGATGGTTCCCTCTCCCAATGTGTGGGCGCTCGCGCTTACTTCCGCGCTGTACTCACGGGAGGTGAAGTAACTGCTGTTATCGACCCACACTTCGTATGTTGCCGCGCCGTCCGGCTGGTTCCACTCAAGTACGGGTTTGTTAACCTTGACATACGCGCCGTTCGCCGGGCTGGCAAGCAGCGGCACTCCGGGCAGGATGACCAGCCGCCGCCACGGGCTCCATTGGGTAATAGCAGGCGAGTAAACCTTAACGCGCCACTGGTACACACCTGCGTCCAGCGCCTTGATGTTGGGCACGGTATGACCCGTGACCGCGCCAAGCGACACAAAGTAAGACTGGCTGGCCGGATTGTTTTCCTCCACCACCGGTTCCAATTCAAGCTCGTAGCCTGCCGCGCCGGGCACCGCGTACCAGCTGAAGGAAGGCGTGGTATCCGCGGTAACAGCAGCAGGTTTGGGCAGGTTCTGGAAGGTGATGGTCAGCGGCCGCGCTTCTGATTCCGACCACGGCGATTCATTCCCCGCCGCGTCGATAGACTGCGCGCACCAACTGTAGGTATCCCCGTACACCAGCGCGGGAGTCATCGCCGTCCAGCTGGTCAGTGCCAGGTTGCCGCTGGTGAGCACAATTTCATTCTCGCAATTTGTGCCGTTCACCACGCGGTAGCGGTACCATTTGGCACCCGGCACAGCCTTTACCGTCAACGTGGGGGTGGTGTCGGACGTGTACGCCTTGTCCAACGGTGTCAGCAGGGTTGGCGCGTCAGGCGCGTCCGTGTCCACGGTAAAGCTGCGCGCCGCAGACCAGGCCCCCGGCACGCCCACTTCATCAATCGCCCGAACGCGCCAGTAGTACGTATTATCATCCAGATCAAGTGCTGTATAATTCCGCTCAATTGGGTCCAGGTCGGTGACATCCAAGACCAAAGGAGTTGTGAAAGTTGAAGTTGTGCTGATTTGCAACTGATAAAGGTCATCATTCGCCACTTCAGACCAGGATAGGACTACATCGATCACCCTGAAAAAGGCTCCAGCAGCCGGCGCGGTCAGCGCCGGCGCCAGCGGCGGGTTCATCGAGAGGAATTGCAGGGATTTTTGATCAACCGTCTTCAGCGTTGACCACTCGCCCCAGGTGGTGCCAAAACGCGGACGGATGCGCCAGTAGTAGGTCTTTCTGTTAACCAGGTCCGTGGCGTAGGCGTATGTAGAGGTTGTGGTGGTGGTGTTCAGCACAGTAGTGGAGAAGTTCTCGACCAGCGATAATTGGATGGTGTACAGGTTGGCGTTTGAGATATCCGACCAATCAAAGGTCACCTTTTTGGTTGCCAGTTTCTCCTGCACCGCGGGCTCAACAGCGAGGACATCAAAGGTCACCGCGTCTTCAGCGTAAAGACCGCCCGCGTCTGTACCCCAGAAGGTGATGGTCCCTCTCCCTGTCCAATCTACATCGGGTGTGGATACAGTGGCGACCCGGTCTGTGATATTGACCACCAGGTCGGTGTTGCCTGAAAAGCTCCAGTTTATCTCATCATCTGTATTATCCACATCCGAGATGTAGTCATCCAGGTTGATAGCAGCAAAACCAGCCTGACGCACCACCCACTGGTCAGGGATATTGGTTATCACTGGCGCATCATTGACCGCGCTCACCGTGAAGTTAACAGCGTCTTCACCATAAAGTGCGTCAGGAGCGGTGGCGCGGAAGGTGATCACCTCCGACCCGAACCAGTCAGCCTGCGGGACGGTGATGGTGGCAACGCGGTCGCTGATGCTCACCCCCAGTTCAGTGTTCCCCGAGTAGGACCATGCCATATCTGCATCAGGGTTGTCATAATCCCGTACGTAATCATCCAGGTTGATGACGGCGAAGGCTTCACCTTCATTGATGGTCTGGTCAGGGATGGTCACAGCGGGTGCGCGAGGTACAACGCTGAAAACGGCGCTGTCGGAGTCGGAGGCGTTCGAGGGATCAGTCGCGGTGAAGGTGATCGTTTCCGCACCAGCCCAGCCCACATCCGGCCAGGTGATGGTCGCCACGCGGTCAGTGATGCTCACAGTCAGGTCGGTGTTCCCTGCGTATGCCCAGGCGATCTCCGCGTCTGTGTTGTCGACATCGATCACATACTCATCCAGGTTGATCGTGGCGAAGTTATCTCCTTCGCCAATCTCCTGGTCAGGAATATCCATCACCATGGGCGGGTCATTCACCGCCAGCAGGTCAGCGTAAAAATTAACACCGCTGACGTCCTGCGTGACGAGCGGAACTTCCTGCGAAACCGGCACGAAGGCGTAGCCCGCCAGAGAAGGCGTGAGGCTGTAAACCTCGGGGGTGATGTCATCGATCAGGTAATTTCCATCCGCGCCGCTTGCCACCGTATGCCCAATGCCGTCGCTCACCGTGACGCCTTCCAACGGCATGCCGTTGTAAGAGATATTACCGGAAATCGAAAGCAGCGGCAGGCCGGTGAAATTGATATTTGTTAAGCTCGTGCCG
>DHGL01000009.1:77445-80149 GCA_002402725.1 Anaerolineaceae bacterium UBA4799
GGGTCATGCCCGTGATCGATCGAGACTGTAACCCCATCAAGCGCCTGCCCGAGGAAATCTCTGACCACGCCAGAAATGGAAAAGATCGGCGCCAGGCTAGAAGTGAAATTGATACCATCAAGGTCGGTGTCTGTTAGATCGACCGCTTCAGAAGCGCCGGGATCAAAATTGTAGCCATTCTGGTAAGGAGTAAACACGTAGTTGCCGCGCGGCAGCCCGGTGAAAACAAAATCCCCGTTGGCATCGGTCACCTCTGAGCGGGTGAGACTGTTCGCCAGCAACGTGGATACCTGCACCCCGGTGAAAGGCGCGCCTGAGGGATCAGTGATGTTGCCCGAGACCGTGAGCGGGGGCACGCGATTGACGCGCAGCGCCGGGTCGCCGAAGAGCAGATAGGTATCCAGCAGATCGTAATTGGAACCTGAAGCCCAAAGCTCGATCTTGCCGGCGTAGGTGGCTTCGCCGAGGGTTTCCACACCGTCAGTCAGCAGGGCATCAAAGAAGCCGCGGTTGAGGCGGTCATGCCCGCTGGCCACGCCCTCCCCACTGGGCGACCAGCTGGCCACCGCGCCTTTACCATCCGCGCGCGTCACCACCTCGGCGGTAGCGAAGTACTGCGATGTGTAGGGCATCTGGTAATAGCCATCAGAACAGGCCATCGCCAGGATGATGGGCTGTCTGTTGCCGTTCGTCAGGCTGCTCATGCTCGCCACACCGAATATTTGCTCAGTTGCCCACGCTGTCTTTGAAGCGTGCCCGATGTAATTTACCAGCAGCTTGCCTGAGTTGATGGCCGCCACGATCGCTGCTTTAGCGTCCGCAGCCGTCAAATGGGTGACATAAAGATAAACCTTTTCCGCGGTGTACGGCGCGGGCAGGTGCGCGGCGAGCAGGCTATCTGAAAGCAGGTCGAAGAGCCCGCCGCCGTCGCGGTTATCGGCCACCGCCAGCACCTGCTGCTGCCAGGCTTCCGCCGGGTTGGCTTCGTAGGCAATGATCTTGCTCACGAACGCCTCAGCCTCTGCCGTGATACTCCCCGGTGTATCGCTCACCGACATCCTGCCCAACATCATATCCGGCATCACATCGCGGTACCCCTGCGCGTCCTTGAAGGTCACGTAACGGTTGTCCGCCGCGGTTTCCACCAGCCAAAGGTCCACTGGCGCCAGGTACGGCGGGATGTAGTTCACCTTGTTGCGGTTCTCGTAGTTCTTGGCGTCGTAATGCCCGTCTCCCATCAACACCACATACGATGGCGAAGGTTTGCTCCACGAGTTGTAGGTGTATTCCAAAAAGTCGCGGATGGCATAGGCAGAAGCGATGCCGTAATTGAATTCATCGTACACGTCCTGCAGGTCCACTTTTACCGCGCGCATCAACTGCCCCGGGCTCATCTCCTGCGCCGCGCGGTACGCCCGCAGCGTCTCCGACTGGTCCCAGAACGCCCGCGGCGTGATAATGATGTGGTCCGCGCCGTTGGCCGTGTCGCGCAGGTTGGAAGCCGTGTCCGCGGTTTCGATGCCCTGAACGGTTAAATAGACTGTATCTAATTTCGCCAGGTACTGCGTGGCGCCGCCAATGACATCACTGAACGAAACGGAATACGGTCCGCTGTCGCTGATGCCGGGGTTGATGAGCTGTTCCACATCCGCCGGGTTGGTTACATCGTACACTTCCACCAGGTCGGTGCTGAACCCGTTCAACTGGTAAAGGTAACTGCCAGCCTCATCTGTCTTGAAGGCGAGCTGGTCATTGACCGCGGTAAAGGCAGCCGGGTAGTCCAGGTCGACATCGTCAATATAAAGCATATCGGAGCCCACGCCGGTGTCGTTCAAATCCGTCACCACCAGCGTGTTCTCAAGCGGTTCCGCTACCAGCAGCCCGGCGCGCACCGGCATCACCAGGTTGCCCCAGGTCACACCGTCCCAGTAAATATCATCACCGATCTGCTCTCCGTTCAACTCCACCCGCACATGGTGGTCGGGGCTGATAATATTCGCCAGGTAACCGATCATCGAAAGCCGCATCTGCGCTGCGCCGTTGTAAGGCGCTGCCAGGGTGAAGGTCTTGGTCCAGCTCGGAGTATACGGCGGGTAAATAAAAGCACCGAAGAATCGCTCCAGGTCTTCGTCACCGGGGGCGTTGGTGAAATAATAAATGTTGTCTTCCATATGCAGGTTCGTGGTGTGCGAAGCCGGTGTGCTACCCGCGCCCGGGGTGCCGTCGCGTGTGTCGATGCGCTTCACATCCCCGCTGCCGCTGGTGGTGAGCCAATACACGTTATCCCAGGTGTACTTCGAATCAATGGCTTCCCCGTAAAACACGATGTAATCTGTGTCCGAAGCGTCTGCGGAATCAAACAGACCGTTGGCGTCCTGGTCTACCACCCTGATGGCAATTTCGTTTCCCATATTGATCATTCTGAGGATGGATGGGTCGGGTGTGCCAAAACCATTATCCGCGGCGAACAATTCATAATGCGTTAGTTTATAAAAACCGGTCGTTCTCACCTTCACGCGCCAGCCGGGTTCAGGCGGCGCCCAGGGGATGCCCGTTCCGGTCAACGCGGCAGGCTCCAGTTCCATCGGCTCCATCACCAACGACTCCGCGTCCGGCGCCACTCGCCAGTCTTGCGCGCTTTCATAATTCAACAGCTCCCCTTCCAGCACGCTCTCGTACGCCGCGGATTCCTCCACCGCTCCCC
>DHGL01000026.1 GCA_002402725.1 Anaerolineaceae bacterium UBA4799
ATCAGGTCATCCTGGATCAGGGTCATAAAAAAGAAATGCGCCGCTCGCGCGCTGCCGGCTTGAACATCATCCCCACAACCACTGGCGCCGCTAAAGCACTGGCACTGGTCATCCCGGAGCTTAAAGGAAAATTTGACGGCTTCTCGCTGCGCGTTCCCACCCCAACCGTTTCTATTGTGGATTTTGTTGCAGTTGTCGAAAAGACCATCACCAAAGATGAACTGAATGCCGCTTTCATTGAAGCCGCCAACGGCTCGCTGAAAGGTATCCTGGGCTATACCACCGGTGAATATGGCGACCCCCTCGTTTCAATGGATTTCAAGGGTGACCCGCGCTCGTCTATCGTTGACCTGCCCACCAATATGGTCATGGGCGGAAACATGGTTAAAGTGGTCGCCTGGTATGATAATGAATGGGNNAATGGGGTTATTCCTGCCGCACTGCTGACCTGGCCGCGATGCTGGGAAAGAAGTTATAGAACTACGACCCCGGCTATTTCTCCCCCGGGAAATCTTGATGATTACGATGCGCAACTGGTAAACACCCAGGTTGCGCATCTTACCATAACCAGGAGGATTAATGATGTTTGAAAAAAAGACCATTCGGGATATCGATGTAAAAGGCAAGAAGGTTCTGGTCAGGGTGGATTTCAATGTGCCCTTAAAAGAAACCGGCGTGGGTGATGATACCCGTATCAGGGCTGCTCTGCCAACTATTCAGTACCTGCTGGATCGTGGCGCGGCGGTGATTTTGTGCTCGCATCTGGGGCGGCCGAAGGAAGGACCTGAAGCCAAATATTCATTAAAACCTGTAGCGGAGCATCTTTCCGGACTGATTGGGAAACCGGTTAAATTCGCCCCGGATTGCATTGGTCCAGAGGCCAGTGCAGCCGCCAGGGAACTGAAACCCGGAGAAGTGCTGGTACTGGAAAATACACGCTTCCATGCTGAAGAAGAGAAGAATGATTTGGGTATGGCTGAACAGTTGGCCAGCCTGGCTGACCTTTACGTGAATGATGCATTTGGCACTGCGCACCGCGCACACGCGTCTACTGAAGGCGTCACCCACTTCCTGCCGGGGGTGGCCGGATTCTTGTTGGAAAAAGAAATCAAGTATCTCGGTCAGGCAATTGCCGATCCAAAACAACCGTTTGTGGCGATCATGGGCGGCGCGAAGATCAGCGATAAGATCGGCGTCATCAAGAACCTGCTAAAGAAAGCGGATGCCATCCTCATTGGTGGTGGGATGGCGAATACTTTCTTCAAGGCGCAGGGGTTGGCGATGGCGGACTCGCTGGTCGAGGATGATGCGCTGGAAATTGCCCGTTCCTTGCTCAACGAAGCTGGCGGCAAAATCCACCTGCCCGTGGATATGGTGCTGGCAGACAAATTTGAGGCAGAAGCCTCGAGCAAGACGTTACCGGTTGGGAACGTTCCAGATGGCTGGCGTGTGCTAGATATTGGACCCGAGACGGTTAGAGCCTTCGGCGCGGTCATCAGCACGGCAGGAACTGTGGTTTGGAACGGGCCGATGGGCGTGTTTGAATTCCCAAAGTTTGCTCTAGGCACATTTGGGGTGGCAAAAGCGGTGGCGGATAGCGCCGCCGTGAGCATTATTGGCGGCGGTGAATCAGTGGCAGCAATCCAACAATCTGGATTGGCAGAGCAGATAACACACATTTCCACCGGCGGCGGAGCGTCGCTGGAAATGCTGGAGGGGCTGGAACTACCGGGTGTGGCAGCGTTGCAGGATAAGTAAATTCCTCATATCATTCCCACATATCATTCCTCATATCATCTGGACAGAACGCAGGGGATGCGGTAGAATTCCTGCGCCACCTGAACAGTGCTTACCCTCGACCCTCGCACTGGCAGTATTTTTTGGAGGAACAAGTTGGCTAATATAAAATCTGCAATAAAACGCAACAAGCAAAATGAAAAACGAAGACTGCGTAATCGTGTCTATCGCGGTTCTGCGCGCACTTTTGTCGCCCGCGCACGGGTGACATTGGCTGGCCAGGACCCAAAAGCCGCGGAAGCTGCAACACTGGCAGCTGTAAGCGCTCTTGATAAGGCCGCCCAGAAAGGTGTTATTCATAAGAACAACGCCGCGCGCCGTAAAAGCAGGTTGATGAAGCGCTTAGCCGCTATAAAGTAAGGTCGTTTTTTAGAGAATGAGCGGGAGGTGTTAACCTCTCGCTCTTGCTTTTTAAAATCGAAGTCGTGTTAACCCCTATGATATAATCCATCTGCCTGTTGAGGAATTTGGATAAAACATGTTTGAGTTAGAACAGAAGCAGGTCGAAGCGCAAATTCAAGCTTACTGCCAGGAGCAGGGACTGCCAGCACCCGACATAAAATGGGCATGGCTCCCTTTTAATGGGCAGTGGGGAATCAGCACTTCCTTTTTCCAGCTAGCTGCCGCTTCCTTTGGAGAAACGAAGGGTAACGTTGCGGCGCGCGCTAGTGAAATCGCTGAAAACCTGGCATCTCATCTCGTCGAATCCAGCGGTTTCGAAAAAATCGAGGCAGTAAAAGGTTACCTCAATCTCTATTTTTCAACATCTGATTACTTTCAGCGCGTAGTTAATTCCGTTTTGAATGAAAAAGGCTATTTCGGACACGGAGAACGGCTGCAGCAGCGGGTTATGGTTGAGTTCTCCCATCCGAACACGCACAAGGCTTTTCATGTGGGGCATCTGCGCAGCGCCTTTTTAGGTGACGTGCTGGCACGCATCCTGGATGCCGCAGGATATGAGGTCGTCAGGGCAAACTACCCGGGTGATATCGGCTTGCATGTAATCAAATGGCTATGGAATTACCTGAAGTTTCATAAGGGGGAAAAACCGGACGCAGACATTACCCGCTGGATGGGCTCAATCTATGCGGAAGCGGTGAAACGCCTGGAACAGAACCCTGCACTTGAGGAAGAGATCAGGGAAATGTACACTCGCTGGGATAGACGCGACCCGGAAGTGGTGGCGTGTTGGAAGGAGACCAGGCAGTGGTCGCTGGATGGATTTAATGAGATGTATGACCAGCTGGGTATTCACTTCGACCACTATTATTTCAATTCCATGTTCGAAGTGCCAGGTAAAGAGATGGTTGATGAACTCCTGGAAAAGGGAATCGCGGACGACGAGCGCTCTGAAAAAGGCGCTGTGATTGTCAAGATCGATGAGAAACTCGGTTTGAAAGAAGAAAAATACCGCGTGATGGTGGTGTTACGTTCTGATGGAACGGCATTATATGCCACCGAAGACCTGGCACTGGCAAGACAAAAATTTTTGGATTATCCCGATCTGCAAAAATCATATTATGTGGTTGATGTACGGCAATCACTGCATTTTCAACAGGTGTTCAAGACCCTGGAACTTGCCGGGTATGAGTGGGCGACACGCTGCCAACACTTGCCCTATGAACTGGTCAACTTACCGGGCAATGTAGTGATGGCATCGCGTGAAGGCACGGTAGTTCTCCTGGAGGATCTGATTCGCGAAGCAACAGCGCGGGCGTTGACAGTGGTGCAGGAAAAGAACCGCGAACTCTCACCCGAAAAACAGCTTGAAATTGCCCGGGCGGTAGGAATCGGCGCAATTCGGTTTCCCATGCTTTCGCGTGAGAACAACAAGGTAGTTACTTTTGACTGGGAATCTGCGCTGGATTTCAATGGTCAGGCCGCGCCTTATATTCAATACGCGTACGTCAGGGCGAATAGCATTTTGCGTAAAGTGGATAACCAGGTACCGCCGGACCTGGTGCCAGAATATGAACTTACCCAGCAGGAGGTAACGCTGGTTGATCTCATCAGCCGCATGCCTGAAGAGATTCAAAAAGCTGCCCGTGACCTGAAGCCATTGATCATCACCAATCAGGCGTACGAATTGGCGCGCGCATTTAACGATTTTTATACGCAATGTCCGGTGCTCATCGCGGATGAACCTGTACGGTCTGCGCGGCTGCGGCTTGTGGCAGCTGCCCGGCAGGCAATCGCTAACAGTCTGGCAATACTGGGCATCACAGCCCCACAAGCGATGTGAAAATAATCTATTCACAAAAGGAGTAATATCAAATGTCCCCAATCAAAACCCTTATCATGGGCGCAGCCGGTCGCGATTTTCACAA
Source organism: Anaerolineaceae bacterium UBA4799 (assembly GCA_002402725.1). Next base: position 4,125 of record DHGL01000026.1, read on the forward strand.
CTTCAATGTTTTTTATCGTGACAACAAAGATTATGAAGTCGTCGCTTTTACCGCCACACAAATCCCGAACATCGAAGGCCGTAAATACCCGGCTGAACTGGCTGGTTCACTCTACCCGGCAGGAATTCCTATCTACCCGGAAAGTGAACTGGTGGAACTGATCAGAAAACTAAAAGTAGATCAGGTGGTTTTCGCGTACAGTGATGTACCGCACGAGGTGGTCATGCACAAAGCTTCCACTGTGCTGGCCGCTGGAGCAGACTTCCGTCTGATGGGAGTTGGAAGCACACAGGTCAAGTCGGTAAAACCTGTGGTATCCGTTTGCGCAGTACGCACCGGTGCGGGTAAAAGCCAGACGACGCGCCGTGTTTCTCTGATTTTGCGTGATATGGGGTACAAGGTTGCTGCCATCAGGCACCCGATGCCCTACGGAGACCTGGTGAAGCAGAAGGTACAGCGTTTTGCTACTTATGCTGACCTGGATAAGCACGATTGCACCATTGAAGAACGTGAGGAGTACGAGCCTCATATCGACAACGGTGTGATTGTGTACGCCGGTGTGGACTATGAAGCGATTCTACGCGAAGCCGAGAAAGAAGTTGATATTGTGTTGTGGGATGGTGGGAACAACGATTTCTCGTTTTATAAATCTGACCTTAGTATTGTTGTTGCCGATCCTCACCGGCCGGGACACGAATACACATACCACCCGGGTGAGACAAATGTACGGTTGGCGGATGTTTTCGTTATCAATAAAGTCGATACCGCGAAACCCGACAAGGTCATCGATGTGCGCAACACATTGCATGAATTTAACCCGGAGGCTATTATCATTGAAGGCGCTTCACCATTGTTTGTGGATGACCCCGAAGCCATCCGCGGGAAGCGTGTGCTGGTAGTGGAAGACGGACCGACATTGACCCATGGCGAGATGTCCTACGGCGCGGGTTGGGTGGCCGCCAGACGGTTCGGAGCTGCTGAAATCGTTGACCCGCGACCTTACGCGGTTGGCACCATCCATGAGACGTACGTTAAGTACCCGAAGACTGGTAACATTCTGCCGGCGATGGGTTATGGCGACAAAATGGTAAAAGACCTTGAGGACACGATTAACAAGATGGATGTTGATCTGGTCATTTCAGCCACACCGATCGATCTTAACAGAATCATCAAAGTGAATAAACCGTTACAGCGTGTGCGTTACGAGCTGCAGGAAATCGGCAAACCAGACCTGAAAGACATATTAATGAGAAAATTCCCCAAGAAGTAGGCGGAATTTTGACAGGCTCAGCGCATTTAACGCTGAGCCTGTTACAGGAAGACATCGGATGTTCATCGACGAAGCAAAAATCTATTGCAGGTCAGGCCGCGGCGGGGCGGGCGTGGTGCATTTCCGGCGTGAAAAGTATGTACCCCGCGGCGGACCGGACGGCGGGGACGGCGGCAGAGGTGGGGATGTAGTATTTCGAGTAAACGAAAAGATGAACACGTTACTGAAATTCCGCTATCAACGCAAGTTTGTGGCAATGGATGGCGGAAATGGACGCGGCAGCAACATGAGTGGCAAAGGCGCGCCAGACCTGGTGATTCCTGTTCCACCGGGTACCATTGTTTTTGACCAGGCAACGAACACTCTTCTCGGTGACCTGGTGGAGCCGGGGCAGGAACTGACCGTGTGTAAAGGCGGGAGAGGAGGCAGGGGGAACCAGCATTTTGCTACCTCACGCAACCAGGCGCCGCGAACCGCTGAAAAAGGAGAACCTCCTGAGGAACGCGAAATCAGGTTGGAGTTGAAGTTGCTCGCCGATGTGGGAATTGTGGGTGTGCCGAACGCTGGCAAATCCAGCCTGCTGGCAGCGGTCACCAATGCGAAACCGAAAATTGCAGATTATCCCTTCACAACCATTGAGCCTAACCTGGGGGTTGCACAGCTGGATACCGAAACTGACCTCATCCTGGCAGATATTCCTGGTTTGATAGAAGGCGCCCACCAGGGAGTTGGTCTCGGAGATGCTTTTCTCAAGCATATTCAGCGCACCCGGGTGTTGATTCATGTGCTGGATGGCAGCGCCGCTGACCCGCTGGCAGATTTCAGCCAGACAAACCAGGAATTAGCACTTTTTGATTCCGAATTGGCCGAAAAACCGCAGGTAGTGGTCGTGAATAAGGTGGACCTGCCGGGTGTGCAAGAATCTGCGGAGAAGTTAATCAAGATACTTGGGAAATTGAATTATCCGACTTACGCCATTTCAGCGCTGACACGGGAGAACTTAACCCCGGTGCTCTGGAAGGTGCACGATATTCTTATGAACACACCAAAAAAAGAAATTGTACCCGAACTGCCGATCTATAAACCTGGCGAGGACCCACGTGATTTTACGATAGAGCGAGAGGGTAATGGTTGGCGGGTGCAGGGAGCAGCAATCGAACGCGCGGCGGAGATGACCTATTGGGAGCATTTTGGTTCTGTCAGACGTTTTCAACGCTTGATGGTTTCTTTGGGAGTGGATAAAGCGCTGCGTGAGCAGGGAATAGAGAATGGCGACACCGTTTACATCCTGGATTATGAACTGGAGTGGCAGGATTAACATGACATCCTATAAACGCGTTGGCATTTTTGGCGGTACGTTCGATCCACCACATGTTGGGCACCTGATCCTGGCAGAGGAATGCCGTACGCAACTTTCCCTAGACCTGTTGCTATGGGTGGTGACGGATAACCCTCCACATAAGCGCTACACCAATGTCAGCCCGATCGAAGAGCGCTTTATGCTGGTAGAAAAAGCCATTCATGGCAACCCATCATTCAAGACCTCGCGTGTGGATATTGATCGGCCGGGTCCTCATTTCGCCATTGATACGGTAAATATCCTTAAAGAGGAATACCCGGGAGCGGAGATGTATTACCTGATGGGCGGCGACTCGCTGCACGACCTGCCAACCTGGAATAAACCACAGAAATTCATTGAAACGTGTGACGGCATAGGCGTGATGCGCCGGCACGCTGACCAGGTGGACCTGTCCGCGCTCGAAGAGATATTGCCCGGGATATCCGACAAGGTAAAGATCGTAGAAGCGCCGATTCTCGAAATTTCCTCCAAACAGATTCGTCAAAGGATCGCTGAAGGCATGGGCTACCGCTATTACCTGCGCGATGCGGTGTACCAGGCGATATGCGAGTTGGGATTGTACCGCTAGCAAAACAGATCGTCTAAAAACAAGAGCCTTGTTCTTTCGGAACGGGACTCTTTTCGTAAGTTCTTACTCGTGAACTAATTTAAGGTTGCCCAGAGCCAGGTTAACACGGATGGAGATCAAAGAGCCAGTTGTTCCTGCCTGATAAATGTTGTTTTCCACTGTCCATGTGCCCGTGAGGTCGGTATTGCTTAACTCGCTATCAACGGAAATTTGAACACGGGCGTTTTCAGGAATGATAATCGTGACATCGCTGATGCCGCCTTCGATGTCTACTGTGATGTCATTGGTATTAACACCCGTGAAGTCGAATTTATAACTTCCAGCGCCACAATTGAATTCAAGCCGATCAGCCCGGGCATTACCTAACCCATTCAACTCAACGGTCGATGCGCCGGTCTGGTAAGTGAATTTATCCATCTCCACGGCATTGGGTTCACTGAAACTGACCTTTGATTTACTGGCACCATCAGCTATCGACAGCCTGGTTATGGCGAGGCCGCCAAGGTCTAAATTACCTTCATAAGCACCCGCACCAAGATCCAGTTCGATTGGCGTTGCCCCGAGCTTTAAGTCCCATTCATTTCTATATTCATCAACTGCAGCAGCATCCCGGTTCTGTTTTATTGTGATACTGTCATCCTTACGGATCAATTGCGGTTCCCAGGTGACAATATTATAGGTAATGGTCCCTTCCATGAGTTTTTCAGAACCCCCTGAAATATCCAGGCTGCCGGCACCCATTTCTATATTGATCGAGGCTACCTCAGCATCAGAAAATGGCTCCTCATTAATTTCAAAAATCTGGGTTTCACCCTTTCTCACCCGCGGAATGTCGAAGGAGAATGTGCAGGATGACATCGCAAATACCAGGATGAGGATGATGAGTAAGTTGAATGCTTTCATAGTTTTATGCCTCCAAATTTATGCCAGGGTAATTGTTTCACGCGCCGGGGGTTGCAGGCGGTTCGGCGGGAGGAACCTCCGCAACAGGCTGGATCACAGCCTCCACTACTTTAGCAGCGTATTTGGTTGAACCAAAGCGGCTGGTGACCACCGCGCCGAGACCCATAACAGAGGCCAGGAACCCCAACACCCAGCCCACACAGGGGATAACGCCCGCGAACCCAGTTACCAGGCTGAGCAGCAGGGTGCCAATACCGGCAGCGATAGATGGATGCCAGGTGTCCTTAACCACGGTGGAAAGGCGGTTGCCAATCTCATATCCTATGACGATGTTGCCAAAGACCACTGCCAGACCAAGCGCAACGGCTGCCAATAATGTGACAGGAATCAGGATGATGGTGATGGTAAGCAGCACCAAAATAACCGGTGCAACCACCACCGTAAGCAGGCCAATACCACCGGTCACAACCGGTTCTCGCACAAGCGCAGCGGCGGAGTTCTTAAGATTGAGCGGCAGCAGTAACCCTACCAGCACTGCCAGCACAGCCATTACCAACGACTGAAAGGTGGCGGTGAGAATCTTGTTCAACGGTTTTGTATTTGATTGGAGCGGGAGTTTTAATCCGTTTTCTTTCAAAAAATTAAAATTGAGAAGTCGAGGAGTTTCTTCTAAAATACTTCCGTTTATACGGGCTGATGGGGAGCGCGTGAGACTGGCGCCGATCATGGTGAGGCCGCCATTGACCACGGCATTATCCTCAAGGGTGACCACTCCGCCAATTGAAACAATGTCACCTTCCACCGCCCCGTTAATGGCCAACGTCCCGCCGATGAGCACGAGGTCGCCATTGACCTTGGAATCCTCGGCGGTGGAGGCAGTTCCGCCGATGATGAGCAGGCTGCCCTCGAGGGTTTCATTGCTTTGGAGACTGAAGCTATTGCCAATAATCACCTGGTCGCCTGAGATGGTGTTACCCGGTTGGGGGTCTTGTGCCTGAACAGGCGAGGTGATGAAGGCGAGAAGGAGGAGGATGGTTATCACTAATAAATTGAAGGTCTTTTTCATTGATTCACCTCTGATTTTCTGAACGCGAGCTTCCAGACGGAAAGCCCCAGCGTGAGGCTGGCCAGGAGGACCCAGCCTGCGAAAATGAGACCGCTGATAATGAGCGTGGACGGGTTGAGAGTTCTGTATGCGCTCATGATAAATGAAAACGCCTGTTGTATATAAGTGAGCAGGCCGACCACCGCGGAGATGACCCCGGCAGCCAGGGAAATAAGCGAGAGTTCGGGGAGGAATGCATACAGAGCAACCAGGACGATGATGAGCGCAGTGGAGGCAAAAACAATGGCAAGCGTGCGTGCCTGTTTACGCTCCTGGTCGCGACGGCGGGTTTCGAGCGAGGTTACAAACCTGCGGGTGAACCCGGCAGGCGCCGCCTGCACTGTTGCCTCACGGATGCTTTGCAGCGCAATGTTCAGAGAGCGTGAAAGCTGCGCGCATTGAGGGCAGATTTCCAGATGAGCTGCCAGCTCGACGCGTTGGGATTCATCCAGGTCTTTTTCATCCAGTATCCAAATCTTATAGGGGTAATGATTCATCATGTCATCCTCCCTGCACCGTCATTGATTGATTCTTGATCACAGCCTCGGCCAGCTGCCGCCGGGCGCGATGCAGCCGGCTCTTGACCGCGCTGACGCTAAGAGAAAGCATCTGACTTATCTCTTCCTCCGAACATCCATACCAATATTTTAAAATCACAGCCGCCCGATCAGGCGGGTTCAACTGGTCGATCATGCGGTGCAAAGTTTCCTCTTCATCATTTCTAATGACCGCCGTTTCGGGATTGGGCATGCGCGGATCGCCAAGGTCAAAATCGGGATATTCATCCAGTTCGAAGAGGGTGACCTTCTGCTTACGCGTCTGGTCGATGCAGTAATGCGCGGCGATGGATAGCAACCAGGTGCTGAAAGAGCGCTCGGGGTCGTAACTCTTGATCTTCTGCCAGGCGCGCCAGAAGGTCTCCTGGGCGGCATCTTCCGCGGACTTGCTCTCTCCAAGCATCCTGTAGCATAGGTTAAAAATCGGGGTCTGGTAGGTATCAACCAACATGGTGAAGGCTTCTTCATCTCCATGGCGGGCTTTCTCGATCCAAATTGGGTCAATTTGCTTCATTGCCTTCCCGCTTTATTGTTTTGTCTAGCTAATATACGCAGGGAGATGAAATAGGTTGCAACGCGCATGCGGTTGTTCTTTCAAACAGGCAGTTCTTAGAAGACGATTTCCTCACGCCCTGAAAGCTTTTCTTTTATCTTTTTCACCACGGTATCCAGATGGCGCGGTTCGTGGACGAAATCCAGGTCGTCGGTACGGATGGTGAGGATGGGGCAGAGATCAAAGTTGCCTGTCCAGTCGTCGTAATAGGATTCGAGGAGGGCCAGGTAATCGCGGGAGATGGAGGATTCGATGTCGCGCCCGCGCGATTGGATACGCTGCACCAGGGTATCCACAGGGCATTTGAGGTAAATCAGCAGGGAGGGGTGAGGCAGAGTGGCGGTGATGAGGTCAAAGACCTTGCGGTAGGTGCCGTAATCGCGTTCATTGATATTGCCCATGGAGTAGAGCGCGCGGGCGAAGATATAGGCGTCTTCATAAATACTGCGGTCAATAATGGCTGAGCGCGGGTCGTTGTACATATCCAGGTGCTGCTGTGCGCGGTGACCGAGGAAATATACCTGCAAATGAAATGCCCATTCCTTCATATTGGTGTAGAAATCTGGCAGGTAGGGATTATCGACGACGGATTCGTAAGCCGTGTGCCAGCCGAGGCGTTCACCGATGCGTTCGGTGAGTGAGGTCTTGCCGGAACCGATGTTACCCGCGACGAGGATGAGTCTCTTGGCCATGCGTGCTCTCCTGAAGAGAAGGATACCTTTATTATACGGCACAGCTGGGTATTCTTTCGGGCATAAACGGTTCTGCCAGGTAGCTCGGTGCAATGATAATAACAACCTACTGGTTTTCGGCTGGTTTTCTGTCAAGCCAGATGAAAGCACTATTGAAAGCACTATTGCACTATTGCTTACACTATTGCTGTTGCACTATTGCTTCCTGTAGACCGAAAAACTTGTTACACTTGCGCTCATGAATGATTACATAGAGAGCAGGAGAAAATGATGACTTGTTTACAGGTAGGTGATACCGCGCCGGACTTTGAGCTCCCGGACCAAACTGGCGAGTTTTACCGGCTCTCGGAAATCCTTAAGAGTAAGCATGCGCTGCTGGTGTTCAACCTCGGCTTTGCCTGACCGCACTGCACCAATCATATGGCGCAGTTGCGCCATGACTATATTAAATTTGAGGCACTCAACTGCGAGGTGCTGGTGATGGTGCCAAATGGTCCACGCATGATCGAACGCTACCTCCGCGAGACGCAGACCCCCTACCCCATCCTGACAGACAAAGGTTCACAGGTCGCGTCGGCGTACATGCAGTTGAAACGCCTGTTTAAAATCGGCTCACCGACTGTGATCCTGGTGGACCGGCATGGCAAAGTGGCTTACGCGTACTATGCCACTTCGCTCATCGAAGAACCCGACAACAACGAAGCGCTGGCAGCGCTCGCAAAATTGTCGCCCACGGTAGAAAGCTGATGACCTTGCCCTTTTCTTAAGATTCAGAAGATACAAAACCGGGGAGCAATTGAATCAATGCCAGGATTGTGCTAGAATTTATTTGGTCGTAAGTGTTTAGGGGACTCTATAAACCAGATTGCATGTTTTTGTAAAGTTTTCCCAATCAATCAAAATTTGGAGGAAAGAATGCAAAAAAAGCTACTGAATATAAATGGAGTCAATAAAACCGTCATCTTCGACCCAAATGCCTCTCTATCAGACGTGCTGCGTAAGCAGCTATTGCTGACCGGGACCAAGGTGTCATGCAATGACGGTCACTGTGGAGCCTGCTCGGTTATTCTGGATGGCAAGCTCACTTTGAGCTGCCTGACCAAGATGGAGCGCGTCAAGGACGGTGCCGAGATCATTACGATTGAAGGCATCGGCACGCCCGAGAAAATGCACCCCATCCAGTTGGCGATGGTAGCGCACGGCGCGGCGCAGTGCGGTTACTGCACCCCTGGCATGGTCGTCTCGGCCAAGGCTCTGCTGGATAGCAACCCGAAACCGACGCGTGAGGAAGTGCGCTCCTGGTTGACCCAGCACCACAATGCCTGCCGCTGCACTGGCTACAAGCCGATTGTGGATGGCATTATGGATGCAGCCAAGGTGCTGCGCGGCGAGATGAAGCGCGAAGAGCTGGAATACAAGTTGCCCAAGGATGGCAAAATCTGGGGTGGCAAGTATCCTCGCCCGACAGCTGTAGCCAAAGCCACCGGCACACTGGATTACGGTCAAGACCTGGGCTTGAAGATGCCCCCCGGCACGCTGCAGTTGGCCTTGGTGCAGGCTGAAGTCCCACATGCCAACATCATTTCAATCGACACCAAAGAAGCCGAGAAGATGCCTGGCGTGTTCAAGGTTGTCACCCACAAGGATGTCAAGGGCAAGAACCGCATCACAGGCCTGATCACCTTCCCCAGCAATAAGGGCGATGGCTGGGATCGTCCGATCCTGTGCGACACCAAAGTCTTCCAGCGCGGCGACGCCATCGCCATCGTTTGCGCCGATACCATCGAACAGGCTAAAGCGGCGGCAAAGAAGGTTAAAGTAAAACTGGAAGAGCTGCCCGCTTACATGAGCGCCCCGGCGGCCATGGCCGAAGACGCCATTGAAATTCACCCCGGCACACCCAACGTATACTTCGAGCAGAAGATTGCCAAAGGCCCCGACACCAAGCCGATCATGAAATCAGCCAAGTATGTTGTGGAAGATAAATTCTATCTGCAGCGCCAGCCGCACATGACCATTGAAAGCGATATGGGCTTTGCCTATTACGACGAGGAAGGACGCCTGACGATCCACTCCAAATCCATCGGCCTGTTCCTGCACCTGTACATGATCGCCCCCGGCCTGGGTGTTGAGCCAGACAAGCTCCGCCTGATCCAGAACCCGGCTGGCGGCACCTTCGGCTATAAATTCAGCCCGACCATGGAAGCCTTGCTCGGCGCAGCCTGCATCGCTACCCAGCGCCCGGTCTACCTGGAATATGATTACCAGCAGTACATGCAGTACACCGGCAAGCGCTCACCCTTCTGGATGGATATCAAGATGGCTGCCGATAAAGACGGTAAGATCGTCGCGATGGAAACCGACTACTCTGTCGACCACGGTCCGTACTCCGAGTTCGGTGACCTGCTGACTCTGCGCGGCGTACAATACATGGGGGCTGGTTACAACATCCCCAGCATTCGCGGTAAAGGCCGCACTGTGTGCACCAACCATGCCTGGGGTTCAGCCTTCCGCGCTTACGGCTCACCGCAGGCCTTCCTGGCCTCCGAAAGCATCGTAGACGAGCTGGCTGAGAAAGCCGGCATAGATCCACTGGAATTTCGCTACCTGAACTGCTACACCCCTGGCAGCACCACGCCCACCGGGCAGGAACCGGAAGTATATCCATTCCCTGAGATGATCGAGAAGCTGCGCCCCCTATACAAGAAAGCAGTGGAGAAAACCAAGAAAGAATCGACTCCCGAGCACAAGAAGGGTGTGGGCGTTACGTTGGGCATCTATGGCTGCGGCCTGGATGGTGTGGATGGCGCAGAAGCCTGGATCGAGCTGAAGAAAGATGGCGGCGTGGCCGTTTATACTACCTGGCAGGATCATGGCCAAGGCGCCGATATGGGCGTGTTGGGCACGGCTCACGAAGGCCTACGTCCGCTGGGCATCAAGCCTGAGCAGATCGAGCTGGTGTTGAACGATACCGCTCGCACTCCCAATGGCGGTCCCGCAGGCGGAAGCCGCAGCCAAGTGGTGGTGGGCAACGCCATCAAGAACGCTTGCGACCAGCTTGTGGAAGCCATGCGTAAGCCGGATGGAATTTTCCGCACGTACAAGGAAATGACAACCGAGAATCTACCGCTTAAATACATCGGCAAGTGGGCTGCATCTGCTAACAGCAACTGTGATGAGAACGGCCAGGGCAAGCCATTTGCAGTGTACATGTATGGCGTGTTTATGGCTGAAGTGGATGTAGACACCAAGACCGGCAAGACTACGGTCGAGGGCATGACCGTGATGGCTGACGTTGGTAAGATCAACAACAAGCTGGTGGTCGACGGCCAGATTTATGGTGGCGTGGCCCAGGGTATTGGACTGGCGCTGTCTGAAGACTTCGAGGATTATGACAAGCACAGCACTATGCTAGGCGCGGGCATCCCGTATGCCAAGGATATCCCCGATAAGATCGACATTTATTACACCGAAAGCCCTCGCCCGCAAGGCCCGTTCGGAGCGGCTGGCGTGGGTGAGCTGCCGTTGACCTCACCGCATGTGGCGGTGGTCAACGCCATTTATAATGCTACGGGTGTACGTATCCGCCATCTGCCAGCCTATCCCGAGAAAGTGCTGGAAGGGTTGAAGGCTAAGAAGGCCAATCTGCAACCCGCATAAAGTTTCGTTCCACCAGGGGAAGACTATTACTGCCTTCCCCTGGCTTTTTGATTATTGGTGAAGCTCGGGATGGCATGGCAACCATGAGTCAATTCAGAGCTTTGATGACTGGCCATAGCGGAGCCTGCACTTTTCATGCGGACAGTCCGCGTGAAGCAACCTAGCGGTTAGCAACAGTCATGGGTGCGGATGCTGGAGTAAAGCCACATGAAGCCAACCAAATGATCGCTGATGCGGTTGATTTGCTCGTACAGATCGGCATCCGTCACGAAGTTCGCCGCGTGATCGCTGTATCCAATGTATCCAAGGATTTGATACAAAACCGATACACAACCGATACAAAACCGGGGATTGACTTTTAACCGCTTACTCTGTATGATAGTCGCAATTAACAATTGAATAAAGAGAGAAACAGCGGCTGCGTCTCGGGCGACCGAGATGACGAGGTGGAGGTTCTCCTTCGCGAGAGGGATGTTAACCCTGGGGGGATGCACAGGGGAAAATCGAACGATCAGCGGATGCCTCCGGAGCCCTGCCAGGGGCTTCCATCTCCCTTCCCAAGCAAGTCAGTGAACAAAACCGCGTGGTGACACGCAGCACAGATAGCTGACACCGGCCAGGCAGAATGGCGTGCCTGTGTTATTAAGCGGAAGGGATGCTGATTGTGAAACTTAAATTAAGGCATGCCCAAAAGCATGCCTTAATTCTTAAGCCAGGAGTGTAATGATGGATAAAAAAGAACTTTTCGCACGGGTGGAAGCAGATGATGTGCGTTTCATCTCCTTCCAGTTTTCTGATGTGACCGGAACGGTGAAGAGCGTGGATACGCCGATCTCACGACTGGAAGACGCGGTGAACCAGGGCATCTGGTTCGACGGTTCGTCGGTTGAGGGATTTGCGCGCATCCAGGAAAGCGATATGCGCCTGGTGCCAGATATCGACACGTACGCGGTACTGCCCTGGTCGCCACAGAACATGCGCCGCGCGCGCCTGTTCTGCGATATCTACAACCCGGATGGTACGCCCTTTGCGGGCGACCCGCGTGGCAACTTGCGCCGGCAGCTGACAGAACTAGAAAAGCGCGGTATGCGATTCATGGTAGGCTCTGAGCCTGAGTTCTTCCTTTTCCGACGCAATGGCAGCACGGATATCCGCCCGGTACCGCATGATGTGGGCGGCTACTTCGACTTTTCCCCGAACGACGAGGCGGTACGTGTACGCACAGAACTGATGCAAGCCCTTGACTCGATGGGACTGGAAGTGGAGGTGGGGCACCATGAGTGCGCGCTGGGGCAGCACGAGATTGATTTTCACTTCAGCAGCGCCTTGCGCTCCGCGGATAATGTGCTGACACTCAAGTACACGGTGAAGGCCATCGCCGCGCAGAATGGTTTGATCGCATCCTTCATGCCCAAGCCTATCTTTGGCATCAACGGCTCGGGGATGCACTGTCACCAATCGCTTTTTGACCTTAAGGGCAATAACCTGTTCTATGATGCGGTTGACGAGTTCAACTTGTCTCCGCTGGCATACAATTTTATCGCCGGGCAACTGGCGAACGCGCACGCTTTTTCAGCGGTAACCGCGCCGACAGTCAATTCCTATAAGCGGCTGGTGCCAGGGTACGAGGCTCCGGTGTACGTGGGTTGGGCGCAGACCAACCGCTCCGCCCTGATTCGCATCCCCCGCCCGATGGAAGGCATGACCACCGCGGTGCGCGTGGAGCTGCGCTGTCCAGACCCGTCGTGCAATCCATACCTGGCGTATTCCAGCATGCTGGCTGCCGCGCTGTACGGTATTGATCACAAGCTCACTCCTCCGGAACCGCTGAATGATGTGAATGTTTATGAATTAACGCGCGAGGAACGGAAGCATCTGAACATTGTTGAACTCCCGGGGTCACTGCGCGAGGCATTAATGGAATTGGAAAATAATGACGTTATTAAATGCGCCCTCGGAGAGACACTATACGATGCTTTCGTGCGCGCGAAATGGTCTGAGTGGGACAACTACCGCCTGGATGTGACCGACTGGGAACTGGTGCGGTACCTGGAAACAGCGTAAGCGGTTTGTTCGAATTCATAAACCCCTCGTGATTTCGACCGGGGGGTTGGGTTTGTTGAAATACGAGTTAACGGTACCCGTTCAGGGCGTGATGGCTGCCTGGAGACAGACCAGGAATTGATTTGCCAGTCCTCGGGGCTCGCTTTGGCTGATGGCTAGAATAGGGCGGGAGATTCTAACCAACTTGGAACCATCCATGACTTGAATGACTTTCACTGAAGCATCTGCAGCCCGCTCGGGCAGGAACCCGAGCGTATTTACTTTAGCGGCGATTTCCTGCTTCATAAGTTCCGGGGAGGGAACGAGGTAAGAGGTTGCCGTTGATACAGTTGGCCCACTCAGGATAGTCTCGTCAAATATCCGGCGTGTATCATCTTCTTCAGGATAGAGCAGTAAGTCCACGGGTTGGTCAATCAAGTCATCCATTTGCCCTTCAGAAAAACACTCAGGGCAGGCAATTTGAACCTGTCCCCAGGTATCAATTTCATCAGAGAGTATGGGCTGCAGCAGGGCAAGGGGTAACTTCTGCAAGGGATTATCCGGGTTGACAATAAAGGCCAGGTTGTCTTCCCCGATAACCATAGCTTTCTGATTTAATAAAGGTGGTTCACCCCACCTCAGTTGAACTTCATCACCGCTGTCTGAACCCGCGTCAACTATGAGCGCAGCGAAACCGGGGATGGAGGCTGCGCAGGAACTGGTAGGCGCTCGCAGCCAATCCAGTGAGGGAGAGATCTCAAGTGGCATGGTTTCCTCGATGACAGCCGGTGATAAGAGAGGGCTCTCTGCGCTGGCAGTCGCGGAAGAACCAAAAGGCGCCCCCGCAAGGTTGGAGTTGGATTGACGGATGCCGCTGACAATGAGCACAGCTGAGCCCATCAATACGCAATAAACGGCGAAGTAAATTAGAGAGCGCTTTGAAAGAAAAGACAGCAGCCAGCGAATTGAAAAGTACCCTACCACTCCTGCAGCCACAAAACCGACAAGAACGATTGGCAGGAAGGCACCTAAATCAGGGATATCAAAGAGATCTGGCAAACTGAAGACACCCGCCGCGAGCATGACGGGAATGGACATGAGGAATGCGAAGCGCGCCGCCGCAGGACGGTCAAAATTGCGCGTCATGCCGCCGGTGATGGTTGAACCGGAGCGGGAGATGCCCGGAAAAATAGAGAAAGCCTGAAAAACCCCCACCCACAACGCGTCCTTCCAGGTCATTTTTTCAAGCGGGCGACTGCGGCGGCCAAAAATTTCTGCCCCGACCAGGAAGATGGCAGTAACGAAAAGGAAAAAAGCGGTTAGCCTGGGATTGTTGAACGCAGCTTCAACCTTGTCTTTGAGAAAAATCCCGGCGAGACCAGCAGGGATAGTGGCGAGCACCAGAAACCAACCCATGCGCGCATCTTCCTCCGCGAAGGGTTTTCGATGGATGATTCCGGTCACGAAGGCCTTGATGATAGCCCAGAGATCTTGCCAGAAATAAATGACGACTGCAACCAATGTGCCGAGTTGAACCAGTACATCGAACGGGAATATCTGGCTCTCGGGGATAGTCCAGTTGAATATGAATGGCACCAATACCAGGTGCGCTGATGAAGATATCGGTAAAAATTCCGTGAGCCCCTGGATGATTCCCAAAATGAGGGATTGCAAAATACTCATTTTTGCTCCTTAATTTTATAAGCTTCCAGGAAGGCAGAGGCGAATTGCGGGTAGTTGGCATCAAGGATGGCCGTGCGTGCCTGCTTCACGAGGTCAACCAGGAACTGGATGTTATGGATTGAGATGAGCGTGGCGGAGAGCATTTCTTTGGCGATGATCAGATGACGCAGATAAGCGCGCGAGAAGTGCTGGCATGTATAACAATGGCATGTGTCATCAATTGGGTTAATATCACGCGCAAATATGCTGTTCATCAGGTTAACGCGTCCGTTTGGAGTGAAAGCAGACTGGTGGCGTGCCAGCCGGGTGGGCAGAACGCAGTCGAAGATATCCACCCCGCGTAAGATGCCGTTCACCAGGTCTTCAGGAGAACCGACGCCCATGAGATAGCGGGGTTTAGCGCGCGGCAAGAGGGGAGTGACCTCCTCAAGCGCAGCGTGCATCTGCCGCTTGGTCTCGCCGACTGAAAGCCCGCCGATAGCGATACCGGGCAGGTCAAATGAAGCAACAAAGCGCGCGGATTCGCGGCGTAGTTCCGGAAAAATTCCACCCTGGACGATGCCAAACAGCGCCTGGTCGGGCCGTGTTTTGGCTTTGACGCAGCGTTCCAGCCAGGCATGGGTTCGGTCTAACGCAACACGGCTGTATACCAGGTCATCGGGAACTGCGCACTCATCGAAAGCCATGACGATATCAGCGCCGAGTTGCTCCTGAACCTTTATGGAGCTTTCAGGCGTAAAGCGCTGCATCGAGCCGTCGATATGGCTTTTAAAAGTCACGCCGTCTTCATCCACTTTGCGCGTGTCAGAGAGCGAAAACACCTGAAAGCCGCCGGAGTCGGTGAGTATGGGCTTTTTCCATTGCATGAATTGGTGCAAGCCACCGTGCGCCGCCACCAGCTCAGCACCGGGACGCAGGTAGAGGTGGTATGTATTGGCCAGCACAAGCGTGGCGCCGGTTTGCTCAAGTTGCGCGGGGGTGACGGCTTTTACCGTAGCCTGGGTGCCTACAGGAGCAAAAACAGGTGTCTCAAGTGGACCATGCGGTGTGAAGAAAATACCAGCTCTGGCCGAATCCTGTTCCTTGAGCAGGTTGAAGGAGAACTTGGTTTGTTCCATGGAGATGTATTATAGTCCCCAATAGAGTTTGATTTCGAAGATGATGATCAAATAAGCCGCGATAGTGAGGGGAAGCCCAACCTTTAGATAATCTTTGAAAGCGTAACCGCCGGGGTTCATGACCATGATGTTTACAGGGTGACCCAATGGAGAGATGAAAGCCAGCGAACAGCCCATGGCAACCGCCATAGCGAAAGGCTGCGCGTCGATGCCTAATCCCTGGGCTGTGACAAGTGCCAAAGGGATCATTACAATGGCGGTGACCTGCCCGCTCATGAGCAGTGTGAGGAGCATGGAAACTAATAGAAACACCGCGACCAGGAAAATGGGTGGCGCATTACCGATGAGACCAAGAGCGTTGGATACTGCCATCTCTGCCAATCCAGTTGTCTGGAGCGCTATACTCAATGGCCATAGGCCGGCGATAAGGAAAATGGCTTTCCATTCAATGCTGCGGTACGCATCGTTCATTCCGACGCTGCCTGTGAGAATGAGCAGCACAGCGCCTCCCATTACCACCAGCGCCACCGGCAAGATGCCCAGCGCGGCGATGGTGAGGGTGACAAGGGTGATGAGGATTGTCAACAACCCTTTGCGCGGCAGCAGCACCGCGTCAGGGTCCTCTTCGAGGACGATAAGGTCCTCGCTTTTCTTGAGATTGCGGATTTGAATAGAAGGACCCTGGACGAGAAGAGCATCGCCAAAGTGCAGACTCATCTCAGTGTAATCATCTTCAATCGGCTTGCCGCCACGCCAGATACCCACCACGTTCAACTGGTAGCGTTCGCGAAAGTCAAGCTCGTGGATCGATTTGCCAATAAACCGCGAATGAGGGGAAATGATGATCTCAGCCAGAGGATGGGCTTCATCAGATACCTTGAAATCGGTGATATTTACCGGAGAAACCCGCAGGTTCAGGGGTGCAGTGTCTTCATCATTCGCTCTACCGCGAGCAACCAGGATATCCCCTGGTTTGAGAATTGTACAGGGGTCAGGGGAAAAAATATATTCTTTTCCCCTGATAATCGCAAGAATGTTCACATGCACCCGATTGTACCAATGCCCATTTTCAATGGATTTTCCAGTCATTTCAGAATCTGGCAGGAGTTCGATTTTAACCAGGTTCTTTCTCACCTGGTAGAAATCACTCAATTTCTCCGTGAATTCACGCCGGTCTTCCATTTTGTTGGCCAGGGTTTTGGCAGGAAGGAGATGGATACCAATAAATGACAGGTAGAGAATCCCCATCACCATCACAGGACCGCCAATTGGAAAATAATCCAGCAAGCCGAAATAAGGCAAACCTGCATCCTTGAGCGCGCCGCTAACGATAATATTGGAAGTCGTTAATAATGTCGCCATTCCGCCCAGAATGGTGCCGAATGCCAGCGGCATGAGCAGGCGTGACGGCGAGATCCTGCTCCTGCGGGATAAAGACATCACCGCCGGTAGGAGCACCCCGACAGCCGCGATGTTATTCATGAATAGGGATACTATCGCACCGAATAGAGAGACGAGGAGAACGACCAACTTTTCGTTGCCGTTGCCTACCTTGTGGATGATTTTGCCGAGGGAATTGGTCGCACCAGTAAGTTGAAGTGCGATGGAAATTATCGAGATACCAAGAATGGTCATGACGGCGGAACTGCTGAAGCCGGAAAATGCCTCATTGGCACCAACCACTCCCGTCAAACCGAGGGTAACCATAACGATAATGGCTACCAGGTCGGCGCGGACACGGTTTGTGGCGAACAGAATGACC
The DNA here is from genome assembly GCA_002402725.1 of Anaerolineaceae bacterium UBA4799. Next base: position 21,399 of record DHGL01000026.1, read on the forward strand.
GCAAGGCTAAAAATGATGAGGGTGATAATTTGTTGTGGGGTCACTTTCCGATTACATCCATGCCTATATTTTACTTGAAAGACCTTAAGACGATAGACTGCCGGAAACTGCCGGTAACTGCCTTGCGGCTGACTGGCTGCTCGTTTATACTTGAGCGGAATTTGTCACGCCAATCGTTCTTTTATCGAAAAGCGAGCCCATCCAACAAAACAAGGAATTACCGATGCCCGACAGGAATCATACCAAACGGTGGGAGACTTACCCGAAAATCGATGGTGCTGCCGAGGCAGCGCTTTCAGATTATCCACAACTTTTTCGGCAGCTGCTTTACAATCGCGGCATTTGCACAGCAGAGGACGCCCGCAAATATCTTTCCTACGATGGCGAACTCGCGGACCCTTTCTTATTGCTCGATCTTGAATCGGCAGTCAACAGGCTGATCTCAGCATTCGACAACGGTGAAAAAGTTGTTGTTTATGGAGATTATGATGTTGATGGCGTCACCGCGACCGTGATGATGGTTGAAGTGATGCAAAGACTGGGCGGAATCGTCGAACCTTACATTCCCAATCGCTTTGAAGAAGGATATGGACTCAACGATGAAGCCATTCATGTGCTTGCCAGAAAGCACGGCGCGAGCATCATCTTAACTGTCGATTGTGGTATTCGCTCCCCGCGTGAGGCTATAACCGCCAAGAACCTGGGTGTGGACTTGATCATCAGCGACCATCACTTCCCTAAAGGAGATTTGCCCGCGGGTTACGCTGTCATTTGCCCCAAACAGGAAAACGATCCATATCCGTACAAAGACCTGGCCGGGGTGGGGGTGGCCTATAAAATTGCGCAGGGATTATTTATAAAAAAGGGTATGGACGTTCGTAAAGCGGATGAGTGGCTTGACCTGGTGGCACTGGGCACGGTTGCGGATATGCTCCCATTGACTGGCGAGAATCGGTTAATGGTTGCCAGGGGACTTAATTACCTCAAGCAAGGTAACCGGGTTGGTTTGAACGCTCTGATAGGCGTATCGGGACGTGATGTGCGCCAGGTAACCGCTACAGATATTGGCTTTATGCTAGGACCGAGGTTGAACGCCGCCGGAAGGATGGAATCAGCCCTGCAAGCCTACGACTTGCTGATCTCGAAATCGAGTGTTGAAGCGGTTAAAGCGGCTCAGATATTGGATAATCAGAACTCGGAAAGACAAAAAGCCACACTGGTAGCGCAAGAAAAAGCCCAGTTGTCAGTGACTAACCTTGAGTCGACTTATATCATCACTGCGTTTGACAGTGAGTACAGCTCAGGGATCGTCGGGTTGGTGGCTTCCAGGCTGGTAGAAAAATTCCACCGGCCGGCAATTGTGGGGGAGCGGTTGGAGGAAACCATTCGCGCGTCCTGCAGGAGCATTAATGGCTTTCATATCACTAAGGCTTTGGATGAATGTGCTGACTTGCTGGTACGCCATGGCGGGCATGAAATGGCGGCAGGTTTCACAGTACGGCTGGAGAATGAGGAAAAATTAACGGCGCGCTTACAGGAAATCGCTGCCAGGGAACTGGGGGCGAAGGACTTGCGCCCAATGCTGAAGGCTGACCTGGAGATTGAGTTATGCCGGTTTAAACCAGAATACTATGGCATGATAGACCAGTTGCAGCCGACGGGCATGGGAAACCCCGCGCCATTGTTTATTTCCCGGGGCGTAATAGTGGAACGCATGCAGGTAATGGGAAAGGAAAGTTCACACCTCAGTTTTTCAGTACAGGGTAGCCCCATCAACCGGGCGGTTGCGTTTAACCAGGCTGGCTGGTATCAAACCTGGTATGAAGAAAAACCACGTTTTGATATTGCCTATACTATCGATGTCAATCATTACAACGGCATGGCGACATTACAATTGAACATAAAAGATATGAAGATATCAGCGGTTGGTTTCTGAATGAGAAAACCACCGAGCAGAATCAAAGCCATCCTCTTGAGTTTTTTGGTGGTAGTTATCTGGTCTTCTTCCTGGGTGCTCATCAAAATTGGGCTGCGGGATATCCCTGCACTCACTTTTGCCGGGCTGCGTTATTTTTTGGCTTTCCTTTTTTTAGTGCCTTTCATATTTCAAAAAAATGTCAGGCAACAGCTCAGGGATTTTAGCAAGAGTGACTGGTGGTTGATCATTTTGATGGGATTCTTTTCTTATTTTATCGCCCAGGGAACTCAGTTCTTAAGTCTGAACTACCTGCCAGCAACCACCTTAAGCCTGTTACTCAACCTGACCTCGATTCTGGTCACAATTTCGGCGATTTTTCTCATTAAGGAGTTTCCGACGGAAGTGCAGGTATTGGGTGTACTGATAAACCTTGCAGGCATGTTCGTCTTCTTTTACCCTGAAGGCTTCGCAGGCAACTCCATCCTCGGGTTTGTTTTTGGAGTAATGTGTCTATTAGCAAACACAATCGGATCACTGGTTGGACGGAAGGTTAATTCTGGCGGGAGAGTAAACCCAATTGCGGTCACTTTGGCAGCTATGGGAATCGGATCCATCCCGATGTTGGCAACCGGTCTGCTATGGCAGGGCTTACCTCAACTAAACACTCAGAGCCTGGTAATCATCCTGGTGCTGGCGCTGGTGAACACATCATTCACCTTTGTTTTATGGAATTACGCGCTACAGACGCTAACTGCCGTGGAATCCTCCATCATCAATGGCACCATGTTGGTTTTCGTTACCATTTTCTCGTGGATCTTTCTAAACGAGACTTTGGATCTGGCGGGGATTCTGGGGCTTGTATTGGCATTTTTAGGCGCGATCATTGTAAATATCAGATTTGAAAGGAAGCGTTCGCACCGCCCCATAGTGAATTAATCCCCCCGTTGGCATGCTATAATTATTTTTGCTGCATTCATCCAATTTATTTTTTGCGGAGGGTCTTTGTGACGGATCAAACTCTGGCCTCATCATTATCCAGAAGCCATCCCGAGGCGAACACAAGCGATCATTACACACCAAATCCCATCAATACTATAGAAGACACAGGTCTCGGCGCGTTGTTCCTGCAGGACCTGGCGTTGAAGATATTGTATTTCCAGGGATTCATGACTGGTTACAAGGTGGCAGAAGCCCTATGCCTACCGTTTACAGGCATGGTTGATCAACTGCTGGACGCCCTTAAACGGGATAAGCTCGTGGAAGTCAAATCCTCTCAGATGGGGCTGGGAGAAGGCGCATATTTATATGCCATCACTGGCGCGGGTATTACTCACGCACGTGAAGCACTTGAGCGCAGTCAATACGCCGGTCCGGCGCCAGTACCACTTGAAGCTTATAACGATTCTGTTCGCCGGCAAAGCCGTGGTAGGATGCTCGTGACCAGCCGCAATATGCGTCAAATTATGGGAGACCTTGTATTTGGCGATGACGTATTCCATAGATTGGGACCGGCGGTAAATTCGGGCACATCCATTTTCATATATGGTGCTCCAGGAAACGGAAAAACCAGTGTTGCGCGGGCAATTGGCAACCTGGTGTTGACTCAATCGATGTATATCCCATATGCCATCTACGTTGACGGTCAGGTAATCACCATGTTCGACACAATGAACCATCAACTGGCAGCGGAAGATGAGACCGGCCCGCAGAACCGAGGCATGAAGGGCAGAAAAGACCTGCGCTGGGTGAAAATTCAAAGACCCTTCATCATGGTGGGCGGAGAATTAACACTAACCGGGTTGGACCTGGTTTTTAACGAAACCCTGAAGTTTTACGAAGCGCCGTTTCAAGTAAAAGCGAACGGTGGGATTCTCTTAATCGATGATTTTGGCAGGCAGCAGGTGAGACCTCGCGACTTGCTTAACCGCTGGATCGTTCCCCTGGAGAATCGCATCGATTACCTCTCCTTGCATACAGGCCGTAAGATAGAGGTACCATTCGATGTGCTTGTGATGTTTTCAACCAATCTGCCGCCGAAAGACCTGGTGGACGAAGCGTTCTTGAGGCGTTTGCGTCATAAAATCGAAATTACCGATCCTGACGCAGCACATTACCGAGAGATATTCATGCGGGTAGCCGCACAGAAGGGGGTTGTGTTTTCCGATGAGGGATTGAACTACCTCTTGAAGGAATGGTATATCAAGCATAACCGCCGACTGCGAGCTTCGCATCCGCGTGATCTTTGTGACCAAATCATTGATATTTCACGGTATCTCACAATCGATCCGGTCATGTCGCATGAAATAATAGATAAAGCCGCTTCCTCCTATTTTGTGGAGCTGTAATTGCTTGAGAATCTCCTTAAACCTGTGGTTTTCGCTCATCGCGGTGCCAGCCAATACGCTCCGGAAAATACCATTGCTGCGTTTGATCTGGCGGTAAGTCAGGGGGCTGACGCGATTGAGTTGGATGTGAAGCTTTCCGCTGATGGGAAGGCGGTGGTCATTCACGATCAAACCGTGGACCGCACTACAGATGGCAGCGGGCGAGTCGACCATATAAAGCTGCAGGACCTGAAGAAGTTAAATGCGCAATACCGTTTTGACACATACACAGGGGAAAGAATTCCAACTCTGGACGAAGTATTTGAGAGTGTGGGGAAGCGGATTTTTATCAATGTTGAACTGACCAATTACGCTACTCGTAATGATGACCTGGTGCCGGTAGTGGCGGAGATCGTTAAGCGGCATCAATTAAGTAAAGAAGTGCTCTTCTCTTCATTTGTACCCGGAAACCTGAAGAAGATCAAAACCCTGCTCCCGGGAGTTCCGGTCGCGTTGCTGGCATCGCAAGGAATCCTTGGAATTACTTCACGCTCGGCATTATTCACACAGCTCTCTCCCAATATCATCCATCCATACGTGAAAGATGTCAATCAGCGCTACATGAACATTGAAAGAAAGCGTGGCAGAAGGGTGCACGTTTGGACGGTAAACGAGGAAATAGATCTAAGAAGACTGATTGCTTTAGGGGTAGATGGTTTCTTTACTGATGACCCTGTAAAGGCATTGAGGATCCTGGAGCGAAAGTGACACCGGCTGAATGGGTGATCGATGCTGTGAAGCGCATCCAGCCAATAATCGTGCCAACACCCATTACAAAAGATACACAACTGGGCATTTATTGTAAGTGGGAGAACCGTCAAAAGACCGGTTCTTTCAAGTTAAGAGGCGCTTCGAACAAAGTATTTAGTTTGGAAAAGTTGGCGTTGGAAAAGGGATTGGTCTCCTGTTCAGCAGGTAACCATGGGCAGGGAGTCGCGGTTGCAGCAGCCAGTCTGGGGAGTTCTTGCACTGTTTTCGCGTCCGAACATGCCAGTCCGGTAAAAGTTGAAGCGATGCGACAACTTGGAGCTGATGTGCGTTTGGTTGTAGGCGGATATGTTGAGGCGGAGAAGTATGCCGTCGCTTATGCTCGAACTAGCGGGAAGGTATTTATTTCTCCTTACAACGATGCACAGGTCATTGCCGGGCAGGGGACGATAGGGTTCGAGCTCGCAGAGCAATTGGGAGGGTTGGATGGGATTCGCTCACTCCTGGTCCCGGTGGGAGGTGGGGGGTTGATTTCTGGATTAGGTGTTTACCTGAGCACATTAAAGAAGCGACCACAACTTATTGGTGTGCAATCAGTGGCATCGGCATTTGCACACCAGGTTTTCCATTCGGGTTCGCAATATGGCGTGGTCGAATCTGATAGCATCGCAGAAGGACTATCCGGGGAGATTGCCCACGACTCGATCACTATTCCATTGATACGTCAATTAGTCGATGACGTCATCCTGGTAAGCGAAGAAGAAATCCGCGCAGCCATCCGGTTTTGCTGGTTTAAATATCAGGAGAGAATCGAGGGTTCAGCGGCAGTTGGATTAGCGGCCCGACTTGCTGGTAAAATTAATTTGAATCCCACCATGATCATCTTCACCGGCGGAAATATTCAACCTGAGCTATTTAATGAAATCATTCAATCTCCGTAAGGTCGGCAAAATCGCTTGAAGAAAATCTTTCAGTGCATTCTCCTGCTGCTAATCATCCTCAGTCTGGCTGTTCCGTCAGCAACTGGTCAGGCGAATGCTCGCGCTCAGGCAAATGTAAATGAAGTTGTCCCACATGACCTGTTGGTGGAAATGACCGCTGCGGAAAGAGTGGGGCAGGTTTTCCTGGTCTCTTTCCAGGGTTCCTCAGCGCAGGAGGGAAGCCAGATACTCAGCCTTATCGAGGACAAGCATATTGGAGGCGTTGTACTGAGAAAGGATAACGATAATTTTACCGGCCCTGAAAACACTGTAGGGGCGTTGAAAGAACTGGTAACCGACCTGCAGACAACCACGCAACTGGCGAATGATCAGGGACCTTATACACCACTGCTGATAGCGATCACCCAAAATGGGGATTTTGATACAGAAGAACAAATCCTGCACGGGGTCACTAACCTCCCCAACCAGATGACAATAGGCGCCACTTGGGAAACAGCGCAGGCCCGGGCGGCTGGCACGTTATTGGGGACCGAGTTGGAGGCGTTGGGAATCAATATGCTTATTGGCCCTTCGCTGGATGTGCTGGATATCCCCCATACTGAGGGCAGGTATGACCTGGGCGTGAGGACATTTGGCGGCAATTCCTACTGGGTGGGAAAGCTTGGGAAAGCCTACATTGAAGGGGTTCAAGCTGGCAGCGCGAATCGTGTGGCTGTGATTGCCACCCACTTTCCCGGTAGCGGGAGTTCAGACCGGCAACCAGTTGAAGAAATAGCCACAGTAAGAAAGTCTTTCGAGCAATTGATTAATGTGGAACTCGCGCCCTTCTTTAAAGTGACAAACATCGAACAGGGTCAATCGGGGGTTGTGGATGGTTTACTCCTGTCTCACATCCGCTACCAGGGAGTCCAGGGTAACATCCAGCCTTCGACGAAACCAATCTCATTTGATCCTGCGGCTGTTGACCAAATAATGAACCTGCCCGAAATGAGTCCCTGGCGTGCAACGGGTGGACTGATCGTAAGCGATGATCTGGGAAGCGAGTCCATTAGAAAATTTGTTGACCCATTAAATACCGGGTTTGATGCCAGACAGGTCGCGCGTACCGCACTCATGGCCGGGAACGACCTGCTTTATATGGGAAATATCTTGGCAACGGGGGATGAAGACAATTACACAACAGTCGTGAGGACCATCGATTATTTCATTCAAAAATATGAAGAAGACAGCGCTTTTCGCACGCGTGTTGATGAGGCAGTATTAAAGATTCTGCAATTAAAGATGAAGATTTATCCAGCTTTTGACCCTGCTGATGTGCTGTCATCTCGCAATGGGATTGATGCCATCGGACAAGGCCAGGCAACCGTGATGGATATTGCACAATCTGCTGTCACACTGATCAGCCCTGAGGTAGAGGACCTCAACTCATTGATTCCTGATCCACCAGGAACGGATGACCGCATTGTTATCATATCGGAAGAACGGACAATCGCGCAATGCAGCAATTGCTCGTACGAGACTGATTTTCCCGCAGTCAGCATGATGAATTCACTGATCCATCTTTACGGGTCAGGAGCAGGCGATCCAATTCTGGGTAATCATCTCACCGCCTATAGCTATGAGAATCTCAGAATGATCTTGGAACAGGCAGATGGAACAGAGGAAATCCTGGTATCTTTAAACGCTGCAACCTGGATCATCTTTACATTCGAGGAATTCGGGACCGGTAAGATAGAGGCACAGACATATAAACGTCTGTTCGATGAGAGACCTGACCTGGTGAGAAATAAAAAACTCATCGGGTTAGCATTCAACGCGCCTTATTTTCTGGATTCGACCGACATCTCGAAGTTGACGGCTTACTACTCTCTATACAGCAACACACCTGAGTTTTACGATATCGCTTCACGCGTATTGATGCAGGAATTGACACCATCTGGAAAACCGCCCGTGTCTGTGCCAGGAATTGGCTATGACCTGGTGAATGTGATCTCACCAGACCCGGATCAAATGATCCCTTTGGTGATTGAAGCGCCGCTAGAATTGGAGGAAGCTCAGGAACCACCGTTGGCTGGTTACAGCCAGCCGCTGCTTTATAAGGCAGGAGATACCATTCCGATAAAGGCTGGTGTGATCATTGATAACAACGGAAACCCGGTGCCGGATGGCACTTTGGTTCGTTTTATTATAGATACCAGATCCACCAGTGGCTCCGTTGAACAGCTTGAAGCCAGGACGGTTGATGGCTTCGCGCGGGTGATGTATGTGATTCCCAGTATTGGCAGCCTGCAATTGAGCGTGAGCGCTGATCCGGCTTTCATCTCCCAAATCTTAAGGCTTGACATTACAGACACAGGTGGAGTCGTTACGTCCTTTGAACCAACTGCTATCCCGGAAGGCGCTGAACTGACCACTCCAACTGATGTTCCTCCCACACCTACTCCTGAGAGCAAGGCTGTCCAGTTACACAAACAGGGGAAAGTGGCATTTTCAGACTGGCTTATCGCGAACATATTAATCATTAGTTTTTGTCTTGGATTAAGTTATTTCACTCACATTTACCTTAGCGCCAAATGGAATTTTCTTACTATCCTGTTCGCTGGTACAGGGGGTTACCTGGGATACCTCTGGGCGGCGCTGGGCTTACCCGGTTCAAAATCAACACTCGATGAAATTGCATCCGAGCAGGTATTATTAATCGTTGGTATCGGGTTAGTCTGTGGATTGGGATTGGGTTTATTGTTTTACTGGTGGAAAACGCGCAAACAACGCTCAGCGCAAGAGCGTAACCAGCAGGGTTAACAAACTCAAACCCATCAGAATGAACCATTGTTTCCCGATTCTGCGATTGTAAAAGGCGGGAGTTTTCACTGATATTCTGTTTCCCGACGGGATAGAGACTGGACGGCTACCAATCAGGGCTTCACGAAATTGGTCGATGGTGGATGGCCGGTCATCCGGATGAAGAGCCATTCCCCACAATATAGCCTTTTCAGTTTTTTGTGTGACCGCTGGATTAATCTCACGGATTGGTTGCAACATATTTGGAGTAATGAACCTCTGGCGGGCATCTGTTGGGGGCTTGGCGGTGAGTAAATGATAAAGCGTCGCCGCGAATGCGTAGATATCACTGCGGGCATCAGTATGACCGATATCCCCGCCATACTGTTCCAAGGGAGTGTAAAGAGCGGTTCCCTGACCTTGAAGAATTGTGATGGTTACTTCTCCAGGGGCAAGCACTTTCACCAGACCGAAATCAACAAGTTTGAGGAGCCCTGTTGGGGTAACTTTGAGATTGCTGGGTTTTATATCGCGGTGGAGAATAGGCGGGTTTTGATTATGCATGTATCCAAGCGCGTCTGCCAGCTGGAATGCCCAATTTAGCACATCCTTCTCTGGAATGAACTGATTTTTTTCACGCTGCTTGAGCATCAGGGTGCGCAAATCTTCTCCAGGCACAAAATCCATGACCAAATAATCATTGTGCTCAATTGAGAAGTAGTCGGAAACCTTCGGTAGATTGGGATGATCGAGACGCGCCAGCACTGTGGCTTCACGTTGAAATTGGTCGCGGGCTTCTTTTAACAAGTTTTTAGGCAGTGTTCTGTCGTGTTCAACTTCTTTAACAGCGCACTGCCGACCCTCAAGCCTGAGGTCATCCGCAAGGTAGATACAACCCATACCACCCTGGCCAATAACGCGCCGGATGGTGTACCTCTCGCGCAGGATATTGCCTTGTTTCAGGGGTGTAATCATCTCCTCAATGACCGGGTCGAAAAATGTGAGAAATTATTCCCACTAAATCTATTATACCTGATGACAATCCTGTATAATCTTATTTGAGGAAGGTATGGGAGTTACTTTACTAAGCGATCCAATTACTCACGAATATCCGGTTCTGGTGGCGCTGCAGGGACCACTCGAGGGCAGACGGTGGATCATCCGTGATGTGATTGATATAGGTCGTGACGATGATTGTGCCATCAGTATTGAGGACCGCCAGGTTTCTCGTCACCACGCCCGTGTACATAACGAAAATGGTATCTGTTACATTGAGGATCTTGGCAGCAAGAATGGTACCTTCTTTTCAGGTGAACAACTTTTAGAATCGATGCGCCTGAGTGACGGGGACATCATTCAAATCGCGTTAATCCAGAAATTCGCTTTCTATAACTCTGATGCCACAATGCCCATCGAGGATTTAAACCCTTCTCTTTTCAAGAGTATGGGGAAGCTTGTTCTTGAAAAGCGGTCGAGGCGGGTATGGATAGGTAGTAAAGAATTGCTGCCGCCACTATCCGCAGCCCAATTCCGGCTTCTTCTGGCGCTATATGACCAGGCAGGTGAGGTGGTCACGAGAGAAGAATTGATCAGGAAAACGTGGGAGGAAGACGAGGCGACAGGCGTATCAGACCAGGCGCTTGACGCGCTCATCCGCCGCTTACGTGAACGGCTGGCAGAACTGGACAGAAAACATCAATACATTGTAACGGTACGCGGTCATGGCACCAGGCTGGAGAATCCACACCAATGAGCGTTCGATAATTCATGAGCTGGCAGCAAATAACCAAAATTCCCGGTGGAGCGTTGTGAATCGCATGCCGGGAATTTTTTGATCGGGCAAGAGAATTCAGGAGCGCAGGTTCTTTTCCATGTTGTAGCGCAGCGCCATTTTATACATACTCTTCAATGCTTCCAATAGTTCAGGGGTTTGGTTCCTGGTTGAACCTTCGGTGATGATGGCATTTATAGTCTGCAAAAATTGGTCGTTTATCAGCGCGTCATTCTCTGACATTAGTTTCTTGCGGGCATCGTCATCACTGGCTTCCAGAAGTTTCTGAATGAGTTCGACCTCCGGAGGGGGAGCGGTCATCTTATCCAATACAGAGACTACTTTTTGGATCTTCTCCATTCTCTCAAGTTTGTTTTCGCTGTGTGCTTTTTCAAATTCAACCTGCACAGCCTGGGTAAAGAATTCATCTATTTCTTCGGCATGCTGTTCTATGGCTGCCTGGGCATCTGCTTCTTTCAGGATGGATTCGAGCAAAGATGCGGCATTATCGAGCCTTTTCTTCACTTCATTATCAATCTTCCGGGTGAGGTCGAGCAGCTGGTCTCTGAGAGTTATAAGCGATTGCTTTTTTTCACCCTGTTCTTTTTCGATTTTTTCACTCAGTATCTGGAAAAACTGGTAGTCCAGACCGGAGCGTGTGAGGCTCACCAGCGTTGTCAGGCTGGTTTCAGATTTCACGGAACTCAATATGTCCAGCAGTCTTTCACGTGTTAATCCCTCTTTGTTCGCCTTATCCAGCTCCTTAAGCGCTTGCTGGGTTTCCTGGCTGTCGGCGAGTAGTTTCTTCCCAAACTCAGTCTCGTTCAGCAGTTCTGCCTGGACCTGGCTGAGAAGTTTGGCACTGGTTTCGTCGCCCTGGGCAGACGCAGATTGGATCAGCGTTGACAGTAAGGCAAAGGTCTCACCATCCACAAGGCTGGCTTCCTGCCTGATTACGGTAACGCGGTCTTCTCCGTTTGTCATACTCAATAAGCGCTGAATCAGGTTGAGCCGTTTCTGTTGGGCTTCAATCATCTCTTTAGTGATGCCGTCCGCTGCCAGAATACGGTCGATCAGTGACTGATATGTAAACATGGAATTCGGCTGAAACAGGTAACCTTTACGTTTCTCCACCGGGAGGGCGTTAACCACTTGATTAATCAGAGGCCCTATCTGTTTTTCCTGTTCGTTGAGGGGAAGACCGAGCTCGCCTGGGAAAAAAGTGAGCAGCAATTCTTTTTGGGGGTCATGATATACGATTGGTGTGCTGATTAACCCTTCATAACCACAAGCCTGGCAACGGGCGGTGTTGGTAGTTCTGCCAAGCAATTTTTGCTTGGCAGTGGGATCTGTATTCATGTCGAAGAGCAATTGAACTTCGGCCAGTATCGGTTGTTTACAGCGAGGGCAAGCGGTTTGGATTTTTGGCATAATTCTACCTTTTCAGTTGACAAATAGATTTAACGGGATGATTATACCACCCCGAACTCTGACGAAAATTTTTTATAAAACCGGTAAGAAACCAGTCACCCGATGTTGGACACAGGCAGGCAGAAACAGATGCGCGCGCCCCGGCCTACTTCGAAATCGATCCAGATTCTCCCCCCGTGCGCTTCAACTATGGCTTTTGCCAGGAACAATCCCAGACCGGCGCCTTTCGTCTGACGGCTGGCATCAGGAGCGCGGTAGAAGCGGTCAAAAATATAAGGCGCATCATTGGGATCGATTCCCGGACCTTCATCACTGACGCAGACGACGATATTGGCTTCTTTCTGCACTGCCTTGATACGGATTTCACCATCAGGGGCGTACTTGATTGCATTGGCGACCAGGTTGGAAATGACCTGGTTGATGCGGGTATCATCGCAAACGATGACGGGCAGTGGCTGCGGAATATCTACAATAATACTGTGCTTGCTAGTTTGGGTTTGCAGTCGTTCGGCCACGCGCTTGATGATTTCGGCCAGCTGGGTATCATTCATGTTGAGGCTGAACCCGTTCGCCTGCAGGCGAGTCACATCCAGCAGGTTTTCAATGTATTCGCCTAAACGGTCAGCCTCTTCTTCGATAATTTGCAGACTGTCATTGACAATCTCCTTATCCCAGTGGGCGTCATCGCGCCTGAGTGTACTAACATAACCTTTGATGAGCGCGACAGGGGTCTTTAGCTCATGGCTCACCACTGAAATGAAAGTTGCCTTAAGTTCATCCGCTTCGCGGAAACGGGTGATATCCCGAACGGTCGTGATGATATTGACGAGCCTGCCCCGGTCTGAAAGGAGCGGGGCATAGGTAATGCCCACTGGGACGGGGCGAGTACTGTTTTCTCTATCAAGATCACCTTCAACATAAAGCGCGGCGTGAGGGGTGAGTGGCCAGCCATCAGCGATGGCTTGAGCAAGGGTCATCCCGTGCGGCGGCTTAACCCAACGAATCACCTCATCATGCTCTTTTCCGGTCATCTCCCGAGGTTGTTTACCGATCAGATGGGCAAAAGAAGGATTCACCCTTTCAATCCGCAACTCTCGGGTGAGGATAAGAATCCCATCAGCGGCAGAATCCAGCAACCCGGTAATGCGGCGACGGTCATTCTCAACCAGGGTATATAACTGTGCGTTCTGCACGGCAATGGCCGCCTGGTCAGCGAAACTCGCCAGAAGTGCCCGGTCATTGGGTGAAAATGCGGCATATTCTCGAAAAACGAATATCACTCCCAGCACGGTCTGACCGGTAATCAACGGCAGACCAACGCTACTCAATCGACCCAGGCTAATAGCCTGGGTGAAACTGCCCAGGATGTTATTGATGGTCCTTAATTCCAGGTCGGAAGGATCCTGTTCCTCAGATATTTGTGCAAGTTGAGGCTCAAGGAAACGCAAAAACGCTGGTGGCAACCCGGTTGAAACCTGTATCTTCCAACCTTCAGCCGGTACGCGCAGTGCGATGAGCCCCGCCTGCCCGGCGAGCATTTCCAATGAGATTTGCAGAATGCGTTCAAGGAGCTTGACAAGGTCAAGCTCCTGTGTGAGAGCCCTTGATATTTCTAACAAGTAATCCCGCTGACGGACTCTGAAATCTGGAAGCATGGCAGTCTCTGCAAGTTTGATTAATACGGTTATTGGTTTTCGGTTTTACTTTTCGGCGAAAGTAATCGCTTCGTCAAGCACGGCGAGTCCTTCATCAATTTCCTCCCGGGTGATACACAGGGGAGGCGAGACGCGGATGGTGCTGGTACCGCAGCCAAGCGTGAGTAAACCGAGTTCAAATGCCCTGTCTACGATGATGTCGCGAAGCTTCTCGGTCGGTTTACGGGATTCGCGGTCTTCCACGAATTCAATACCGATCATCAGACCGATGCCGCGCACAACACCGATGGATGGGTGCCGAGACTGCATCTCAGCCAGTTTTTCAAGGCAGTACGCACCCACTGTTTTGGCATTCTGCATAAATCCGTTTTCAATCAAACGCAGCGTCTCAAGACTGGCAACGCAGGAGAGCGGATTTCCGCCGTATGTATTCCCATGCGCGCCTTTCGGCCAGGTTGTCACGCTTTTACGCGCAATCATCGCGCCTAGCGGCATTCCGGAGGCGATTCCTTTGGCACTGGTGACAATATCCGGCTCGACGTTGAAGTTCTCAATCGCCCACCATCTGCCAGTACGCCCGACACCCGATTGTACTTCGTCTGCGATGAGGAGAATGCCGTAACGGCTACACAATTCGCGTAATTGCGGCAGGAAATTCGCGGGCGGTACTACGTAACCGCCTTCCCCTTGTATGGGTTCAATGATGATGCCGGCCACATCCTGCGGTGGAAGGGTGTGGCTAAAAAGCTCTTCGATATACCGGATGGTCGCATCACCAATATCCTCAGCGGGAAGCATGTGAAGCATGGGTCGATAAGGATCTGGGAATGGCACATGAGTGACACCGTTCATGAGCGGATAAAACCCGTGATGGTATTTGGCTTTGCTGGCGGTCAAAGTAACCGAACCGTAAGTGCGGCCGTGAAACCCTCCCATGAAGGCGATGAATTGTGTGCGGCCGGTGTGGTAGCGTGCCAGTTTTAGCGCTGATTCAACACTTTCGGTGCCGGAATTGGTCTGGAAAATGACCGCATCTTCTTCAAAAGGAGCGATACGATTGAGGTATTCCGCCAGTTCAACCCACCTGGCGTGATAGAAGTCCGACGAAATGTGAATAAATTTTTCAGCCTGATCCTGAATGGCTTTCACCACATCTGGATGGCTATGGCCGGTGGAATTAACCGCGATTCCAGCGGCAAAATCCAGAAATCTGTTGCCGTCAACATCCCAGACATAGACGCCTTTTCCGTGGTCCATCACGAAGGGATAGCCACGAGGGTAAGAAGGCGAGATCACCTGATGGTCGCGCTGGATAATGTTGAGAGCTTTTTCGCCGGGTATTTTCGTGGGGTTCAAGTCATCCTCCTGAAGTTGTAATTATTTTGGCCATAATACGCTGGGTGAATTCCACTTTGGCAATAATCCCTCAGAGATTATAACATGAGCATCAAAATGGTATTTTTCATCGGACATTTCATCGGACAAGGAAGAATTGAGAAAAAATCTTCTGGAGGTAAGTAGCATCATTGAAATTTATGAAATAGCATTAATGATCGCCCAAGAAATAGCATCCACTGAAAGAACCATTTCCCTTCTGGATCATATGAAATACAAGAAATGGAGGGCGGTTCTTCGTAGGGGCGCATTGCAATACGCCCTTACAGGATAGTACACCCCGATTGGGAATTACACTCCGCCGGTTGCGATTTTCGCCTGATGTTTTCATAGTTACCGCATGATGAATCTCCTTCCTCCCAACACCGCCGCCCCATCCGCCTCAAAGCGTACGACTTCACCTCATAGTAGCCCTGGCTTTGTACTTCGTGCAAAGGCAGAGTGCAAAAACCGCAGCGGTCCCTTCATCACCCTCGTCACCCACGAACGGCAAAACCTCTTTGGGACCATTGATATCAACGAAATGCACCTCAATCCCCTGGGCGAGATTGCTCGCGACGAATGGTTCCGCACCGCACAACTACGCCCTTATGTCGAATTATTCGAGGAAGAATTCATCGTCATGCCCAACCATATCCATGGCATTATTTGGATCACGGACACGGTATGGTTAAACCGTAGGGGCACGGCATGCTGCGCCCAGCGGGTAGGGTTGAAAACCACCAACAACCCGAAAAAAATATGCCGTGCATTTTTTTTGCGATTTTCATGGTTTCGATAACATAAAAAACGAATCAATAACGAATCGGATCTTGTAAGGTCAGTCATCAAGGTCGTCTTCATCGGGGCAGGAGATTGAGGTGGCGATGCGGTTGGAACGGGCAACGGCGGAGTCCATTTCGGCAAGGAAAGAGGAGAGGTCGGAATTGTCAGAGGAATGAACACGAACCTGACAGTGAACCTGGAGCAGGCGCGCCAGCGCCATACTTGCGAGAGAGAGTCCGCGCAGGGTTTCAGCGAGGACAGCCCCTCTTGCGCGCAAGAAACGCGCACTTCGGGGGTGCAAAGATCGCGACTGAATCGTGAGACACGATGTTGCAGTTGTAAAGGAAGTACATGTAGTCCTCTACCCCTCTCGCACAACTCGCTCGGGGGCGCAAAGACCGCGACATCGCCGCCTCAACCAACAGGTTGCGCAATTCCTTTTCAGGCAGTTTGTTGGGGGAAACGAGACCGAGGTTGCGGGCATACCCCTCTCGCACGAACGGCTCGGGGGCGCAAAGACCGCGGTACCCATGCTTGAAGGCGTTGCGGTTGCCAGGCTGCCCTCCCCGTTTTCCTTTGGCACGAATGATCTGTGGTTGATCTGACATTTGGCTCCTTAGGAAAAGTAAATAGTGATTTGTGATCAGTAATTGGTGAACAGGAATCGAGATAGTATTTTTGTTCTATTATTATTGTAACATAGTTGTCAAGCCCGCGGAGGAGGGCATAACACGAAAAGGGTGAAAAATACGAAGGTTTTTGTAGGGTGGGTTCGTTGGTTGAACCCGCCGTTTTGATTTTTGGGTGGGTTTTCAACCCAGCCTACGGTTGCTGTCAAGCCCCCGGCGGAGGGCAAAACACGAAATACACGAAAAAGACGAAAGGCACGAAAGATTTTGTAGATGCTGTCTTGAAAGTC